>CAIRXZ010000366.1 GCA_903882645.1 uncultured Acidobacteriia bacterium | reverse complement strand
TAGCGAATGCGAATTTGCCTCAGTTTGAGCAGAGCGCACTCCAGATGCGCAGGCAAGGGCTGTCAGCACCAATCAGAATGCTGGTTGCGGAATCGCTGGCGCGCGGGCCGCAATTACGGCTTGGCGATCTCGACCGCGAAGACGTGCGTAGGGCCGAGCATATTGGAACGAAAGACGATCCACTTCATATCGGGAGAAAAGGTGACATTCGGCTCGAGCCGATAGTCATGCTTCGCGAGATTCACGAGACGCTCGGACTTGAAATAGCCGGCGTCGATCAGGTCTTTCTTGTCGCGGAACGAACTTCCCTTGACCATGACCGGCCGGAAAAGGTAAATCCACTGGCCGTTGCCCGGGGGGACCAGAGTTTGGTTGTCCGGAGACTGCGCGGCGACGCTGGCCGGGCCGCCCCCGTCGCCGGCGAACAGCTTCCCGTCCGCCGAGACATTCTCGGCTTCCCGGCCGGCTCGCCTTCGGATCGGCTGAGCAAACCTGTTACTGTGAAACCGGAGAAGAAATATGGAGCCGTTCCGGTATCACGTGTTTGTCTGCGACCAACAGAAGCCCGAGGGCGTACCGGGCTGCGCGGCGCAAGGCTCGGGCCAGGTCCTGGAGGCGCTGCGGCGCGAAGTCAACGCGCGCGGGCTGGAAGACGATGTCCAGGTGACGGCGTGCGGCTCGCTGGGCTTGTGCGAGCACGGGCCGAACCTGATCGTCTATCCCGAAGGCGTTTGGTACTCGTGCGTGACCCCGGCGGACGTGCCGGAGATCGTCCGCTCGCATTTTGAGGAGGACGCGCCCGTCGAGCGCCTGGCGCGCACGGACCCCGCGGATTTGCGCGCGGAGATACTGGAGAACCGCGGAAAGATGTTCGCGGCGCGCCGCGCACGGGAAGCCGCCGGGGTCCTCCCCGACGATCTGAACGAGCGCATCCGGGCGTTTCAGGAGAGCCGCGCCGTCCTCACGGCGCTGGAGCTGGACGTCTTCACAGCCGTGGGGGACGGCGCCGGCGCGGTGGAAGTGGCCGCCAGCCTCGGCGCCGACCCGCGCGCCACCGAGATGCTGCTCAACGCGCTGGCGTCCCTGAGCCTGCTCGTCAAGCGGGAAGGGGTCTTTCACAACTCGCCGGCGGCCGCGCGCTATTTCACCGCCGGGTCGCGCGACAATGCCCGGCCGGCCTTGCTGCACACCGCGCACCTGTGGAGCCGCTGGTCCACGCTCACCGAGTGTGTGCGCGCCGGCGCCGCCGTCACCCATGGGGCGCGCGACCAGGACCAGACCGAGGCCTTCATCGCCGCCATGCACCGCAACGCCTCGGAACGCGCGCCGCTGGTGGTGCGCGCGGTGGGCGCGGAGAACGTCCGCCGCATGCTGGACGTGGGCGGCGGGTCGGGCGCTTATTCGATCGCTTTCGCTCGGGCCAACTCCGCATTGCGGGCGGACATCCTGGACTTGGCCGCGGTCGAGCCTATCGCGCTGCGCCACATCCGCGAGGCCGGGGTGACGGACCGCGTCAAGGTCCGCGCCGGCGATTTGCGTTCCGGCCGGCTGGGCGAAGGATACGACCTGGTGTTCGTCTCCGCCATCTGCCACATGCTCGGCGCCGGGGAGAATCTCGACCTGCTGCGCCGCTGCCGCGAGGCCCTGGCCCCCGGCGGCCGCGTCGTCATTCAGGACTTCATTCTGGAGCCGGACAAGACGGCGCCCCGCTTCGCCGCGCTGTTCGCGCTCAACATGCTGGTGGGCACGCGCGGCGGCAGCAGCTACAGCGAGCCGGAGTACGCCGCCTGGCTCGGCGAGGCGGGTTTCCGGGACATCCGCCGCGCGCGCCTGCCAGGAATCACCGGCCTCATGATCGGGTCGTAGCCGCCGTCTCGTTCAGCGCGGCGGTATGGCGCCTAGCAGTTAACGCCAAGTATTGTTTGAATTCGGGCCCTCTTGCGCCCCAATTGCGGCAGGCGTGGGATAATCGGTTGAGGGCGAAGAGGCCGTCATGACCGTCAGGCTGGAGATCAGACCGGAAATCGAAGCGTCCCTGCATGCTCAGGCCGCGGCGAAGGGCATCCCCCTCGAGGCGTACCTCCGGAACGCGATCGAAGACCTCGCCCAGGCGCATGCGTCTCCAGCCACCAGCCTTCAAGAGCTTCGAGCAACGCTCGACACGCTGGCGGAAATGGGGAAGAACCTGCCCCAAGTGGCCTCGGCCGCCTTCAGCCGCGAGAGTATTTACCAGGACCACAACTGAGGCCAGGCGTGCCCTTCCTCGCCGACACGAATATCCTCTTACGCCTCGCGGAGCCGTCCGATCCCGATTACACGATCGTTCGCACTGCCGTGGAAACGCTGCTGGCCCGAGGCGAGCGCTTGTGTTACGCGGCGCAGAACTTGGTCGAGTTCTGGAACGTCTGCACCCGGCCAATTGACAGGAACGGCTTTGGTCTGTCGGTCGCCGAGGCCGATGCGCGAGCTAGGCTAATCGAAGCCAGGTTCAGATTTCTGCCCGACAGCGAGCGCGTTCACGTTGAGTGGCGCCGGCTGGTTGTTCAGTACTCGGTGGCTGGAGTGCAGGTACATGACGCACGGCTCGTCGCATCCACGTTGGTCCACGGCGTTGCCAATCTCCTCGCCCTGAATGGGCGGGATTTCGCACGCTACGCCGGGATAGCGGCTGTTCATCCGGGGTCGGTTCGGGCGGCTGGGTAGCGAAACTCCCACCGGACCAGCGCGGCTGTAGGTCCTTGAAAACTTTGGTCGGGCCGCCGGGATTTGAACCCGGGACCTCTTGCACCCCAAGCAAGAAATATCAATCACTTACAGGTAGTCCCCACTGAAAACAAAAGACTTGTGGCGGTGCGATTTGGACGCCAAATGGACGCCAAAACGCCCTTTCGGGCGGTCTGGACTCCACACGGACTCCACAGTTGGCTTTGCTTGCCCCAATGCATTTTCAGTGTAATAATAGTTTTCAGCAAACGCTGAAAATGGTGAACGTAATGAACGAGGCTGGGTTTGAGCGCAAGGCTGCCGACCAACTGATGGCGGCACTGCAGGAGGTCCCTTTTCTGGCGTCAGCGAGCGTACGACCGGAAGGCACACGCGGCGACTCACGAATCGATTTCATTCTTGCGGCTCCACTGATTGGTCGCCGCCTTGTGTGCGAGGTGAAGTCGAGCGGACAGCCGCGGACGGCTCGCGAAGCCTGTCTGAACTTGCTCGACTACTCCCGCTCCGATAAACGGGATTACCCAGTCTTCATTGCGCCGTACATCTCGCCCGCCGCCGCAGCCATTTGCGATCAGTATCAGGTCGGTTACTTCGATCTCGCCGGCAACTGTCGCCTTGTGTTCGATCAAGTGTACATTCGACGTCAGGGTTTCCCTAACCCGTCTGTTCAGAAACGTGATCTGCGGTCGCTGTACTCGCCCAAGGCTGAGCGCGTCCTGCGGGTTCTTCTTGCCGCGGGCAAGCGGACCTGGCGGATGCAAGAACTCGCGGACGAGGCGAACGTCAGCCTCGGCCAGGTGGCAAATGTGAAGAAGCTCTTGGCCGACCGGGAGTGGATCGAGCAAACTAGGAGTTTGAAAACGATGGCGCGATCGACATCGCCGGGGGACTACGAGACCGGCTTCCGCCTTCGTTCGCTGGACGATGCAGTCCTACCCCTGCTCACGAAATGGGTCGAGAATTACCGGATCGAACGCAGTCGCGCGAGCGAGTACTACTCGCTAAAGCCGATCCCCCAGATTGAGGCAGGACTCACGGCTACTGGTCAGCGAATCAAAGCGCGCGTAGCTTTCAGCGGCTTTTCTGGTGCAGCACGGCTCGCTCCTGCAGTTCGATATCAGCGAGTCACCGCTTACGTCCTGGGTGATCTGGCCGCGCTGACCGACCTTATGGGCTTGAAGCCGGTCTCCTCCGGCGCCAACGTGACGCTGGTCGAGCCCTACGACGAGGGCGTACTCTACGGAACGAGGGAAGTTGAAGGCGCGTCAATTGTGTCTCCTGTTCAGCTATACCTCGATCTGGCACAAACCAAAGGGCGCGGAGAGGAAGCCGCGTCGGCGATCTTGGAGGAGGTCATCAAACCCCAATGGCGCTGACCTTTCGAGACTACTCCATCGAACAAGTTGAGGCGGCACGATCCGTTCTGCTGGAACTCGTTCACCTGCTCGGCGAATATCGTGATGACATCGTGGTCGTCGGCGGGTGGGTTCCGCAACTCATCCTACCAGGTGGCCTCGAACCCCACGTCGGTAGCATTGACGTGGATTTAGCCCTGAATCATCGGACGCTCCGGGAAGCGGGGTATGCGACCATCCAAGCACTCCTTTTGCGGCGAGGCTACGAGCAAGATCTGCGGCAACCGTTCATCTTTCACCGTACAGTCGTTGTGAACGGCAACCCAATCAAAGTGGAGGTTGACTTCCTGGCGGGCGAATATGAAGGCACTGGCCCGAAGCATCGCACTCAGCCGGTCCATGAAGGACGTGCCCGCAAAGCCCGCGGCTGCGACCTCGCTTTTGATCTTTACATCGAAACCGAGATAGAGGGCGCACTTCCAGAAGGCGGAAAGGACCAGGCGCGGATCAGGGTGTCATCGGCGGTCGCATTCCTCGTGATGAAAGGCATGGCGCTTCACGACAGGCTCAAAGAAAACTAAAGGCCCGAATGTAACAAAATGACCTGGTGGAGCGCCCTCATGCGTGAAGTGCGGCAGGCCCCACAGACAAGAAGGAGCAGATGATTCGACGGATGGCTGGCTTGGTGGCTTTCGCGGCGTGCGCCGCTCTCGCTCAGAACGCCACGTCTCCACCGGCATTCGAGGTGGCTTCGGTCAAACCGGCGGGCCCTCTTCCCATTCCGTCCGGTGGATCGAGTTCCGGATCGTTTTCCGGGTCAAGTTTTCGAATGCGCGGCGGTCCGGGAACGGACGATCCGGGTCAGTTTACCGCGCCGAGCGTCTCGCTGGGCACCCTGTTGGAGACGGCGTATGGCGTGCGCTTCGACCAGATCTCCGGCCCCAACTGGCTCATGAGCGAGCAGTACAGCATCTCCGCCAAGATTCCGCCGAACACGCCCAAAGATCAGTTCCATCTAATGTTGCAGAATCTGTTGGCGGAACGCTTCCATTTGACCCTTCATCATGGGACGAAAGATTTCCCCGCTTACGAGCTGCTGGTGGCAAATGGCGGGCCGAAGATGAAGCCATCGCTTCCTGACGCGGATGCCGCGACCGCGGCGCCGGCTGGCGCCGCTTCCCGCTTTGAACGCGACAAAAATGGTTTTCTAGTTTTGCCGCCCGGCGTCTCAAACGCAATGACGACCGGGAACGGGATGAGTCGCTATACGTACAGAGTGACGATGGCTGAGTTTGCCGAACGGTTGGGCAACATGGTGAATGCATCCAACGGTGAGGCCTTCGGCGCCATAGTGCCCATTGTGGTCGATAAGACTGGCCTGACGGGAAAGTTCGATTTCACGCTGGAATTTCTGGGTTTGTATCGGCCCCCTGCATTCATGGCGCCCGCAGCGCCGCGAGGCGACCAACAGCCTGAGGCAAGCATCGCCAGCGATCCGGGTCCGAACCTTTTCGCGGCACTCGAAAGGCAACTAGGCCTGAAGTTGGTGAAGGGGAGTACGGCCAGCCTGGATTTGCTGGTAATCGACCACGTGGACAAAGTCCCAACCGAGAACTGACAATTTCAGTCTGCCGGGATGATCCCCGCACGGCCATCCGGAAGCGGTGCTCAGTCCAGTGGCTGCAAGCCTTATTACCCGCCCAAAATCCCCCCGGCGTTGACCTACAGCGGGCGGGTCTTTATTAGATCGAGGAGGAGAAACGGGCATTGCGGGCGAAAGACGGGGCTTCCTGGAAAACACGCCTATGGCGAAGCACGCGGCGAAGGCGAGCGTATGGCGACCGATGGCCCGACTCCATGGAACGAGGATATGCTGAGGCCAGCGCCCGTTTGGGCCTACTCCCCGTCGTCCGGGCCCACCTTCAACACCGCCAGGAAGGCTTCCTGGGGGATATCCACGCGGCCCACGCGCTTCATACGCTTCTTGCCTTCCTTCTGCTTCTCCAGGAGCTTGCGTTTGCGCGAGATGTCGCCGCCGTAGCACTTGGCCAGCACGTTCTTGCGCATGGCCGAGATGGTTTCGCGCGCCACGATCTTGTTGCCGATGGCGGCCTGCAAGGCCACCTCGAACATCTGGCGGGGGATCAGCTTGCGCAGACGCGAAATCAGTCCCTTGCCGCGCTCGTGGGCGAACTCCTTGTGCACGATGACGGAGAGCGCGTCCACCGGGTCGCCGGCCACCAGCACGTCCAGCCGCACCATGGGCGAGACGCGGTACCCGGAGAGGTGGTAATCGAGCGACGCATAGCCCCGCGAGGCGGATTTCAGGCGGTCGTAGAAATCGAGCACGATTTCGTTCAGCGGCAGCTCGTAAAGCAGCATGACGCGGCCGCCGCCGAGGTGCTCGAACTTCTTCTGCTCGCCGCGTTTCTCTTCGAGCAACGCCAGAATGCCGCCCAGGTACTCCTCGCGCGTGATCACGGTGGCGTCGATAATTGGCTCTTCGATCTGTTTGATCTCGGAGGGGTCGGGGAACTTGGTGGGGTTATCGACTTCGACTATCTCGCCCGTCGTGGTGGTGATGCGGTAGCGCACGCCGGGGGCGGTGGTGATGAGGTCGATATCGAACTCGCGCTCCAGGCGCTCCTGCACGATCTCCAAATGCAGCAGTCCCAGGAAGCCGCAACGGAAGCCGAAGCCCAGCGCGACGGAATTCTCAGGCTCGAAATTAAAGGCGCTGTCGTTCAGCCGCAGCTTCTCGAGCGCGTCGCGCAGCAGGCCGTGTTCGTGGGACTCCACGGGGTACAGGCCCGCGAACACCATCGGCTTGATCTCCTCGAAGCCGGGCAGCGGTTCCGCGGCGGGGTTCTCGGCGTCCGTAATGGTGTCCCCGATCTTGGCGTCGGAAACCGTCTTGATGGTGGCGAACAGGAAACCCACTTCGCCCGCGGAAAGCTCGTCGCAAGGCGTGGCCTTAGGCGCCTGATAGCCGAGGCCCTCGACCTCGTAGACCTGGCCGTTCGACCAAAAACGAATCTTCTGTTTGAGGCGCAGGCGCCCATCCATCACGCGCACCAGGATGATGACGCCGCGGTAGGCGTCGAACCACGAATCGAAAATCAGCGCGCGGAGGGGAGCGTCCGGCGAGCCTTTGGGCGGCGGAACCAAGTGAACGATGGCCTCCAGAACGTCGTGCACGCCCGTGCCCTGCTTGGCGCTGACCAGCAAGGCGAAGCGCGCGTCTAGTCCGATGAGCGTCTCGATCTGCTCGCGGATGCGTTCCGGCTCGGCGGCCGGCAGATCGATCTTGTTGATGACCGGGATGATCTCGAGGTTGTGGTGCAGGGCCAGGTAGGTGTTGGCCAGGGTCTGCGCTTCGACGCCCTGGGAAGCGTCCACCACAAGGAGCGCGCCCTCGCAGGCCTGTAGACTGCGGGACACCTCGTAGGAAAAGTCGACGTGGCCCGGCGTATCGATGAGGTTCAACTGGTAGAGGACGCCGTCGTCGCCCCGGTAATTCAGCCGCACGGCGTGCGCCTTGATGGTGATGCCGCGTTCGCGTTCGAGGTCCATGGTATCGAGGACCTGTTCCATCATTTCGCGCTGGGAAAGCGCGCCGGTGACCTCCAGCAGCCGGTCCGCCAGCGTGGATTTGCCGTGGTCGATGTGGGCGATGATGGAGAAATTGCGGATGAATTCGCGGTCCATGCGAAAGGGGAGCGCGAAGCGGGCGCGCTCACCCGATTATCCCACAGGCCCGGCGGGTCGACGTTTGAGCGCGGCTGCTACCATGGTTCCAGATGTGCGAATCCCTTTTCGAGAGGCGCAATGGCTCAACGCGTTTGTCCGTGGTGGCTCGGCTACTTTCTGATGAGCCCGGTGCGGCGGCTGGCCTTTAATCCGGCCAAGATCCTGGCGCCCTATGTCCGCGAAGGCATGACGGTCCTGGAACCCGGACCGGGAATGGGTTTCTTCACGCTCGATCTGGCCCGCCTGGCGGGACCGTCCGGGCGCGTGGTGGCGGTGGATATCCAGCCGAAGATGCTCGGCGTCTTGAAGCGGCGGGCCGCCAAGGCGGGACTTGCCGGCCGGGTGGATGCCCGGCTGGCTCAGCCCGATACCATGGGATTGACCGACTTGGCGGGCAAGGTGGACTTTGCGCTGGCCTTCGCGATGGTACACGAAACGCCCTCGGCGGCCGCGTTTTTCGCCGAAGCCGCCGGAACCATGAAACCGGGCGCCCACCTTCTCCTAGCGGAGCCGGCCGGTCACGTGAAGGCGCGGAAATTCGCGGACGAGCTGGGCGCCGCGGCGCAGGCGGGTCTCACCGTGGCGGACCGCCCTTCGATCCGCCGAACGCATGCCGCGCTGTTGCAGAAGGCCTGAGGCGCGGGCGCGGGGATCGGGCCGCCGCCCGGGTGTGCGACACAGAAGTGATGCGGGCTCCGGTGATTGGGTGGGGCGGGCCCCCATAAGCGCTAAGATAATGATTGACTTCTATTCATTTTTTGCGTACTCTGATTTCAGGGTGCGGAAGCATGGAAAACGCGGCCGACGAAAGTTGGGGATTACTGCTGAGTTTGTTGCCTTTGGGC
>CAIRXZ010000365.1 GCA_903882645.1 uncultured Acidobacteriia bacterium | reverse complement strand
CGTCTGGAGCTGACACTTCCGGAGGAGCGGACCCTGTTCGATCCGGTCGACGATTGTAGTGACAAAAAATAGCCGAGCTGGCCCTTAACCAACTGATAGCATACGCATTCCCCTCAAAAAGTGCGGAAAATGGGCTAGCTCAAGCGGATGCGAGCAGCGCCGACAACGCCCTGAGCTCCGCCATTCAACTCATGGATCGCGCGCAGACGCTCGCGACTCAGGGGGCGGACACAAGTCTGGACGCCACCGACCGCGCTTCCATCGCGGACCAAGTCCAGTCACTCCTGCAACAAATGGTCGCCCTCAGCAACACTTCGGTGCAGGGCCGGCACATTTTCAGCGGCGACCAGGGCCAAAGCCTGGCCTACCAGCTCAACACCGGGGTTGACACGATCGGCAATGGCGTGACCCAGGTCTCCACGTCCGCAGCCACGCGCCAGGTGGAAGACCCGGCGGGCGGAGCGTTCTCCGTCTCCGAGACCGCGCAGCAAGTATTCGATACCCGAAACGCGGACGGCTCGTGCGCGGCCGACAACGTCTTCGCCGCCTTGAACGCCCTGCAACTCGCGTTGCGAAACGCCACCGGCGCCGATACCAGCGGCATCGTGGCCGCCGCCGCCAATCTCACGCAGGCCTCGGTGCGCCTGAACTCGGCGCAGGCGTTCTACGGGGGCGTGGAGAATCGCATCCAGAACGCCCAGACGTTCGCCAGCAACCGCGACACGCAACTGCGCACGCAGATCAGCGGCATAGAGGACGCCGATGTAGCCTCGGCCGCGCTGGAGTTGACGCAAGCCAACACGCAGCTCAGCGCGGCGTTTCAGGCGCAGGCGAGAATGCCTACCAAGACGCTGTTCGATTACCTCGGGTGAGGGTGAAGCAGCCGATCGTTTTTCGGCGTCTGCGGCGGCAGCGGCTTGAAAGAGGCAGACCACAAGCCACGATGATCCGCACCACTTCCGGGGGCTGATCAATCGAAAAGATGGGGCACGAACTGGCTCATGTTCGTGGTGATGGGCGCCGCGGATTCGCGGATGCCCATGCCGCCCGCGACATTGCCTTCCTCGTGCCCGATTACCCAACTGCCCGCCACCGGGTACATGCCGTCGAAACTCCGCAAGGGCGCGAGGTCCTGATAGATGAAGCCCTCGGCGCCGTAGTCGCCGGCGGTTTCCACGTCTTTTCCGGGCTGGTGCAGGGTGATGTTGGCACCCTCGCGGCCGAGCAGCGGCTTCTTCACCCAGGAAAGCATCAGACCCGGTCCGTCGAAGCTGGCCTCCAGCAGGTACGGATGCCGGGGGTACAACTGCCATAACACCGGCAGCAGCCCCTTGTTGGAGAGGAGCATCTTCCAGGCCGGCTCGATCCACAACGTTTCAGCCGCGCCCACGTGCTTCCCGAACTCCTCGCGCACCATCCACTCCCACGGGTACAGCTTGAACACCGCGCCGAGCGGCTGATTGTCCGGCCCGACAAAAGCGGCGCCGTTCCACCCGATCTCATCGATGGGGAAAGCCGCGGCCGTCAGCCCAGCCTGCTGCGCGGTGTCCTGAAGATAGGTGACGGTCATGCCATCCTCGGCGTCGTCCATAGAACAGAAATCGACATGGCGGCCGGGAAGGAAGGGCATCAGTTCCTTCCACAAAGCCACAAGCCGTTCGTGGATGGAATTGAACTGGTCGCGCTTGGGAAACGTGTCCTGCAGCCAGTACCATTGCGCCACCGCCGCCTCGACCAGCGACGTGGGAGTGTCCGCGTTGTACTCGAGAAGCTTCGGCGGACCGGAACCGTCGTAGGCCAGGTCGAACCTCCCGTAAAGGGAGGGCGGCTCGGCTTCCCAGGAGGCTTCAATCAGCGGGACGGCCTTCTCGGGAATTGCCATGCGGGAGTACAGCTTGTTATCGATGATGTGCTGGGCGGCGGCCAGAGTCATGGCTTCGAGCTCGTTCGTGGCGGCCTCCAGCGCATCCACCTCTTTGGCCGTGAACTCGTAGAACGCCGACTCGTTCCAGTAGACCCGGTCCCCCGAGGAATGCCAGGTGAGTCCCACCTCTTCGACCTTCTTGCGCCAATCCGCCCTCGGCTCCGCCGCGATCCTTCGCATTCACTCCCCCGCTCCAAGGCCTGCGCCCGTCTCCCCAAACCCGCCGCGCGCCACCCCCGCGTCGCCCGGATGGCCGTAGGCGCCCGGCGCCGCGGGGGTGACCTGGCCGCCGCGCCCGGCGTAACTTCGGTAGGAATCGTAATAGTAGGGATACGGGTAGTGATAGGTCATCGGGACCCATGCCCCGTTCCAATAGTAGCCGCCGGCGTTCACGGCTTCCTGGCACGCCTGTTCGTTGAATGTCTCCTGTTGGCAAGGATCCGGGCGTCGCCGGTTGCACGCGGCCAACCCCAACGTCGCCACCACGGTCAGGGTGACCTGAGCGGACTTCTTCATGGAGAAGCTTCCATGCTAGCGCGATGTTTCGTCGAAAGCACGGCGCTCGGGGGGCCGAATGCGCGACTTGCTACGAGCTTCGATGGGGAGCGATCCGGGATCTCCACTTTTCCATCGCGCGCCCCGGCGCGTCGGCCGGCGCCTTACGATGAGAAGCATGGCAACGGCAAGTTTACCCGGGTTCCGCAACGAACCCTATACCGATTTCTCCACGCCCGCCAACCGGGGAGCCATGGAGAAAGCCCTCGATCGGGTGCGCTCCGCCTTCGGCCGGGAATACCGGCTGCGCATCGGCGGCGAGTGGATCGCCACCGGTGACGTGCTGGCGTCGCTTAATCCATCGCGCCTCGAGGAAGTCGTGGGACTCCACCATAAGGCCACCGTCGAACTGGCCAACCGCGCGGTCGAAAGCGCCTGGTCCGCGTTCCCGGAGTGGAGCCGCACGCCGGCTCGGGAACGGGTCCGCATGCTGCTCGATGCCGCGCGAATTCTGCGGGCGCGCAAGATGGAGTTCGACGCCTGGCTGGTGTACGAAGCCGGCAAGACCTGGCCGGAAGCGGAAGCCGACGTTTCCGAGGGCATCGATTTCTGCGAGTATTACGCGCGCGAGATGTTGCGGCTCGATGGGCCGCAACCGGTGGTCCAACTTCCCGGCGAGCGCGACGAGACGATCTACATTCCGCTGGGCGTGGGGGTGGTGATTCCGCCCTGGAACTTCCCGCTCGCCATTCTGGCGGGCATGACCGTGGCCGCGCTGGTGACCGGCAACACGGTCGTCCTGAAGCCTTCGAGCGAGACGCCCACCATCGCGGCCAAGTTCGCAGAGGTCCTTCTGGAAGCGGGCTTCCCCGAATCGAGCTTTACGCTGCTGACCGGCAGCGGGTCCGTGGTCGGCGACGCGCTGGTGGAACACCCCAAGACGCGCTTCATCTGCTTCACCGGCTCGCGCGACGTGGGCCTGCGCATCAACGAACTGGCCGCCCGGCGCCGCCCCGGCCAGATGTGGATCAAGCGCGTCATCGCCGAGATGGGCGGCAAGGACGCCATCATCGTGGATGCCGGCGCCGATATCGACAAGGCCGCGGATGGCGTGCTCGCCTCCGCTTTCGGCTACCAGGGCCAGAAGTGCTCGGCCTGTTCGCGGGCCATCGTGGACGCCCAGGTTTACGACTTGTTCCTGGAGAAACTGTCAGCTAAGACGAGGAACATTCAGGTGGGTCCCGCGGACGATCCACGCCATTACATGGGCCCGGTTATCGCCGAAAGCGCCCGGAAGTCGATCTTGAGCTACATCGAGATCGGCCGCAAGGAAGGCCGCCTGGTGGTTGGAGACGGACCCGTGCCGCAAGGCGGCTACTTCATCCCGCCCACCATCGTGGCCGATGTCGAACCAACCGCGAGGATCTTCCAAGAGGAGATTTTCGGTCCCGTCCTGGCGGTGACCAAGGCGCGGGATTTCGAGGACGCTTTGGCGAAAGCCAACGACTCGGAGTACGGCCTCACCGGCGCCGTGTTCTCCAGCGACGCCGGCCACTTGCGCGAGGCCCGAGAGCGCTTTCACGTCGGCAATCTGTACTTCAACCGGAAGTGTACCGGCGCCATGGTGGGCGCGCACCCCTTCGGCGGCTTCAACATGTCGGGAACGGATTCGAAGGCCGGCGGCCAGGACTACCTGCTGCTGTTCTTGCAGGCGAAGTCGGTGGCTGCCAAGATCGGTTAGCGAACGGGAGGACGGGGGGGCCACCGCGCTAGCCGGTTTTCGTCACGCGGCCCTCGGTTTTGGCTTTTTCGAGGCTCCAATCGACGGCAAGCGCCGCGCCTGCAATCGCGGTCCGCGAAAAACGCGATGTAGTGCAGACCTGCCCTCTTGAAGGCTCCTGCCAGTGATGACACAATCGGGCCAGGATGTTTTTGAGAACGCACGCGCGCAGCAAGGATGGCAAGAACCACGCCTACTGGTCGTTGGTCGAGACGGTGCGCACTGCCGATGGTCCGCGCCAGAAAACCCTCTGCTGTCTGGGCGAGCTGAACAGCTCGGCGCAGGCGCGCTGGCTGAGAACCGTCGAGGTCTTTAACGACCAGGCGAAGCCCAGCAACTGAAGCTTTTCCCATCGCATGTGGGGGCGCTGTGGGAGAGAGATCCGACTGCGCCGGATCACCGAGCCCACAACGGAACAGAAATCCCTGCTTCACCAGTTCGGTCTCAGCCTGCCGGAACGTCTGGATTTCCATCCCAAATGTGGTGCAGACTCAGCGATAGCCTGAACTCATTTTGAACGGGTTAGACGAGTTTTCCACAGTTTCGCGACGAACTTGGGTTAGAGCGACGCGCTCTTTCCAGGGAGCCGCCCGCCCTACGCCGGGGGCTGCTTCTTCCTTGGGCGCGCGACGCGTTTCTTGGCGACGCCGCTGGGGCTTGTGGAGGTCTTGCGGGGGGCGCGGGGGCGGCGCATGACCTTGGGCGGCGGCTCGGGAATGGGGATCTCTCCGGTGGCCGTGGGCTGGCCCGGCACCAGCGGCTGCGGTCCGTCCTCCTCCTCTTCCTCTTGCTCCACTTCGGCCACAGGCTCGGGCTGAGACAGGGGAGCGGGCGGGTGGAACTCGGCGCCGAGATAGACAGTGAGTCCCTTCTCTTCATCGGCCTGGATGCGCACCAGCCCTTTGTCCTGGGCGTAGTTGAGAAGCTCGCCGAACTCCTGGAAGCCGAACTGGCGCCAGTCGAACGCGGGCTGCTCCTGGTGGACCCACTCGGCCAGCTCGTCTTCGCCGGCGCCGTTGTCGATTTCCAGGCGGTGCAGCTCGAGCACGTCGCGCAGCAGCGGGATGGCCTCTTCGGGCTTGGCGCCGGGCTTCTCGGGAACGCCGCCGCCCTTCATGCGGATCATGTAACGGCCTTCGCCGCCGCTGACCTCGACGAAATCGGCCTTGCGGAGCTTATCGACGAAATCGGTGAACGAGCCGGCCCCGTAGGCCTTCTCGTTGAAGGTGGAATCGAGCTGCAGCATGGTGGACTTCAGCAGGCCAAGCTGCGGACGCACCTCGCGCCGCTCAAGGACGCCGAGCGCGCGCTCCACCAAGGGCATGGCCAAGCCGAGATCGAGCGCCACGCGTTTGTGCTGCTGGCGCTGCTGATGCGGCTGCCTCTCCTGGTGCGGGGGCCTCTCCTGCTGCTGCGGCCGTTCCTGCTGGGGGGGCCTTTCCTGCTGCGGCTGCGCCTCGGGCTGCTCCGGCTTTTCCTGGAGCGCCAGCTTCTCCTGCGGCTCGGGCTGGATCTGGCGGTGGTGGCCGGAAGAACGCGGCCGGTCGTCGATGATGGATTCGTAGGCGACGAACTCGTGGCAGTTCTTCTGGAGGATGGTGCTGGTGAACGCGCGTCCGCCGACGACGAAAATCCGCTTGTCGTACTGCTTCAGCTTGTTGACCAGCGCGATAAAATCGCTATCGCCGCTGACGATGGCGAAGGCGTTGATGTGGTCGTGCGTGAACGCCATTTCCAGGGCGTCCAGGGCCAGGTTGATGTCGGCGCCGTTCTTGTCGCCGCGCGGCGAGGGGTCGCGCTGGACCATCTGCACGGCGTGCTCGGAAAGAGCGCGAGTGGCGGATTCCTGCCTGCCCCAATTCGCGTAGGCGAACTTGGTGACGATTTCACCGCGTTCCTTGAGTGCGTCCAGCACGGCCGCGACGTCGAACTCGCGGTGCAGGGTGGACTTGACGCCGATTTCGATGTTGTCAAAATCGATGAACACGGCGATCTTGAGTTTCTGTTCCATTTTCTGAAAGTCCTTATTATTCCGGACTCCGGGTGTGGCGGACCGTCCGGTCCGCCGCGCCTCGAAGGCCGAGGGGCCATCGGCGGAATTAGTTCCCGCCGGCGGCGCAGCTACGGATCTTAGCCTCATGGGTAGTGTATCCTAAATCGGCGCCCCGTATTATCCGGTCCGCCGCAATCTGCCGGCAAACGCGCCGGCGCGCTCAAATTCTTCCTGAAGCCGCCGCGTCCGCAGGTTGTCCCTGATGTGCTCCAGTTCTTGAATATACACGGCCAGGGCGCCATCCACATGGACGGCGTTGGTGGCCAGAATGTCGCGCCACACTTCGTAGGAGCTCAGCGCGAGGCGGGTGGCTCCGGAAAGGCCGGGGCCGGCGGCGAGCGGCGACCCCTCCGTCCCGAACCGCTCTTCGAGCGCGGCCGCCAGCGCCGTGGACGCCAGTTGCGGAAGGTGCGAGGTCATGGCGACCACGCGGTCGTGCTCGTCGGGATCGAGAATCACGGTTTGCGCGCCGATGCGGCCGAGCCAGGCGCGGAACTCGCGCGCGGCGGGGGTTTGCAGCTCGGACGGATCGGCGGGCGTCAGAGCCCAAACGCGGTCCCGATACAGATCGGCATCGGCCGCCGCGGCGCCGCGCCGCTCTTTGCCGGCCAGCGGGTGGCCGCCCAGGAACTGGCAGCGCGAAATGTGCTGGAGCGCCGTATCGACGATCTCGCACTTGGTGCTGCCGGCGTCGGTGACGAGCGCGCCGGGCCGGACCAGCGGGTCCAGATGCCTGATGACATCGATAATCCGGCCGATGGTCTGAGAGAGGAAAACGAGATCGGCTTGAGGTACGGCTTGGCCGAGCGGCATCCCGCAATCGATGGCGCCGGCGGCCAAGGCCTCCGCGATGGCGGGTTCGGAGCTGACGCCGACGATGGCGCCCGCGAATCCGGCCTTGCGAAGGGCGAGACCGAAGGAAGCGCCGATCAGTCCCGTGCCGACGATGGCGACCGTTTTCATCGAAGCCTCGAAGAATCGGATTTTGACGCGGAGACGCGGAGACGCGGAGGCAACACGAATTCACCGCCGAGACGCAGAGACGCCGAGAAAAGACCGAAGAGGTGGACGGGGCCGGATGCGTATGCGGGCGCAGGATGGACCCGGGGTTCGGACGCAGAGGCGGCGGAGGAATGTGGCTCTTCCCCAGCACTGGCGATAAGAGGAAGGTGTTTCATTCCAGCTCCGACATGCGGCGGCCGACGGCCGGGGCGATCATGCGCAACTGGGCCATCAGCTCCTGGAACTGCTCGGGACGCAAGGATTGCGCGCCGTCGCTCAGGGCGTGGTCGGGATCGGGGTGCACTTCGACCAGCAGGCCATCGGCTCCGGCCGCTACCGCGGCGCGCGCCATGGGCGCCACTTTGTCGCGGCGGCCGGTGCCGTGCGACGGGTCGGCGACGATCGGCAGGTGCGAGAGCTTCTTCACGACGGGGATGGCGGAAATGTCCAGGGTGTTGCGGGTGTAGGTCTCGAACGTGCGGATGCCGCGCTCGCAGAGGATGACGTCGTAGTTGCCGCCGGCCAGAACGTACTCGGCCGAGAGGAGCAGCTCCTCGATGGTGGCGGCGATGCCGCGCTTGAGCAGAACCGGCTTGCGCTGTTTGCCGAGGTCGCGCAGGAGGTTGAAACTCTGCATGTTGCGGGCGCCCACCTGGAGGATGTCCGCGTATTGCGCGACCAGCGGGATCTGCGTCAAATCCATAACCTCGCTGACTACCAGGAGCCCGTTGCGGTCGGCGGCTTCGCGCAACATCCGGAGGCCCTCTTCACCGAGGCCCTGGAACGCGTAAGGCGAGCTGCGCGGCTTGAAGGCCCCGCCGCGGATCACGGCGGCCCCGGCGCGGGCCACGATTTCCGCCGAGCGCTCGATCTGGTCGCGGTTCTCGACGCTGCACGGGCCGGCCATCACCACCACTCGGCTGCCGCCGATCTCGACATCGCCGACGCGGACCACCGTGCCTTCGGGACGGAAGCCGCGGCTCGCCAGCTTGTAGGGCGAGACGATGCGGTAGGCGTCCTTGACGCCATCCATCACTTCGAAGATGGCGAGATCGAAATCGTCCTTGCCGCCGACGCCACCGAGCAGCGTGTGAATGACTCCAGTGGAACGGTGCACATCGAAGCCCAGCTCCACCAGGCGGTCGATCACCGTCTGGATCTGCCGCTCCGTCGCGCCTTGTTGCATTACGACTATCATTTGTCGGTCTCTCCCGGCTGTTGCGCTTCCATCCGCAAGCGTTGGATGGTGCGCATTTCGTCGATGATGCGTTCGAAAATGCGCCGTACCGCCTCTGGGGTCAGCGGGCCGGCATTCGCTCCGGCGACATTGGCGAACACCTGGTCCTCGCGCTTGGGTTCGTAGATAGGCAGCCGCGCCTCACGCTTCACGCGGCCGATGTCCTCCACCACACGCGTTCGCTCGTTGAGGAGATCGACGATGCGGCGATCGACCTCGTCCACGAGAACGCGGTACTCTTCCAGCTTCTCACGCGCCGCTTCGCTGGTCATAGGAGGCGAAGAAGGCAGACCAGGAGGTCCACCCCACTCTTCCAGCTTCTCACGCGCCTCGCCGTCCGTCATGCGGCAGCCCCAAACCCGTGTTTCAGTTCGCGGGCGAAGGATTCGAGCTGGATTTCGAGCGATGGGTTGTCGTGGTTCCGCTCGATCAAACGAACGAACGCGCTGCCCACCACCACGGCTTCCACCTGGCGGCCCAACTCCGCCACGTGCTCGGGTTTGGAGATCCCAAAACCGACGGCCAGCGGGAGATCCGTGATGGCGCGGACGGACCGGACCAGCGGGGCCACCGCGCCGGAAAGCGAATCGCGTTCGCCCGTGACGCCGGTTCGGGACACCAGGTAGACGAATCCGGTGGAGTAGCGGGCCACCAGCTTCAAGCGCCGTTCCGTACTGGTGGGCGCGGCCAGGAACACTGTGTCGAGGCCGTGGCGATGCATGGCGGCGGCATATTCTCGAGCCTCTTCGACCGATGCGTCGGTGAGCAGGCAGCCATCGATGCCGCAATGGGCCGCGTCACTGGCGAGGCGGTCGAGGCCGTAGCGCAGCACCGGGTTCAAGTACGTGAAAAGGAGCAGCGGAACCTCGGAGCGCCGGCGGATGGCGGCGGCGATTTCCAGCACAACGGCGAGGGTCGTGCCAGCCGCCAGGGCGCGTTCGCCGGCGCGCTGAATCACGGGGCCGTCGGCGATGGGATCGGAAAAGGGCACGCCGAGCTCGATCAGGTCGGCGCCGCCGCGAACCAGGGCCTCGACCAGCGCGGGCGTGCGGGCGGGCTCGGGATCGCCCGCGGTGATGTAGGCGATCAGGCCCTTGCGGCCTTCGCTCCGCAAGCGCTCGAAAAGATGCCCGATGCGGGTCATGCTTCGTCCAGCTCCGTGAAATTCTCGCGGTAGATGTCGATGTCCTTGTCGCCGCGGCCGGAGACGTTCACCAGAAAGATCGCGTCCCTGGCCGCGGGGGCGCGCTTCACGGCTTCGGCGACGGCGTGCGCGGATTCGAGCGCGGGGATGATGCCCTCGGTGCGGGAGAGGAGACGCGCGGCTTCGAGCGCCTCGGCGTCGGAGGCGGCCGTGTATTCGGCGCGGTTCCGGTCGTGCAGCCAGGCGTGCTCGGGGCCGATCATGGCGTAATCGAGGCCGGCCGATACGGAGTGCGTGAGAGAGACCTGGCCGTCTTCGTCCTGGAGCAGATAGCTATAGGCGCCTTGCAGCACGCCGGGGCAGCCGCCGCGGAAGCGGGCGGCGTGGTCGCCCGGGCCATCGCCGCGGCCGCCCGCTTCCACGCCGATCAATTGCACGCCGGCGTCGGGCACGAAGGCATGGAAAACACCGATGGCGTTCGATCCGCCGCCCACGCAGGCGAAAACCGCGTCGGGCAGGCGGCCTTCGGCCTCGAGGATCTGGCGGCGCGCTTCCTCGCCGATGACTTTCTGAAAATCGCGCACCATCATGGGGTAAGGGTGCGAGCCGAGCGCGGAGCCGAGCAGGTAGTAGGTGTCGCCGACATTCCCGACCCAATCGCGCATGGCTTCGCTGATGGCGTCTTTCAGAGTGCGGCTGCCGGAGGCGACGCCGATCACCTTGGCGCCCAGAAGGCGCATGCGGAAGACGTTGAGCCGCTGGCGCCGCATGTCCTCCGTGCCCATGTAGACCACGCAATCGAACCCGAGCAAGGCGCAGACCGTGGCGGTGGCGACGCCGTGCTGACCCGCGCCGGTCTCCGCGACGATGCGGCGTTTGCCCATGCGGCGGGCCACCAGCGCCTGGCCGAGGCAATTGTTGATCTTGTGGGCGCCGGTATGAAGGAGGTCTTCGCGCTTGAGGTAAATGCGCGCGCCGCCGAGCGATTCGGTGAGCCGCCGGGCCGGCGAGAGCGGCGTCGGACGGCCGGCGTAGTTGCGGAGGAGGCCGGCGAGTTCAGCCTGAAATGCCGGGTCTTCGCGCGCCTCCAGGTAGGCCTTTTCAAGCTCTTCGACCGGCGCCATGAGCACTTCGGGGACGTACCGGCCGCCGTAAGGACCGAAGTGGCCGCCGGGATCGGGCTGCGGAGTCATGCGCCGAGCGCCGCCTTGGCCGCTTGCAGAAACGCTTGCATCTTCCGACGATCTTTCCTGCCCGGAGCAATCTCGATCCGCGAGCAGGCGTCCACGCCCCAGGGATGCGCCAGCGCGATGGCTTGCGCGACGTTCGAGGCGTCGAGGCCGCCCGCGAGGATGATGCGGATGGCCGGCCAGGAGGCCCGCCCGGCCAGGCTCCAGTCGAAGGTCTTCCCGGCCCCGCCGTACAGCTCTGCCGCGGGTCCATCGAGCAGGAGCGCTTCGGCGGCGCAATCGAAGCGGCGCGAGAAGTCGAAGCCCCCGGTCACGCGCACGCCTTTCCACACGAGCGGCCCTTGCGGATAGTTCTCCGGCGCCTCGTCGCCATGCAGTTGCGCGACGGCCAGACCGGCGATGCGCGCCACTTCTTCCACGCGCGCGCGGGACTCGTTCACAAAAACGCCCACACGGCGAACGCCGGCGGGCGTCGAGATCCCCGCCGCGCGCTCCGGCGCAAGGTAGCGCGGGCTGCGGGGATAGAAATTGAAGCCGATGGCGGTGGCGCCGCCTTCCGCGGCCGCATCGGCGTCCGCCTGGTTTGTGATGCCGCAGACCTTGAGAATCATGCGGCCGCCAACTCCGCCAGCGCCGCCGCCGGGTCGTCCGATTTCATGAGACGCTCACCCACCAGGAATGCCGTGTAGCCGGCGTCGCGCAGCGTGGCGATGTCGCGCGCCGTGTGGATGCCGCTTTCGCTGACGCGCAGGATGCCCGCCGGCATGCGCTCCGCGAGACGCAGCGAGGTTTCGAGAGTGACCTCGAACGTCGTAAGGTCGCGGTTGTTGACGCCGATGATTTCGGCGCCGGAGGCGATGGCCGCTTCGAGCTCGCGCAGATTGTGCACTTCCACCAACGCAGCCATACCGAGGCGCGCGGCGGATTCGCGGAAATCGCGGAGTTCGCGCTCCGTGAGGATGGCCGCGATCAGCAGGATGGCGTCGGCGCCGTGAGCGGCGGCCTCCAGGACTTGCGCGATCGCGATTGTGAAATCCTTGCGCAGGACCGGAAGCGAAACCGCATCGCGGGCCTTTTCGAGGTCCGCGAGGCTGCCTTGGAAAAAGCTCTGGTCCGTGAGCACGGAGAGCGCCGCCGCCCCGCCGCGCGCGTACGCCGCGGCGATGCGCGCCGGATCGAAATCGGCGCGGAACACTCCCTTGCTGGGCGAAGCCCTCTTGACCTCCGCAATGATGGCGGGCGCACGGGCGGTGAGGGCCGCGCGGAAATCCCGGCGTCCGGGCAGGCGCAAGCCGGCCTTGAATTCCCAGTCCTCGAGTTTCGGGGGCTGGCTGGCAAGCTCTTCGCGTTTTCTGGCGACAATACGGGCCAGGATGTCCGGAACCGTGTCAATCAAGGGTGATTCTTTATGGTAGCAAGACAGCTATCAGCTTTCAGCCGTCAGCCATCAGCTAAACCCAATTGCGGCTGGGCTGGCGGCGCGGCGTGGCAAATGAAAACGCGGCCGGCCCCTCATTGGCCGCGGGTACAGACACTTCGGGCTTGAGGGCATGGACGAACGGGAAATGCAAGAAGGCAGACCACGAAAAACGATGGTCTGCCCCACTGGGCACACTTCGGGCTTGGAGGTTGCCCGGCGCGGGGCCGGGCATGCCCGACCCCTGCGGGAATGGGCATGTTGAAAACTTCGTTGCGGCGGCCGGGGCTCTCGGACTTTTCGCCGTGCGTCACCGGCCGCCAATGGTTTGGACCGCATCTACGTCGATATTGGGCCGCTGGCTGGCGGTCTTACCGGGTCG
>CAIRXZ010000364.1 GCA_903882645.1 uncultured Acidobacteriia bacterium | reverse complement strand
CTTGGATATGCACTGGTCGTGGAATCACGCCACCGACGAAGTGTGGCGGCAGCTTGATCCCGAACTGTGGGGGATCACGCATAACCCCTGGGTCGTCCTGCAGACGGTCTCCCGCGACCGGATCGAACGCGTATTGGCCGATCCCGTTTTCCGGAAGAACGTAGATGGCCTGATCGAAGCCAGTCGGCACGCGGCGGAAGCGCCCGCGTGGTTCCAGCGGAATCATGCGGGGGATCCACTGACCTGCGTCGCCTATTTCAGCATGGAATTCATGCTGAGCGAGGCGCTGCCAATTTACTCTGGCGGGCTCGGCAACGTGGCGGGCGACCAACTTAAGGCCGCCAGCGATCTCGGTGTACCTGTGGTCGGCGTTGGACTGCTCTACCAGCAGGGCTACTTTCGCCAGGTGATTGACAAGAACGGAGATCAACAGGTCCTCTACCCGTATAACGATCCCGGACAGTTGCCGATCATGCCGTTGCGCCAACCAAACGGGGAGTGGTTGCGGTTGGAGATCGCGTTGCCCGGATACTCGGTCTGGCTGCGCGCCTGGCAGGTCCAGGTTGGCAGGGTGAAGCTTTACCTGCTGGACAGCAATGACGCGGCGAACTTCCCGGCTCATCGAGGGATCACCAGCGAGCTCTATGGCGGCGGGCCGGAATTGCGCCTCAAGCAGGAAATGCTGCTGGGGATCGGCGGGTGGCGGCTGCTCCGCGCTCTCGGGCTCCAACCGGAGGTCTGCCACCTGAATGAAGGGCACGCGGCGTTCGCCGTCCTGGAACGCGCCCGCGATTTCATGGAACAGACAGGGCAGCTTTTCGAAGTGGCCCTGGCCGCGACTCGAGTCGGCAATCTCTTCACCACGCACACGGCGGTGGCCGCGGGCTTTGACCGTTTCGCTCCGGCCCTCATCGAGCAATACCTCGGCGGATACGCCAAGCAAAAGCTCGGCATTTCGCTCCATGACTTGCTGGCTCTCGGCCGCCAGAACGCGGGCGACTCGTCGGAGCCTTTCAACATGGCCTATCTGTCAATCCGGGGGAGCGGGGCGGCGAATGGCGTAAGCCGCCTGCACGGGAAGGTAAGCCGGAGCCTCTTTGCGCCTCTGTTTCCGCGATGGCCGGAGGACGAAGTCCCTATTGGACACGTGACCAACGGAGTCCACTCGCCCACCTGGGACTCTGCCCCGGCCGACGATCTTTGGACCGAGACCTGTGGAAAGGATCGCTGGCTGGGGACGACGGAGACCCTGGGACAGGACATTCGCCGGGTCTCCGACACCAAGCTCTGGCAGTTTCGCACGGCCGCCAGTAAGTCTCTTGTCGAGTATGCTCGCGAACGGTTGTCCCGGGACCTGGCCGCCGCAGGCGCGCCGTCCGAGGACGTCGAAGCCGCGAAGCATCTCTTCGATCCTAATACCCTGACGCTGGGCTTTGCTCGCCGCTTCGCGACCTACAAGCGACCAAACTTGCTCCTGCACGACCCACAGCGCCTGCTTCGCTTGTTGACCAATAAGCAGCGCCCGGTGCAGCTCATCATCGCCGGTAAGGCGCATCCGGCGGACCAGGCTGGACAGGCCCTGATTCGGGACTGGATGCGTTTCATCCGGCGGCCGGAGACGCGCCCCCATGCGGTCCTTCTCAGTGACTATGACATGCTTCTGACCGAGCACTTGGTGCAGGGTGTGGATGTCTGGATCAACACCCCACGGCGTCCCTGGGAGGCTTGCGGAACGAGCGGCATGAAGGTGCTGGTCAACGGAGGCATCAATCTATCCGAGTTGGATGGCTGGTGGGCGGAAGCTTACACGCCTGAGGTCGGGTGGGCATTGGGAGATGGCCAGGAACACGGCGAGGACCCGGCCTGGGACGCTGCCGAAGCCGAAGCCCTTTACGACCTGTTGGAACGGCAGGTAATTCCAGAGTTCTATACACGCGGCGAGAATGGTATTCCTGCCGCCTGGGTAGCACGGATGCGGGAAAGCATGGCGCGGTTGACGCCGGTCTTTGCCGCAAGCCGCGCGGTGCGCGAATACTTGGAGCAACACTACCTCCCGGCTGCAGCCGCCTACCGCGAGCGCGCGGCGAATAAGGGCGCAATGGGCAGGCAGGTGGTCGATTGGCGGCATGCGGTGGATGGGAAGTGGGGCTCGTTGCGCTTCGGCGACTTGCGGGTCGAAACCAACGCGGACCACCACGTGTTTGAAGTCGAGATCTTTCTGAACGATCTCGACCCGAATGCGGCGCGAGTTGAGCTCTATGCGGACGGAATCGACGGCCGCGATCCCGTACGGGTGGAAATGAAGTGCGCGCGACCGCAACCTGACGCATCCCGCCGGTGCGTCTATCACGCGACGGTACCCACTACACGTCCAGTGAGGGACTACACGGCGCGAGTGGTACCTCAGCGATCCGGGGTGGCAATTCCATTGGAATCCGCTCGAATGCTGTGGCAACGATGATGAAAACGGCTCCACGCGAGTTGCACGATTACATTTCGGAAACCTCCGAGCACGCCGACGTTCGTCCGGGTTCCCCTCTGCCTTTGGGAACCCAGGAATGGGGCGGAGGCGTTAATTTCGCCATTTTCAGCCGTTACGCCAGCCGCGTCCGTCTGGAGTTGTTCGACCATCCCGAAGACGCAGCGCCCGCCCGGGTCATCGATCTCGATTCAGGGCGCAACCGCACCGGCGACGTATGGCACGTTTGGGTGGAGGGGATCGGTCCCGGTCAACTCTATGCTTACCGCGTGGATGGCCCTTACAAACCCGCCGAAGGACATCGTTTCAATTTCAACCGGCTTCTTCTCGATCCCTTCGCTACCGCGATTTCCCGGCTACCTCCTTGGGATTTTGCATCGGCACGTGGATACGACCCGTCGGCGCCGGAGCAAGACTTGGCTCTCTCGAAGCTGGACAATTCCAGGTCGATGCCGAAATGCGTTTTTGTCAACGAGCCCTTCGAGTGGGATGGAGACCAGCCACTCCGGCATCCGTGGTCGAAGATCGTCATTTACGAAACGCATGTTCGCGGCTTTACCATTCACCCCAAGTCGGGCTTGAACCATCCGGGTACCTACCGGGGCCTGATGGAAAAGATTCCCTATCTCAAAACTCTGGGAGTGACTGCTGTGGAACTGATGCCCGTGCAGGAGTTCAATGAAACTTCTGTCACGCGCAGCAATCCGCAAACACGTCAACCGCTGAGGAACTACTGGGGATACGATCCCGTGGCGTTTTTTGCGCCCAAAGCTTCCTACAGCAGTTCGGGAGGTTTGGGCCAGCAGAAGCTGGAATTCAAGGAGATGGTCCGGGCCTTTCACAAGGCTGGCATCGAAGTGATTCTGGACGTGGTGTTCACTCATACGGCGGAGGGAGACGAGCTGGGACCGACGCTCTGCTTCCGTGGGATGGATAACGCGATCTTCTACACGTTGGCGGGCGACAAACGCTACTACAAGAACTATACCGGGACTGGCAATACCATCAACGCCAACCATCCCGTGGTGCGAGACCACATCTTGGCCGCTCTCCGTTATTGGATGGTCGAACTGCATGTAGATGGATTCCGGTTTGACCTGGCGTCGGTTCTCGGCCGGGACGGCGCCGGCAAGTTGCTTGCCAATGCCCCGCTTCTCGAGCGGATCGCCGAGGACCCGATCTTGCGAGACGTGAAAATCATCGCCGAGGCGTGGGATGCCGCCGGTGCATACCAAGTGGGCAGTTTTTCGGAGCGCCGGTGGGCGGAGTGGAACGGCGTATACCGGGATGATGTCCGGCGCTTCTGGCGCGGCGATGAGGGGATGCTCGGTTTGTTTGCCAGCCGCATCTGCGGCAGTGCCGACATCTACACCAAGTCGGGCAAAGGCCCCGAGGGCAGCATCAATTTCATCACCTGCCACGACGGCTTCACTCTGAACGACATGGTGAGTTATCGCTACAAGCACAATGAAGCAAACGGAGAAAACAACCATGACGGTACCGACGCCAACTTCAGCGAGAACTACGGCTCCGAAGGCGAAACGACGGATGCCGGAATCGAGACCTTGCGGAAACGCCAGATTAAGAACCTCCTTCTGACCCTGCTGATCTCGCGCGGCGTACCGATGCTCTTGGGCGGCGACGAATTCCGCCGCACGCAGGGCGGCAATAACAACGCTTACTGCCAGGACAATGAAACTAGTTGGATTGACTGGACCTGTCTTGAACGGCACCAGGAGATCCACGGGTTTGCTCGTGGCATGATCGCATTTCGCGATGCGCATCCGGTGCTGAGCAAGGAGCAATTCTACACCGACGCCGGGATTCATTGGCTTGGTCCGCAACAGGGAACGCTCAACTGGGCAGACCCAAAGTGCAAAGCGCTCGCCTGCCTTATCCATGAAGACGGGCAGAACATGCTTTTCCTGATGTTCAACGCGGGAATGGTGGAGACCGGCTTTGGGTTGCCTCCGCTGCCGCGGGGCTTCGGCTGGCATCTAGCAGTCGATTCGTCTCGTTTGGCGCCGCAAGACTTGTTCGCCCCCGGGGAAGAAGCGATCTTGGACCATTCTAAGACGTTTCGGGTAGCGGCGCGCTCCAGCGCGATCCTTCTGGCCCGGAAACAGAAACCCGCCTCGGAAGGGGGGGCGAAATGAATCCACGGGCCTCCGGGATACTGCTTCATCTAACTTCCCTTTCCAACCCCTATCCCATAGGCGATCTGGGGCCGGCGGCAGCGGCCTTTGTGGATTTCATGGTCCGGAGTGGACAGCGCTGGTGGCAGATGCTTCCCATCGGTCCAGCAGGCGAAGATAATTCGCCGTACAAGTCACCGTCTGCCTTTGGGGGTAATCCGCTCCTGGTGAGTCCCGATCGGTTGGTGGAGCAGGGAATCCTTGGCCGCCAGGATATCGAGCTTCCTATCTCCGGGCGCGAGGGAAAGGTGAACTATCCTGCGGCGGCACGCCTAAAGTTGCGCTTGCTAAGAGAGGCATTCGAACATTTCGAAAAAAACAGTCACGATGGCAGGCAATGTGAGTTCGACGCATTTGCACAGGCGGAGTCTTTCTGGCTTGAGGATTTTTCGTTGTTCTCGGCAATCCAGGGGAGCGAGGGCACTTCGGATTGGACCCGTTGGAACCAAGAACTGCGAACGCGCCAGTCGGACGCCGTCATTCGCGCGCAAAAATACTTTGCAAGTGACATACGTTTCCACCAGTTCGTCCAGTGGCAGTTCTCAGTGCAGTGGAAGGCGCTAAGGGCTTATTGCACTTCCACAGGAATCCGGCTGATCGGCGATGTTCCTTTGTTTGTGGCGCTCCAGAGCGTCGATGTCTGGGCTCATCCCGGGCTTTTCAAACTGGATGCCGATGGAAACCCTACGGTAGTCGCGGGTGTTCCTCCTGATTATTTCTCCAAAACAGGGCAGTTGTGGGGGGTCCCCGTGTATCGCTGGGAGGCGCTTCAAGAGCAGAACTACAG
>CAIRXZ010000363.1 GCA_903882645.1 uncultured Acidobacteriia bacterium | reverse complement strand
GACGCTGCTGCTGAAGGGGTTCACCCCAACCGAAAGAAGCGCAGATCGTTCCCACGGGCTGCTTGGCATCGTCGTCACAGCTTTCCCGCCCGCAAGGAGTCCCAATGAGCTATTTAAGTGGCATTGGGCGAAACCGCCTGCGCCACCTCTGGAAGTCCTGTGTTTGCAGTGGTGGGGCAGGCGGTTTCGCCTGCCGAGCCCGCTTGCGGGCTGTTCTTTCACAGCTTCTGACGGACCGATCCAGTCAAGCTGGAAGAGTATGTCGCGGTGGACAATCTCCTGACGCATGATTTCTCCTCGGCGCTGGCGCCGTCCGGCCTCCTTCAGTTCCGCCGGTTAAGAATCATCGACCGGGCCTCCTCTTTGCGCAGTGCTTACCTCGATTCTGTCGCCAAAGATCCGATGACGCACGCGTGGTTCCTGTCGCGCGAGGATCTCCTGAAGTACTTTGAGCCGGATGGCCGCTGGTACTTGAAGCCCGAAGCGTACTGGAGCCTCTACGAGAAGAACAAGCAAGCCCCGTGGGCCGAGGAACTCGCATGGGCGGCGGCGCAGCTCACGATTCCGCTTCGCTCATGACTCTCATGGGCGTGAGCCCCGCGGGGGCTTCACACCAGCCCCAACATCCGCCTGCGAAGCAGATCCAAGGCCATCTGGGCCGCGAAGACCCGGATGCGCTGGCGGTCGCCGAAGAGTACGCGGCGCAAGACGCGCGCACCGGCGGCGCCGGCGAGGCCGATATACACGGTTCCCACGGGGATGGGGTTCCCGGCCGGGCCCGAGGGCGCTTCAGGCCCGGCGGCGCCTGTGACCGAAAGCGCGTAAGTCGAGCCTGTGCGGCGGCGCGCGCCAACCGCCATGGCTTCCGCGGTCTCTCCGCTCACCGCGCCAAACCGTTCCAGCGTATCGAGACTGACGCCGAGCATCTCGACTTTCATGGCGTCGGAGTACGTGATGAACCCGCCGGCGAAGTAGCCGGAACTACCCGCGACCGAGGTAATGCGTTCGCCGAGCAGGCCGCCCGTGCAGCTCTCCGCGACCGAAACGGTGGCGCCGCTCCGGCGCAACAATCCGCCCACCACGGCCTCGAGCGGCTCGCCGTTGCGGGAATAGACGCGGTCCCCGAGAGCCAACTCGATGGGACCTCCCACTTCGGCCAGGAGCGCGTCGGCCTCGGCCACGGAGGCGCAACGCGCGCGCAGATGGACCTGGATTTCGCCGGCGGCGGCCAGAATTGTGGTGGCCGGGTTCTCGTACTTTTTATAGATCGGCGCGACGATCTGATCGACGTCCGACTCCGCCATCCCGGCCACGCGTAGGGACAGAGTCCGGATCGCCATCCGCGGAACCATGCCTGCCAGACGCGGCAGGCACTCGCGCTCAAACATCGCCTGGAGCTCGTGCGGCGGGCCGGGCAGAAGCATGGCCACGGCCCCGGACTCCTCCACCCATTGTCCAGGCGCGGTACCCCGGTCGTTGGGCAGAACGGCGGCCCCTTCGATCACGAACGCCTGGCGCATGTTGATCCCGGCCATCTTGCGCCCGGCGCGCGCGAAACGCCGCTCCAGGGCCTTCGCGATTTCGCCGGAGTACGTCAGCTTGCGGTTGAGGGCCTGCGCCACGGCCTCACGGGTCACATCGTCCTCGGTGGGCCCCAGGCCGCCGGAGAGGATCAGGATGGGCGAGTCGGACAGCGCCCGGCGGATGGCGGCCGCGAGCCGGTCGCGGTCGTCGCCAATCACGCTCTTGGCCACCACTTCGACGCCGATGTTATTCAGCTCGGCGGTGAGATAGAGGGAATTGGTGTCGATGCGGGCCGGCGTCAGCATTTCCGACCCGGCCGCGATGATCTCCGCGTTCATCAGACCAGCGAGAAGCCCTTGATTCCAACGTCCACGCGATAGAGGGCGTTGGTTGTGGCGACCGCCATCGCGCGCGATGGCGTGAAGGCCAGCCCCACGATGCCGGGTCCGGACAGGAACAACTCCGCGCGCCGATCGGGGTCGATGCGCACCACGCCCTTGCGGCCGGAAATCGAGGCGGCCACATACAACTGGCCCTCCTCGTCGAACGCCATGCCTTGCGGGCGGCCCAGGCCGCGATAGAAAACCTCCACCACGCCGGCGTGGGAGATTCGGTGGACGGAATCGAAGCTCGACGTGGTAGGCCCGCTGACGTAAAGATACCCGTCCGGCCCGAAAGCCAGGTGATACGCGGCGATGGAAGGCTCGAGGGTGGCGAAAACGAAGATCTGCCGATTGGGACCGACCTTGAAGATGGTGCCGCTGCGGTCGCCTACGTACAAGTTCTGTTCCCGGTCGAAGGCCAGCCCGGTCGCCACTCCCATGCCTTCGACGAAAACGGACATGTTCCCGGCCGGGGTCGCCTGGTAGACGAAACCCTCGTAGCGGCTGGAAATGTAGAGCAAGCCTTGCCGGTCGAACGCCATTCCGGTGGCGTTCATCAAATCGTTAATGAAGGGCTTGACGTTGAAATTCAGATCGATCTTGAAGACCGCCACGGGGGTCTTCTGCCCGCGCGACCCGCTGTAGGTGGCGTAGATATTGCCGAAGGAGTCGACCGCAGGGCTGGCCACCGGATGCAGGCTATCGGCCACCTGAACGCCGATGTCGCAGGCCCAGGAATCGCTCGAATACCGCCCGCACTTGAGCACCAGTTCCCCCGCGGTGGCGCCTTCCGGAACGCGGGCGACGACCAGCGCATCCGAGCCGACGATGATGGGCGCGCCGATCTCCCCGATGGTTACGCGCGGCCACTCCGACTTCGCGAAGCCCTTTCCGCGGATTTGCAGCTCGCCGCCGGCGATGGCGGCGGGAGGCGTGACCTGGGAGATCTGCGGCCGTTGGTCGGCCGGTTTGCGGATTGGCATGTTCAATAAAGATTGAACCATCCCGCCAGGAATAACACAAGCGCCGCGTAAATCCCCGCCATGGCGTCGTCCGCATTGATCCCCACCCCGCCCGGCAGGGCTTCCAACTGCCGCACCGGCGCGGGCTTCCAGATATCGAACAACCGGAACAGCAGGAACGCGGCGAGATAGCTCTTCCAGTTGTACGCGCGCGCGCCGGCCAGAGCGACCCA
Source organism: uncultured Acidobacteriia bacterium (assembly GCA_903882645.1). Taxonomy (GTDB): domain Bacteria; phylum Acidobacteriota; class Terriglobia; order Bryobacterales; family Bryobacteraceae; genus BOG-224. Next base: position 16,042 of record CAIRXZ010000363.1, on the reverse strand, counting down.
CTGGCCGAGAACCTCGTCCACCACCACGCAGCCGGGGTCCTCGACGCCGAGGGATCGCGCCGTAACCCCGGCGGCCCATATGGCGGGCCATGCGATCGCGCCCGCAAGCGCCAGAAAGCCCCACCAGGGGACTCCGGCATACTCGTGCAGCGCGATGCCGATGGCGAGCGCCGCCGCCGAGCCCGCGGTCCCGGGCGCGAACGGCGCATAGCCGCATCCGAACCAGGAGGAAAGGAGATTGGCGAACTTGAGGCCGGCGCTAGGGTTCTTCGTCATCTCTGGTTTCCGCTTCGACGGGTCCGGTAATTACGTATTTCTCCGACGCCCATGCGCCCAGGTCGATGATGCGGCACCGTTCGCTGCAAAAGGGGAACTCGGGATCTCCGGTGGTCACTTCCTTCTTGCAGATGGGGCAGTTCATCGTCATAGGGCGCTACCCAATGGCAGGCGATAGCGCCTGCCCCACCTTGCGGGACTCGTGGAAGGCAGGGGGATCGGCTTTGTATCAGGGCACGGCTTCAGCCGTGCCGCAGGGTAGAAGAAAAGCAATCGGGCTTCAGCCCCTGGCTGCGGTAGAAACTGCGCCAAAGACCGAACAGCAGGGGCTAAAGCCCGGCAACTGTTCGCGTGTTGCGGCATGGCTAAAGCCATGCCCCGATACAAAGCAGGACTACTCCTCATACGGCTGGACCAGGCGCGGCGGCCAGCGGCTGAATGCCGATCAGGCCCGGGCCTGCGAATTGCGGCGCGGGCTCCGCCGGCGGGAGCAGCGCGCCCACCACGTCGTAATCGTGCGCTTCGGCGATACGGAGGCGGCGGATCTCGCCAGATCGCGGTTCGGAGCCTTCGTAATCGTTGATCAGGGCAACGCCATCTATGTCGGGCGCCTGGGAGGGCATCCGCGCCTGCCATAGAAGAGGCGTCTCGGGCGAAGGGCCTTCCACAAGCACGGACACCTCGCTTCCCACCATTGCCCGATTGCGCGCCCGGGCGATGCGGCGCTGGATCGCCATCAAACGCCGTTTGCGGTTCTGAGCGGTACGCCCGTCCACCTTGCCGTCGAGCGCGTAACTGGCGCTGGCGTCCTCGTCGGAATAGAGGAAGACGCCAAGGTTGTCGAACCGGGCCGCTTCCACAAAATCGCACAGCTCGCGGAAGTCGGCATCGGTCTCGCCGGGGAAGCCCACAATGAAGCTGGTGCGGACGGCGACGCCGGGGATCGTGCGGCGGACGCGCTCCAGCAGCTTCAGGAAAATGCCGCCGGATCCGCCGCGCTTCATGCGGCGAAGAACGCGGGCGCTCGCGTGCTGCAACGGCATGTCCAGGTATTTCACCAGCGCCGCGTGCGCGGCCACGGTATCAAGCAGCCGCCCGGTGATCTTGTTCGGATATGCGTAGAGGAAACGAACCCAATTCTCCCGGCCGGTTTCGATCCCGGCCAGCCGCTCGAGCAGGCGCGCCAGACCATCGGCGAGACCCAGGTCCTCGCCGTAACATGTGGTGTCCTGGCCGATCAGGTTGATCTCGCGGACGCCCTGGCGGAACAGGCGCGTGGCCTCGGCGATCACCGATTCGAGACGGCGGCTGCGGAACCGGCCGCGATACCGCGGGATGACGCAAAACGCGCAGGGATGGTCGCAGCCCTCGGCGATCTTGACGTAGGCGTAATGGCGCGGCGTGGCGAGCACGCGCGGCGTCAGGTCGTGATAGAGGTACGGCGCCGGGGCGCCGGACGGCGCCTCGCCGCCCTCGCACAGCTCGACGATGCTTTCCAGATCGTTGGTCCCTATAATGGCGTCCACTTCCGGCATTTCCTTGCGGATATCGCCGCGGTAACGCTCCACCAGGCAACCCGCCACGATCAGTTTCCGCGCCCGGCCAATCTTCTTGTACTCCGCCATTTCGAGGATCGTGTCGATGGATTCGCGCTTAGCCGGGTCGATGAAGCTGCAAGTATTGACTACCAGGACGTCGGCTTGGTCCGGATGCGACGTCAGTTCGTGGCCCCTGGAGGCGAGCTGGCCCATCATGACTTCACTATCGACGAGGTTCTTGGGGCAACCCAGGCTGACAAAACCGATTTTCAAGCGTGTATCCAAGGGCGATCTTCGGGGCGATGCTCTCAGGATAGCATCGGGCTGCGATGGGGGGACCAAGTATAGTGAGGCAGACGTCGAGCGTGGAAAGCGGCCACGATGAGAGAGTGAGGATGGGAGGGGAAAACTCTCGGGAAAATCACCAGGCCGATTGCCAATCGGCCGCAGGTTAGCAACCTGCCCCACCAAGCCGACGGCTCCAGCCTCAGGGAATTCCCTGAGACTCGAGTGTGGTAGCCTACTGAGGTGCGGGGTTCGCGTTAAAGCCCCCGCCAAGCCATAATCCGCCGATGACAGCTTTGTAACCGTCAATCCGGGAGCCGAGACTTCCCGCCCGTTCCGCCGCGCCGTATGCGGCGCTGCTTTTTCAAGTTTTCAATTCAAGAGGAGGTTTTCAATGAAGAATCTGGTGAGGCGTGGCGTGGCGTTATTGGCGGGAGCCGTGTCGGTCCCGCTCTGCACGCTGCCGCGTATCCCGGAACCAGCCTCCACCGGCTACCGCCAGGATCCCAGGTTGGACACGTTGCGCAGGTTCTTCGGAAAAACCCATTGCCCGGCGCTGACCTACGCACCGGTATTCCTGGAGGCGGCGGATCGTAACGGCTTGGATTGGCGGCTGTTGCCCAGCATCTCCTTCGTCGAGTCGACCGGCGGCAAGGCGGCGCCCAACAACAACTTTTTTGGCTGGGATTCGGGGCGAGCGAAATTCTCCTCCCCCGCCGCCGGAATTCAGGCGGTAGCGTACCGTCTGACCCACATCAGCCGCTACTTAAACAAGAGCCTGGACCAGAAGCTTGCGATCTACAACCGCAGCGCGGGGTACGGACGGAAGGTCAAGTCCATCATGCGCCGGATTGCCCCTTCCGAGGAATCCGCGGACGGAAGCTAGCGGATTGGCCGCGCCGCGACGTAAACGCCGCCGCACAGAACGAATACGCCGGCCAAAGCCGCTGTTCACCGAACGGACTACACTGGGATCATGTTGCCGGCCGGTTTGAAGGCGCGCCTTGTGGCGATCGTGGGACCGCTGGGCTGCCTGGACCGCCCCGAGGACTTGGCGCTTTACGAGTACGATGCCGGCGTCGATAAAGGCCGTCCCGACATCGTCGTATTCCCCCGCGCCACTTCGGACGTAGCCGCTATCGCCGGCATCGCGCGCGAGTTTCGCGTCCCGGTGGTGGCGCGCGGAGCGGGCACCGGGCTTTCGGGCGGCGCCATTCCGGCCGAGGGCGGCATCCTGGTGGCCTTCGCGCGCATGAACCGCGTTCTCGAGATCGATCTCGAAAACGAGCGCGCCGTGGTCCAGCCGGGCGTCGTGAACCTGGATATCACCTTGGCGGTGGAGGGCCGCGGCTACTTTTTTGCGCCGGACCCTTCCAGCCAGCGCGCGTGCACCATCGGCGGCAACGTCGCCGAAAACGCCGGGGGTCCCCACACGCTGGCCTACGGAGTCACCACCAACCATGTCCTCGGAATGGAGTTCGTGCTGCCCGACGGCAGCGTGGTCGAAACCGGCGGCAAGGAGCCCGACCTTCCCGGCTACGACCTCACCGGCCTGCTCACCGGCTCGGAAGGCGTCATGGCGCTCGTCACCAAGGCGACCGTCCGGCTGATGCGCAAACCCGAGGCGGTGAAGACCGCGCTGGCTATCTACGATTCCAACGAGGACGCCGGGCGTACCGTCACCGAAATCACCGCCCGCGGCGTCACGCCCGTGGCCATCGAGATGCTCGATGGCGTCATGCTCCGCATGGTCGAGGAGGCCACCGGAGCGGGATATCCCATGGACGCCTCCGCCGTGCTCCTGATCGAGCTTGAGGGCCTCGCGGAGACCGTCGAGGAGCAGGCGGAGCAGGTCCGCGAGGCGTGTCTGGCGTGCGGAGCGCGCGAGTTCCGGGTGGCCCGCACGGCCCAGGAACGCGATCTTCTGTGGCAGGGCCGCAAGAACGCCTTCGGCGCCGTGGGCCGCGTCAGCCCTTCATGCTACGTGCAGGACGGCGTTGTGCCGCGCACCAAGATCGCCCCCACCCTCCGCTTCATCGGCGAGACCGCCGCCCGGCATGGCTTGGTGATCAGCAACATTTTTCACGCGGGCGACGGCAACATGCACCCCATCATCCTCTTCGACGCCCGCAAACCCGGCGACCTGGAAAAAGCCAAGGCGGCCGGCGAGGAGATCCTCACCTACTGCATCGAGGCGGGAGGCTCCATCACCGGCGAGCACGGCGTTGGGATGGAGAAAAACGGGATGATGGCGAAACTCTTCACACCCGAGACGCTCGACATGATTCGCCGCCTGAAGCTGCTCTTCGATCCCGAGAACCGCATGAATCCCGGCAAAATGCTGCCCACGGGCCGCGGCTGCATGGAGATCCGCCGGCCGCCCGCGCCCGCCCCGGCTTCGTGATGGCGGAGAAGAAATGGAAATCCTGTAACACTGTCTAGCTGGCATACACGGCCACCTTGGTGACGGTCCTGTACCCCATGCGCTCGTAGAGCTTGTAGCCGACGGGCGTGGATTGCAGGACGCTGCGCGCGATGCCAGACTCCCGGCGCGCCTCGGCCAGCGCGTGACGCATGACGGCCTCGCCGTATCCGCGCCGCTGGCTGCCCGGCAGGGTAGCCACGTTATAGACCCCCACGGCGCCTCCGCCGATCACGGTCGCGGCGGTGGAAACGGCTTCGCCATCGGCATAGCCGACGTAGCCCACGAACCGTTCCCACACAGACGCGCTGGCGAAAACTTCCTGGAACCACGGAAACGGCACGTGGAAGCAGACCGAACCGATGCCGCAGAAGGCGTCGCGGGCGGCGGCGTCCCGCACGCGCCGCACTTCGATGGGCGGAAGCGGCTTTACGGGCGGCGCGACGTGTTCCGCCACCATGCCGGGCAGGTCCACGGAATGGCGCAGACCGTGACTCTCGAACACCTGGCGCGACCGCAGCCGGGCCCGGCCATCGAGCCAGTGGTCGCAGACCCAATACGCCCACTCGATCCCGCGGGCGTCAAAATGGGAGGAAGCCAGCAGAATCCGCTGCGCCAATTCGTTCTCGGAACCAACCGGCGCGGAAAGGAATGCAGCGTTGAACATTTGGAAAGTCACGCCGGCGGACGCGATGCTCACGCCGGGGAGTTCGCGCGCCTCCCCCGGCGCCCGGCTGGCCGCGATCGCCCGGAACGACTCGCGCAGATTCTCGGCGACGGCGGAGGAACTCACACCGTTCAGTATCGCGCAGCGGGCGGGCCAAAAAACGTTTACTCTCGGAACAGGACCAACATGATGAAACCCGTTCTGGTTCTTGCGGCCGCGCTGGCCGCTCTACCACCCGCGGCGCCGGGCGCCACGCCCGTCCCGGCCGTCTTCGACACGGATATTGGGAACGACGTGGACGACGCCCTGGCGCTAGCCATGCTTCACGCCCTGGAGAGCCGCGGTGAATGCCGTTTGATCGCCGTGACGATCACCAAAGACAACCCTTGGAGCGCCCCGTACATCGACCTGGTAAACACGTTCTACGGGCGCGCCCGAATTCCAGTGGGCATGGTCAAGGCGAGCGGCATAACGCCCCAAGCATCCCCCATGATCGAGGTTCCCGCCGGGCGCAAGCGCGCGGATGGATCGTTCGTCTATCCCCGCCGGATCGCCTCCGGCGCCGAGGCCCCCGAAGCAGTCGCCCTGCTGCGGCGCGCGCTGGCCGCCGAACGGGACAACACCGTGGCCGTCGTCCAGGTGGGGTTCAGCACGAACCTGGCGCGCCTTCTCGATTCCGGGCCGGACGGATGGAGCCCGCTCGCAGGCCGCGATCTGGCGATGCGCAAGGTGCGCCTGCTGAGCATGATGGCGGGGAATTTCGCGGACCCGAAACCGGAATTCAACGTGCAAACGGACATTCCCTCGGCGCAGAAGCTGTTCCGCGAATGGCCCACGCCGATCGTCGTGAGCGGGTATGAGATCGGCGCCTCGATTCTCTTTCCCGCTTCCAGCATCGAAAACGACTTCGGCTATGTTCCGGATCATCCGATTGCGGAGGCCTATCGCAACTACATGAAGATGCCCTACGACCGGCCCACGTGGGACCTTACGGCGGCGCTCTACGCGATACGCCCCGGGCGCGGCTATTTCTCCCTGTCGGCCCCGGGCACGGTCGCCGTGGACGCGCGCGGCATCACGAGGTTCACCCAGGAGCCGAACGGCCGGCATCGTTACCTGATGGTGAACGATGCGCAGCGCAGCCGCGCCCTGGAGGTCATGATCCTGCTGGCCAGCCAGCCGCCGCCGGGCGGCGAATAGAGGATGGGCCGGGGTTTCTCACGTTCGCCCGCTATAATCGGAGCAAGGTGCGATTCTTCCGGATTCTTACCGCCTGCGCAGCGCTGGCGCTTCCGCTGGGGCATGCGGACGTGCGCGGCTGCCTCTGCGATTCGGCCCGGCCGGAAACCATGCGGCCCCAGGAGTGCTCCCTCTGCCGGCTCGCCGATGCGCAACCGCCCGGGGAGGCGGAGTTCTTCCTGGTCCACGACAACAGCCCGAACAAGCCGAACCGCTGGCTGGCGATGCCGCGATCTCATGGCGTGAATCCCCAGGAGCTCTCCGGCATGACCGCCGAACAGCACTCCACGCTTTGGACTGTGGCCATCAGGAAGGCCGGCGAGCTGTGGGGCAACGATTGGGGCCTGGCGGTCAACAACCTCATGAACCGCACGCAATGCCACCTGCACATTCACATCGGCAAGCTGGGCCCCGGCGCCGAGAACAACCGGTTCGTCGCGGTGGATACCGCGGCCGAAATCCCGCTGCCCAGGAACGGCGACGGCATCTGGGTGCATCCCGTTGGGGCGAAGCTGCACGTCCACTGGGGAGAGGACAAGCCGGAGCTGCTGCTTCAGCGGTGAGGCGGCGCACAGCGGATCTGAAGACCTCCGGCAGGCCTTGCCCCTACTTCTGCAACAGGAAGTGGCCGACGAACATGGCGTCGATGCCGGATGAGTAGAAGCTGCGGACGGCATCGCGCGGGGTACAGACCAGCGGCTCGCCGAACAGGTTGAACGACGTGTTGTAGAGCACCGGCAGCCCAGTGGCGTCGCCAGCGGCGTGCAGCAGCTTCCAGTAAAGCGGGTTCTCGTCGCGGTCCACGGTGTGGACGCGCACCAGGTCGTCCGCCAAGGCGGCGGCGGCGAACTTCTCGCGGTGCTCCGGCCTGACCCGGCCCACCGTGGAAAGAAAGCGCGCGTTGGGGCCGACCTCGAAGTACGCGGCCGCCAGCTCGGAGGGAACCGATGCGGCGAACTTGCGGAACGGTTCGCGGTGCTTGATAAACGCGTTCAGGTTCTCGGTGGAATACGGATTGAGCGGCGAGGCCAGGATGCTGCGGTTGCCCAGCGCGCGGGCGCCGAATTCCATCCGGCCGTGCATCCAGGCGACAATCTTGTTGTCGCTCAACTGGGCCACCGCCGCGCCGATCACCTCGCCTTCGGTGAGCAGGTAGCGGACACGCAGCTTGCAGTTCTCGATCGCCTGCTTGATCTCGGCCGCCGTGTAGGAGGGACCCAGGCAGAGCGTCGGGAGCGATACGCGCCGAACCTCGCGGCCCCAGCCGTGCCAGGCCTCGAGCACCGCGCCGATGGAGGCGCCGGCGTTGCCGGAAACCGGCTGCACGAACACGCTCTCGAATCCGGAACGGTTCTCGAGGGCCGAGACGAGCAAAGCGTTGAGGCCGAGGCCGCCGGCCAGGCACAGATTCCGCCCCTGGCCCGCCATAAGGATCACGGCGGCCTCCAGGGCTCTCTGCATGCCCGCGGCCACGTGCGCGCGCAGGGACTCGGGAACCGGCTGGCCGTCCGCCAAGCCGAGCCGTTCGTAGAACCGCGCGCCGAATCCGCCGCTCTTCAAGCGCTCGGTGCTGAAGAAAGACCGGTCGATGCGCGGGCCGGCGCCGGAGGGGTTCAGGATCTCCAGGAAGAGGTCCTTGTACCGGCCGTCGCCGCGGACCGAGAGCCACTGGACCTTGTGCTCGTCCGCATTGGCTTCGAAGCCCAGCAGTTCGGTGACGCGGCCGTAGATATCGCCGAGCGAATCCGGGAAGTACTGTTCCTGGTCGAGCGTCATCCGCGTGCCGGCCGCGCGCCAGCGCGCGCCGCAGTCCAGGTCGCCGCAACGGTCGAGCGTCAGTACCGTCGCCTCCTCGTAAGGGGACGGGTAATACGCCGAGGCGGCGTGCGCCAGGTGGTGGCCGAGCATCAAGATGCGGCTGGCGGGAAACAGAGCGCGCAGCTTCAGGTGAAAATCGGCCGGCGCCGGACGCACGACCGCCACGGCGTCCACCTGCTCCGGGCCGGCGCCGGCGAGGCGCAGGCACATCTCGATGGCATGAGAGGGCATCTCGCCGTGGCCGCCCCATCGGGCGCGGCGGCGCACGAGCTTCGATTCTTCGACGGCGGCGACTATCTCGCCGTCCTTCAGGATGGCGCTGGCGGCGTCGCCCAGGATGCCGGAGATTCCGAGAATGATCATGTGTGGCCCGTCGCGAGCTGATGCGCTGGTGGCGCGTTTGTGGAGCGAGCCTCCGGCTTGCAATGCCGCCATTCCTGGCGGCATCGTCTCAATGGCTGGCGGATGCCCGCAGGAAAGCGGGCATGGCAGGCCGGAGGCCCACTCCACGGAAGCCTGGCCCCGAGCGTCACTTGCCCTTCTCGCGCTTCTCGATCCTGGCCCATGCGTCCCGCAGCGCGACGGTCCGGTTGAAGACCAGCTTGCCGGGCGTCGAATCGGGGTCGGCGCAAAAATAGCCCAGGCGCTCAAACTGATAGCGGCTGCCCGGCCCGGCGCCGGCGAGCGATGGCTCGAGCTTGGCGTTGGCGAGGATCTCGAGCGACGCCGGATTGAGATTCGCGGTGAACTCCTGGCCTTCCTCGGTCTCGCCGGGGTTCTCTTTCAGGAACAGGGTGTCGTACAGGCGGACCTCCGCGTCCAGCGCGTGGGCGGCCGAGACCCAGTGAATGGTGGATTTGACCTTGCGGCCGTCGGGCGGCGCATTGCCGCCCCGCGTGGCTGGATCGTGGGTGCAATGGACTTCGACTACCTCGCCCTTTTCATCCTTCACCACCCCCGAGCAGGTCACGAAGTAGCCGTACCGCAGCCGGACCTCGCGTCCGGGAGAGAGCCGGAAGTACTGCTTGGGCGGGTCTTCGCGGAAATCGTCGCGCTCGATGTAGAGGACGCGCGAGAAGGGGACTTTGCGCGCGCCGGCGCTTTCGTCTTCCGGGTTGTTGACGGCGTCCATCTCCTCGACGAGGCCTTCGGGATAGTTGTCGACGACCAGGCGCAAGGGACGCAGCACCGCCATGACGCGCGCGGCGCGCCGGTTCAGGTCCTCCCGGACGTAATACTCGAGGAGGGAAAGCTCGGTGGAACCGTTGGTCTTCGAGACCCCGATGTTGGCGCAGAAGGTGCGGATGGCCTCGGGCGTGTAACCGCGGCGCCGGATGCCCGAGAGGGTCGGCATGCGGGGGTCGTCCCATCCCCGCACGTAGCCGCCATCCACCAACTCCAGCAGCTTCCGCTTGCTCAGGAGGGTATAGGTGAGGTTCAGCCGGTCGAACTCGATCTGCTGCGGATGATAGATGCCCAACTGCTCGACGTACCAGTCGTAGAGCGGCCGGTGGTCCTCGAATTCGAGCGTGCAGATGGAGTGGGTGATTCGCTCGATCGAATCCGACTGGCCGTGCGTGTAGTCGTACATCGGGTAGATGCACCACTTGTCCCCGGTCCGGTGGTGCTCCGCATGAAGGATGCGGTACATCACAGGGTCGCGCATGTTCAGGTTGGCGGAGGCCATGTCGACCTTGGCGCGCAGGGTGCGGGCGCCGTCCGGAAACTCGCCGGCGCGCATGCGCTCGAAGAGGTCCAGGTTCTCCTCAACGGAGCGATTGCGGTAGGGGCTTTCCTTGCCGGGTTCGGTGAGCGTGCCGCGATATTGCCTGACCTCGTCGGCGGTCAGGTCACAGACGTAGGCTTTGCCGGCCTTGATCAGTTGCACGGCCCACTCGTAGAGTTGGTCGAAGTAATCGGAAGCGTAGAAGAGCCGGTCCTCCCAATCGAGACCGAGCCAGCGCACATTGTCGATGATGGATTCGACGTACTCGGTCTCTTCCTTGCAGGGGTTGGTATCGTCGAACCGGACGTTGGTCTTCCCGCCGAACTCGGCCGCCAGGCCAAAATTGAGACAGATCGACTTGGCGTGGCCGATATGCAGATAGCCGTTAGGCTCCGGAGGGAAGCGCGTGTGCACGCGCCCGCCGTACTTGCCGGTCTTCAAATCGTCGAGGATGATGTCGCGGATGAAATGGGACGGACCCGCCGGCGGGGGGGCGCCGTTGGGGCCAGGCGTCGCGGGGTTGGGTGAATTCGTCATGGTTTCAGCTTCTCTATGGCCTGGCCGACTCGGGCCAGACTGGTCTCTTTGCCCAGCGCCTCCAGCGTTCCAAACAACGGAGGCGCGTTCTTGCGGCCGCACACCGCCACGCGGACCGGCTGGAACATCTGGCCAGTCTTGATTCCCAAATGGGCGGCCGCCGCGCGCAGGGCGGCCTCCAATGCGTCGTGAGAAAACTCGATTCCCGGCAAGACCTCGCGCGCGCATTCAAGCGCGCGCAACGCCATGGCCGCGTCGCCTTTTTGGGGGATCAGCTCGGCGGCGCCGTAGGGCGCGAGCTCGGCGGCAAAGAAGAAGTCGCCCACCGTGAGCGCGTCGCGCAAAAGCGAGATTCGCTCGCGAATGAGCGGCGCGATTTGAGCCATTTTGGCTGGCTCGACAGCAATGCCGGCGCCGCGCACGAACGGCAGAAGGAGACCGGCGAGATCCTCCACCGGCAGCGAGCGGAGGAGCGCGGCGTTGAGCCAGACCGCCTTGGGATCGAAGGGGTCGTCTTCCTTGAAATTCACCACCGCGTTGTGACGGTGAATGCCTTCGAGCGAGAAAGCGTCGATGATCTCCTCGCGTGTCATCACCTCGCGGTCGTCCTTGGGCGACCAGCCCACGAGGCAAAGGAAGTTGACGAACGCGTGCGGCATGAAGCCGGCATCGCGGTAGGTGGTCACGCTGACGACCGGCCCGTGGCGGCGCTTGGAGAGCTTGGCGCCATCGGGCGCCACCAGCAGCGGCAAGTGCGCGAAACGCGGCGGCTCGACGCCGGCGGCGTCGAATATCAGCACGTGCTTGAAGGTATTTGTCAGGTGGTCCTGGCCGCGAATGACGTGGCTGATGCGCAGATCCGCGTCGTCGGCGCAGGAGGCCAGGTGGTAAGTCGGCATGCCGTCGCTGCGCAACAGCGCGAAATCCTCGATATCGGCAGTGGCCTTGGACTGCGGGCCGAAGACCGCGTCGGAGAAGCGGATATGCGGCTCGGCATCGCGCGGCACGCGAAAGCGCAGGGCGAATGGCTCCCCCGCGGCGGCGCGGCGGTCGCTTTCCTCGCGGGACATCTCGCGCATTTCGGCATTGAACAGCCAAGTCCCGTGAGCGCCGGATTTCTCGCCCTCGGCCGCTTGCGGAGGAACAAAGTCGCGGTACGCCAGACCCTTCTGAAGAATGGCCTCCGCCATCCGGCGATGCAGGCCCAGGCGATCGGACTGCTTGTACTCCTCGTCCCATGGGAGATCGAGCCAGCGAAGCCCTTCGAAGATGGAAGCGAGAGAGGCGTCCGTATTGCGCTCGACGTCCGTATCGTCGATACGCAGGATCATCGTGCCGCCGCCGTGGCGGGCGTACAGCCAGTTAAAGATGAACGTGCGCGCGCTCCCGATGTGCAAAAACCCAGTGGGAGAAGGCGCAAAACGGACTCGCAGCATGGAAATGCCAGTATAACAGGGGGTGCGGGAGAGGCTGGTCGCGACGTAGCCGGCGGGTTTGCGGCTTGGAAGTGGCGAGACTGCGGATTCCGAAGGAATTCGCTGGAACGCGGTTAGACCGCCTTCCCCCTGGCTGCTTGGCCCCGGAGCGGAAACGTCTTCGGAAACGCTCCTTGGCCGCAGATCTTGAACGAACCGAAATCCTTGTACCAGTCACCTTCCGGCATTTCCGGTTCCGATTCGATCCACAGGCGAAGTCGATTGAGGTCCGCGATGCCGATCGCGCGGTCGCGCATTCTCCACAGTCAGGAATACGGGCATCCGTTGGCCGCCCGCGCCAAAGGGGAAGGAACCAACGACGACCGGCTGACCGTCCTGCAATCGAACACCCTGGAAGTGAAAATCAAGTTGCCGAGGCGCTGGCTGGTTAATCGCAAAGGCCTGCATGAAGAAGTTCTCGCCGAGCACCTCGGTTTTCACGTTCAGGTGCTTTGCCAGCGACTTGAATAATTCGAGCAGCCTCTTAGTAGGAAACTGACAGCGCGGGCTGGAAGTCTAGACCTCCAACACGAGGGTGATCGCCTCACTAATGTTATCCAGGAGTTCTTCAATCGACTCTCCCTGCGAATAGCAGCCAGGCAACGCCGGCACTTCGGCCCAGAACCCGCCCTCCGGCTCCTCGTGAATCACGACGGCGTACTTCGTCACATCCCAATTCTTGCACAGATGGCTTGGTCGGCAAGAAGGCAGACCGGGAGGTCCACCCCACTTTGTAGGCCGCTTCGGAAACTCACCAATCTTCGGGTAACCGCTCCCTCACGGTCGCGGCTCTGATCGGGGCGTTTCGGCTGCCAGGCAAGGGTCGGGCATGCCCGACCCCTACGGCACCACTGGGAGCCACACGGCGCTGGGCTGGTCCGATGAACGGAAAATGGACTGCGTCGCCTTCCCGTAGTCCGCGGGCTTGGCGAAGAAGATGTTCTCGACGTAGGTCTGCGGGTTGCGGTCGTAGAGCGGGAACAGGCTCGACTGAATCTGCACCATGATCCGGTGGCCCGGCAAGAATACGTGATCGGCGGTGGGCAGCGCGAACCGATAGCGTTGCGGCTTGCCGGCGGGGATGGCCGAGGGGCGCTCGAAGCTCTCGCGGTAGCGGCCCCGAAAGATGTCCAGGGATACCGCCAGCTCATAGCCGCCCATCTCGGGCTGGCTCGGGACTTCGTCGGGAAAGACGTCGATCAGCTTCACCACCCAGTCGGCGTCCGTTCCGGTGGTGGCAGCGAAAAGGTCGGCGATGGGCGCGCCCGCGATGTGCACCGGCGCGTTGAGCACGAGCGTCTGGTAGACCAGCACGTCGGTGCGGTCGGCCACCGAGCGCTGGTCGCCGACCAGCCACTGCTGCCAGCGGCTTGAATCTGAGAAACGCACCGGGCGCGGCAAATACGGCACGGGCTTGGCGGGGTCGGAAACGTAGACGTCCGCCGCTGTCCCCGGAGTTGGCGGTTTGTCGAAGCCCAAGGCGAAATCCGCCTGCAGATAGAGCGGCTTCATGGGCTCGGCGCACCCCTGGTCGCACGCCAACGGCCAGATCTTCAGACGATCCCAATGGTTCTCGCCGGTGTTATAGATGAGAACGGGCGGCGTCTCGGCCTTGGGTGCGCCATCCTTCAGGTACCGATCGAAAAACGGCCTCAGCACGTCGCGGCGGAATTCGAGGGCTGTGTCGCCGTCCCATTTCAACGGCCCGAGATTGTAGGCGTCGTAGTTCACCTGGCTATGCCGCCACGGACCCATTACCAGGTAGTTGGGACCGGCTTGTCCTTTGGCCTTAAGAGCCAGGTAGCAGTGAATCGCGCCCCACATGTCCTCCTGGTCCCACAGGCCTTGAATCCACATGGTGGGTACCTGCGATGGCTTCTGAGCCACGAGCCGATCCAGGGCCTGGCCTTGCCAGAAAGCGTCATAGGCGGGATGGTCCATCAGCTTCCGCACGAACGGGAGTTGATCGAGGCCGTGCGCGCGGACGTAGTCGCCGGCTGAACCGGCCCGGCGAAAGGCCTCGTAGTCGTCGAAGGCGTCGCGGGGCACGGCCTCGCCCGCATCCCGTTTGGTGGTCTGTTCCTCGGCGTAGTCGAGGTTGGTCTGGCGGAAGGCGCCGTAGTGGAACCAGTCGTCGCCCATCCAGCCATCCACCATGGGGCTTTCGGGCGCGGCCACCTTCAACGCGGGGTGCGGATCGAGCAATGCCATGACGACGGTGAAGCCCTCGTACGACGAACCGATCATGCCCACGCGGCCGTTCGATTCCGGAATGTTCTTCACCAGCCAGTCGATGGTGTCGTACGCGTCGGTCGAGTGGTCCACCGCGGTGGGGTTCAGGGGGCCGCGGACCGGGCGGGTCATCACGTAGTCCCCCTCCGATCCGTATTTGCCGCGCACGTCCTGGAATACGCGGATGTAGCCGGCGGCGACGAACACCTCGTCGCTCTGCGGCAAGGTCGCGAGCATGTGCGGGCTGTTGTTGCGGGCGGTGCGCCTGGATGCGTCGTAAGGCGTGCGGGTCAGCAGGATCGGAGCGTTCTTTGCGTCCTTGGGCACGACGATCACGGTGTGCAGCTTGACGCCGTCGCGCATGGGGATCATCACCTCGCGCTTGACATAGTCGTAGCCGGCGAGGGGAGCGGAGAAGGTCTTGGGGATGTCGCCGGCGCCGGAGGAACGCTCCTGTCCCGCGTTGGGGACGGCGCCGAAAACCGCCAGCAAGCTCACGCCCAGCCCGAGTCGCAGCCTTCTCATAAGCGCCATCTCACGATTCTAGCCTGCGCGGACAAGCGCGTGCGCGGGACACGTTTGTGTTTCAGCGGTGGCGTTGGATGTAAAATTGGTGGCAGCCTGAAGGCTCGAGGATCCGAACATGCGAAAGACTTATTGCATTCCCGCACTGCTGATTGCCGCCGGAGTCTTCCTGGCCGCCGGTTGCGGCAAGCGGCCGCGGTCGACTATCGACCCGGCGCAACTTTCGATGTTTGCGCCCCTGCCGGAAGAATTCCCGGCGAAGACCGGCGCGGCGACGGAGGACCAGATCAATCTGGGCCGCATGTTGTACTACGAAACCCGCTTGTCCAAGAGCCAGCAGATTTCCTGCAACAGTTGCCATCTGCTGGACCATTACGGCGTCGACAACCAACCGGTTTCGGACGGCCACAGGGGACAGCTAGGCGACCGCAACGCGCCCAGCGTATATCACGCCGCCGGCCACTTCGTGCAGTTCTGGGACGGCCGCGCGGCCGACGTCGAGGAGCAGGCCACGGGCCCGATCCTGAACCCGGTGGAGATGGCCTTGCCGAGCGAGAAACAGGCCGTCGCGGTGTTGAAATCCATGCCGGAGTACGTCGCCGCGTTCAAGAAGGCGTTTCCACGGGATAAAGACCCCGTAACCATCGGCAACATGAGCGAGGCTATCGGCGCGTTCGAGCGCAAGCTCGTCGCCCCGGCGCGTTGGGACAAGTTCCTGAAGGGCGACCGGGCGGCTCTGACGGCGGAAGAGAAGATCGGCTTCAACCGCTTCATGGCGGCCGGCTGCCAGAACTGCCACTCGGGCATGCTTCTGGGCGGGAACACGTATCAGAGGCTGGGCGTCATGAAGGATTATCCGGATCAATCCGACCCCGGCCGCGCCAAGGTTACCAAGGCCGATGCCGACAAAATGTTTTTCAAAGTGCCTTCCCTGCGCGACGTGGAGAAAACCGGCCCTTACTTCCACAACGGAAAAGTGGCGGCGCTCGAGGAGGCGGTGAGGGAGATGGCCGAATACCAGACCGGCGCGCAGTTGAGCCCGGAAGACGCCAAGTCGATCGTCGCCTTCCTGAAGACGCTCACGGGTGAACTGCCGGCCGAGTACATCAAGCCGCCGGAGCTGCCCAAGAGCACGCCGGCCACGCCGAAGCCCGACACATCGAGCTAGCCCATTTTCCGCACTTTTTGAGGGGAATGCGTATGCTATCAGTTGGTTAAGGGCCAGCTCGGCTATTTTTTGTCACTACAATCGTCGACCGGATCGAACAGGGTCCGCTCCTCCGGAAGTGTCAGCTCCAGACG
>CAIRXZ010000362.1 GCA_903882645.1 uncultured Acidobacteriia bacterium | reverse complement strand
GTACTATATACTATACAAGATTAGGACTAAAAGCAAGCACAAAAACACAATACGAATATGCTCTTCGAGCAGTCCAAACCTAAAACAACAGTGGAATCAGATGCTTCGCCTGGCTAAGGAATTTGGCTTGCGGAATCGCTGGCAGCAGGGTGACAGGGAAAAGTTCCGAGGACAACGCCGTAGTACTCTCTACGAATGGACCCCGGGGGTTCGTTTCAGCGCGCGCGGCAGCAACCACACCAGGGCGCCTCCGAGCGCCAACAGGACGGCGGTTTGCGGCTCCGGGGCATCCGGAGGATCGTCGCCGCCCAGATTCTCTGTGAGGACCGGACCGGCCCCGTCGATGCCGCCGGTGAAGTCCAAAGCGCCAGCCAGGAACCCCGCACGCAGACCGGAACTGCCCGAGAGGAGGAACATCTCGGGACTCGGGGCTTGGTCCAAGGTGACGGCAGCCACCGTTCCGCCCACGCTGAATCCGCCGCCGGACAGGGTGACTTGGAGGTCCTGCAACAGGGTGTATGGCGGTAGGCCGAGAGTAACATCGCCGCCCATATTGGTGAGGACCAGCAGGGCCGCCGGGCCGGCGAATACCTGGCTCGAAAGCGCTTCGGAGAGCGACAGCGAGCCGTAGGCCGTCGTAACAGGCCCTTGATAGAGCGATCCCTGGAAATACCCAGGCGCAGGGCCGACGTCGCCGGCCGGCGCGGCAGCCACGCCGTCGTACGATTCCAGTACGGCGCTCAGGTCCCAGGCGCCCGCGAACGGCGCCGTCAGCAGCGAAAAGCTTACCTGGGTGGGACTCGACGGCGCGCCGAAGGCGGCCGCATCGACGCGGTAGCTCCACTCGGAAATCGTGAACGAAAGCGAATCGCCGTCGTGCAGCACTACCGAGGATTGGGTAGACACATCGACCATTCCCGCGCACAGGGGCAGCGCGCCCAGACACACCAGCCATATACCGCGCGGAAGGACCATCCGCTCGTATTCTAAGACAGAAAAGCTGCCCTGAACAGAACCGGAAGTACCGGTACACTTAGAAAACTTAACCTTATTCGGGCATCTCCGCCAGGGCGCGCCACGTCGGCGGTCTTGCGATGAAACAGAGTTTCAGGCATGATTGTCCGTGCGGAGCCGCGGGCTGACGGGGAAGACCACTCCCGCGGGAGGGTCCGTGGCGGGTCCGGATGGCGCTATTATCGTTCTTACCCGGAGTGGCGCGCGTTGACACTCGCGACAATGGGAAACTAGAGATACCAATGTACTGCCGAGCACTGATACCCTTGCTGGCGGCCGGGACGATGATCCTGGCGGCTGCGCGCCCGGGCGTGGCGCAACAGACCGACTTCGCCAATTGGCCCGAGCGAACCTCGCCCGCCGAAATTGGCAAACGCGTGGCGGAGCACTTCGTTGTGGCCCCGCACCAGGATCCCAGACGCATCATCTACCCGGAAGTCTGCGCATGGTACGGGGCCTTGACCTTCGCCCAACTATCGGGCGACAAGGACCTCTCCACCCGCCTCATCAAGCGGTTCGATCCGCTGATGACTCCCGCGGAGTCCGCCCTCATCGTCACCGATCGGCATGTGGACTTCTCGGTCTTCGGGGCCCTCCCCCTGGAGATTCACATCGAAACCAAGGAGGGGAAATACCTTGACATGGGCAAGGCCATTGCCGACCGGCAGTGGAGCGACCCCACGCCGGATGGGCTGACCAGCGAGACCCGCTTCTGGATCGACGACATGTACATGATCACGGCCGTGCAGGTGCAGGCGTACCGCGCCACGGGCGATGCCAAGTACATCGACCGCGCGGCCCTGGAAATGACGCCTTACCTGGACAAGCTCCAGCAGCCCAACGGATTGTTCTACCATGCTCCGGATGTCCCGTTCTACTGGGGGCGCGGCAACGGATGGGTGGCCGCCGGAATGACCGAGCTGCTGCGCTCGCTCCCCCGGGACCATCCGCGGCGCGCCCGCATCCTGGAGGGATACCGGAAGATGATGAAGTCGCTGCTCGAGTTCCAAGGCAAGGACGGCATGTGGCGTCAACTGATCGATCATCCGGAGGCCTGGCCGGAAACCTCCGGCACGGGCATGTTTACTTTCGCGATGGTCACCGGAGTCAAGAACGGCTGGCTGGATGCCAAGACTTACGGCCCCGCGGCTCGCCAAGCCTGGCTCGCGCTGGTCGGCTATGTAGACCAGCATGCGGACGTCACCAGCGTCTGCGCGGGCACCAACAAGCTCAACGATCTGGCTTACTACTTGGCCCGCCCGCGCGTGACCGGCGACTTTCATGGCCAGGCGCCGGTCTTGTGGAGCGCCTCGGCGCTGCTGCGGTAGCGATCACGGGCGCCGGTAACCGAACGAGGGAGAAGATCGCCTGGAAGAGTGGCGTCCAGCGCGGGGCGTCCGTCTCTTCCCAATCTTGGTTACCGAAGGAGTTCTTGCGCTCGCGGCCGTTCGGCGAGTCGAAGAAGGTACTCCAGGTTGAAAACCCCAGTACAATATGTTATGAGTTCTTGGGCAGCGCATGCATGACGGTTTGGTAAAGACCATGAGGCGCCCGGTTCCGGTGTCGCTCGAGACCGGCTGGAACGACCGGCGAACCAAGTTCCGCTTCGAAATCCGGCGGGATTTCCGCTACAAGGTCTTGGGCGGGGGCAAGGGCCCGCAGGCAGGCGAAGGGAGCACGTTGAACATGGGCAGCGGCGGCGTCGCCTTCCACGCCGACAAGCACCTTGCGCCCGGTTCGTTCGTGGAGCTTTCCATCAGTTGGCCCGCCCTTCTCGACGGCGTCCGCGCGATGCGGCTGTACATCTTCGGCCGGGTGCTACGGGCGCGTGGCCATCGCGCCGCTTGCACGGTGGACCGGTACGAGTTTCGCGTCCAGAGCGCGGCGCGCAATTCGACAGTTGCAGTGGACGGTGTAGTACTTCCGAGCACAACGGAAAGCGCTCGTTTCAGGCCCGGCGCAGTCCGCGCCTGAGCCGTGGGGCCACCGAACCGAAGCGATTTTCCCTTCCTGGCAGCTACTTGTCCGGGGCCGGCTTAGACGTCGGCTTGCTCTCGGTCTTGGTCTCAGCCACGGCTGCCGGCTTTCCGTTGGCCCGGTCGCCGGCGGCCCCGCTCCCGCCCCGCGCGTAGTCGTTGATGTACCAGCCCGACCCTTTGAATTTCAAAGCCGAGGCGGAGACGAGCTTGTCGAGACCGCCGCCGCAATCCGCGTGCACGGTCAGGGGCGTATCGGTGAATTTCTGCATCACCTCGAGTGTTTTGCCGCAGGATCGGCACCTGTACTCGTATAACGGCATTGGTCTTATTGTAGCAGATCCCCTCAAGCGGGCCGGCCCGGCGACGCTCGGCGCCGAAGCGCATAGGGGGGCGCTAACCTCGGGGCTAATGTGTGCGTCTTAGCAGTAGGATGAGGCAGAGAGCTTACCTGGTTGGAATCGTGGCGCTGGGGTTGGCGGTGGTAACGGTGCGCTCGACTCCGGCCTATGACAAGCTCGTCTCGTCCGCGGCGCGCATAGAGCGCTCCCTGGAGAGTCTGAATGGGGCGGGCAACGCCGGGAACTCTCTCAGCCCGATTGAGCGCTTCGTGTTCAGCCTTGTACTGGCCAACGAGAAGCCGCCACACGCGAAGAACCAAAGTGCGGCGCCCCCGCGCCGCACTTGATCCCTTCCGCATGGTCTAGTTCTTGGGCGCAGCCTTCTTCACCGCGCCGCCGGGAGCGGCCTTCTTCGCGGGCCCCGTCTTGGCGGGAACACAAGTTTCGGTCTTCATGCCCTGAATGTCGTCCTGATCGACGCTCATGGTCAGCCCGAATGGCTCCTTGGTGAAAGCCGCCGGCTCGCCATTCCACTTGATCTCGGTTCCGGCCACCGGCTTCCCGGTCAGGGGCTTGTCGAGTTTCAGGGTGAGCGTATCGGGGGGCGCGCTTTGCTGTTCCGGGTCGGCGATAGACACCAGGACCTCCTTGGAGCGGCAGTCCGGATTGCCCTTCGTCACGACGCCCTTCAGCCCTTTCACCTCGGTGTCCTTCATGTCGGCAAAGTTCTTGTCGGCATCCGGCCCGGTCAGCATGCCCTTGATCCCCATCCAGAGAGCGAATTCGGGGTACTTCGCCTCAAACGCCTTCTGTTTCTCGAGGGCGATTTCGGCGCCGGTCTTGATCTTGAAATCGGGCGGCGGGAGCGGGGACGCGAGCGCCTGCTGTTTGAGTTGATCCAAGCCCTCGTCGCTGCCGTGGACCGTGGTGTAGACCCGCTTCAAGTAGGCGTCGACCTGGGTCCGCACCGCCGGGTCGGCGATGCCGCCCTTGGCCGGATCGGTGGCCGCGCCGCGCGCGACCGCGTAGAGCGCACGGGAGTACTTCGAGGGATCCTTCTCGTTCATGATGGCGGACCCGAGACTATAGGCGATGAGGCCGTCGTCCGGCCGCTTCTGGAGGGCTTTCGTGTACTCCTGCTCCGCCTTGGCGTAGTCCTTGTCTCGAACCGCCTGGTTGCCGGGCGACATCGCGATGGTCTGGAGGGTCGCATTCGCGAGATCCTGCAACTGCTTCTTGCCTGGGGCCCACTGGGCGTCGGTCTGACCGGCAGGCTTGACCCCAGCGGCGAGCGCGTCCAGGAGCGCGGTGGCGGCGCTGTCACCGGTGGCGAGCTGCGGCGGCGTCGCGTTGGGAATGCCGGCCGCGGCCAGAGCGGTCCGGGTCAGGATCGTGAGGTACTGCGATGGGTCCTTGAAAATGGTCTTCAGGTCCTTCGCCATGAGCTGCGCGCCGTAATCGACCGCCTTGTCGTAGTACTGGGGCGGAGTCATGCTGTAGTAGGCCTGTTGATAATACAGCAGCCGATCATCCTTATAGTCGGAATCCGGGTACTTCTGGGTCCAAGTGTTCAGATCGGCGATCGCCTTTTGCCAATTCGGCGTAGCCGCTTGGATGTCCTTGAAGACCTCGTTGGCAATGTCGTACTCCCCGGTATCCTTGGGTTTCTTCTCCGGCTGTGCGGCCGGCTGGGCGGGCTGAGCAGCCGGCGACTGCGCGCGAGCATGCTGTGCGGCCCCCACTGTGAGGACCGCCCCCAAAGCGGCAATGGCCGCTGCCCCGGTCAACGTCTTAATGAAACTATCCACGTGCGCCTCCTGCCAAATTCCGCGTTCCGTTCCGATCCGCCTTCGCAACCCCGCGTCCGGCCGCCGCGTCATACCGCCGGGCACTGAGCGGAGTATAGCCGAACCGCCTTTTGCGGCGCAACCCATTCGACGCCGCTTTGGACCGCGGGGTTCCGAATCACAAATAATAACAGATCGGCGCTATGCTGGAAGACGCCTTCGTCATGCGCGTCCTGGATCTGGCGGTCATCCTGGCCTACCTGGCGGGCATCACCTGGTTCGGAGCGCGCTTCCGCAGGGGCCAGAGGAGCCTGCGGGACTATTTCCTGGGCGGCCGGAGCGCGCCCTGGTGGGCGATCGGCCTGTCGATCGTCTCGGCGGAAACCAGCACCCTCACGATCATCGGCACGCCGGCGCTGGCCTTCGCCGGGGACCTGGGCTTTCTGCAACTGGTATTCGGGTACCTCCTGGCGCGCATCGTCATCGCGGTCCTGTTCCTGCCGCACTATTTCCGGGGCGAGATGTTCACGGCCTATGAGTTGATGCGGCGGAGGTTCGGCGAACGAATTTGCAGGCTGACGGCCACGATATTCCTGGTGACGCGAGCCTTGGCCGAAGGGGTTCGGGTGGCCGCTGTCGCGATCGTGATTTCAGCGGTGCTGGGCGTGAGCCAGACCGCCGCCATCGTGCTGATCTCCGCGCTCACGTTGTTCTATACGTTCGAGGGGGGAATGACGGCGGTGATCTGGACGGACGTGGTTCAGATGGGCCTCTACGTTTTCGGCGCGGCGATGAGTTTCTGGCTGATTTTGCGCGATATTCCGGGTGGCTGGAGCCACGTGGCCTCGGTCGCTTCGGCGGCCGGCAAGCTGACGATATTCGACTTCCGTTTCTCCCCGACAGTCGAGTTTTTCGCCCGGAAATACACATTTTGGGCGGGGCTGGCGGGCGGTTGTTTCCTGACGGCCGCAAGTCACGGGACGGACCAACTTATGGTCCAGAGGCTTCTGAGCGCGCGCAACGAGCGCCAGAGCCGGGCCGCGCTGCTGGCCAGTTGGGCGGTGATTTTCGTGCAATTCACGCTGTTTCTGCTCATCGGCGTATCTCTTTACGTGTTTTATGGGGACCACGGCCTGGCGGCGCCGGCGAAACTGGACGGCATTTATCCTCAGTTTCTCTGGAATAACCTGCCCGTGGGTGCGGCGGGCCTGACGGTGGCGGCCATTCTGGCGGCGGCCATGGCCAACCTCAGCGCCGCGCTGAACTCGCTTTCGTCCACGACCGTCATCGATCTGTTTCGCGGAGCGGGCGGGCTGAAACTCGCGCGCCTGACGACAGCCGCGTGGGCGTGCGTTCTGCTCCCCATCGCCATTCGCGCCAGCCACTCGCAATCCGTGCTGGAAGCGGGGCTAACCATCGCCGCCATCCCATCGGGAATGCTGCTGGGGGTCTTCCTGCTGGGGGTTCTCACCAGGAAACCGGGGGAACGGGCGGCGATGGCCGGCGTGGCCGCGGGATTGTGCGCGATTCTGTACGTGCGGTTCTGGACGCCCATTGCGTTCACCTGGTACGTGCCCATCGGGACGGTGGTCACATTTTCGGCGGGGCTGGCCGCTTCCCATTTCGAGCGCCGCCCGCCGCCGGAAGAGGAAGTCCCTGTGCGGCAACCCGTGGGCGGGCCGCCGCGCCTGCCGTCCCGCCGCGCCACAGCCGGGGAATAACCGCCGATGGACAAAGCGCGGCAAACCGAATTGAAGCGCGACCTGGGGCCTTGGGCCGCGGCTTCGATCGTGGTCGGAACGGTGATTGGCAGCGGCATTTTCCTGGTGCCGCGGACCATGGTAAACAAAGTGGGCACGGCGGAGTTGGTGGCGGCGGTCTGGGTGGTTGGAGGGATGCTGTCGCTCGCGGGCGCGCTGAGCTACGCCGAACTGGCGGCGGCGCTGCCGGAAGCGGGCGGCGAGTACGCGTACCTCCGCGAAGCCTACGGCCCGATGTGGGGTTTCCTGTACAGTTGGACGCAGATGTGGGTGGCGAAAAGCGGCTCCATCGCGACGCTGGCCACCGGATTTTTCGTCTATTTGGCGAGTTTTTTTCCGCCGCTCGACAAAGTATTCTATTCCCTTCCGGCGCCAATTGGCCCGCGCGGCGGGCCGCTCGAGCTGCGTTACGGCCAGCTCTTCGCGATCGCTTTAATCCTGCTGCTCGGGTTATTGAATTTCCAGGGCGTGAAACTGGGAGGCAACGTGCAGGTGGCGGCCACGGTGGTGAAGGTGGCGCTGATCGCGTGTATCGTGGCCGCGGGGCTGGCTTTCGGCCGGCCCCATGCCGCCGCGGCCGGCCCGGTTGCAGCGCTCACGTTTTCAGGGTTTGTGGCGGCGCTGGTGGCCGCGCTGTGGGCCTACGACGGCTGGAACAACGTAGGCATGGTGGCTTCCGAGGTGCGCAATCCGCAACGCAATCTGCCGCGCGCGCTGATATGGGGAACCGCCGCGGTAATTGCGATTTATTTGCTCGCGAATGCCGCCTATTTTCACGCGCTTTCGGCCGCGGAGGTGGGCGGGACGGAGCGCGTCGCGGCGGAAATGATGCAGCGGATTTTCCGGGGACCCGGAGCCGCCGCCGTTTCCATCGCCGTCATGATCAGCATTTTCGCGGCGCTGAACGGCTCGATTCTTTCGGGCGCGCGGGTGCCTTTCGCCGCGGCGCGGGGAGGTTATTTCTTCGCGGCCATCGGCCGGGTGAATGCGAAACGAGGCACGCCGGGCGTGTCGATCCTGGCTTTGTGCGCGTGGTCGGCGCTGCTGACGCTGTCCGGCAGATACGACGATTTGTTCAACCTGGTGATCTTCGCCAGTTGGATCCTGTATGGAATGACCGCGGCGGCGGTTCTGGTTCTGCGAAAGAAACAGCCGGATTTGCGGCGCCCCTACCGCACGGCGGGTTACCCGTACGTCCCATCGCTCTTTATTTTGGCGGCGTGCGTGCTCCTGGTCTCGACCGCCTGCCAGCGCCCGCGCGAATCGGCCATGGGCATCAGCCTGATTGCCGTAGGCCTGCCGTTCTATTTTTATTGGAAAAGGCGCGGAATGCGCCCGAATTAGGCCTATTCGTACTAGGAAGTCTGGACTTAGTAATAGTCCTTCGCCGGTTCAAATTGGAAACAAAATCTTGAAAATCGAACATCTCAGAGATAGAATTAAACATACAGAAAGGCGGGCGCAAATGAAATGGTTCGAGACGCCGCCGCCCGCGGGGATGAGAATATGGATGTTTCGAGAATCCTTGCCGAGTTGAGAGAGGAACGACAGCAGGTCGAGGAAGCGATTCTCAGCCTGGAACGATTGGCGCGCGGGCGCGGACGGCGCAGGGGAAGACCACCGTTGTGGATGTCCGGGATTGGCGTCAAGCACCGCGGGCGTCCGCCGGGGAGCAAGAACCAGACCGAACCGGCGCCCGCGCCTCCCATGGGCGCTGCGGTAGCGTGACCGGCGGCGGGAACTCAGCGGCGCCTTAGGCTGCCGGCCTAAAAGAAGGCAAGTTCCTTCATCGGGTAGTGCTTCCGGTTTCGCGTCCAGAGCATCGCGCCGTTCAATACGGCGCCTGCCGCAATCAGGGCGTCGCCTAGTTCGACCCCGTGGCCCTTTCTGTAGCGTCTGAGGTAATCGCCCGCCCGGCGGCCTGTTTCCTCGTCGATCGGAACACATATCAGCGCGCGGAACAGGGCGTCGATGGAGTCGGATTCCGCCGGGCGCGCCCCTGCCCAAAGCTCGGCGGCGCTGACCGGAGAATACAGGATGGCCACGTCCGAGCGGCTCAACTCGGTCCATCGGGAGACGAGATCCGCGTCTGTTCCGCGAGACGCCTCAATGAGGATGTCGGAATCGACCAGTACGCTCATTTTGCGGCAAGCCTGTCGAGCCGGGCGCCCCGCCGCAGGTTGCGGATCGTCTCCGCGGCATCTTGCATTTCCGGGGATCGCTTGCGAATTCCGACGAACGCTTGCATAGCTTGCATCCGCTGGCCGCGATCCCCGAGGTAGCGTTCCCGGACGGCCTCACGCACCAATTCGGAGACGGTCGTCCGCCGGCTCCGCGCCCGCGCGTGGAGCGCGCCCCAGAGATCCTCGTCGAGGTAAAGCTGCGTCCGCTTCATGATGTATAGTATACATCGCCACGCCTGCCGGGCGCGTCGCCGGACGCCGGACGGACGCCGGACGACTCGCCGGCGTGGAATCGTTCCGTCCGTCCCAGGCAACCCGGCCCCGGGACTGCTTGGAAGGCCGCCGGGGTGCTACAAGTGATCGGTTCGTGCTACCCTTTCCGAAGCAGCGACTCGACGTCTTCTTGCATCGGCGGCATTCCGCCCGGCCCGGGTTCGCGCGGCGGTACGGTGAGACTGCTCCAAGGAAGTGACCATGAAACTAATTGCGCTATCGAAGATCTTGTGTAATCCGGCTGTGCTGTTCCTTGCCGTTGCGCCGCTTTCTTCCCAGATGTCAGGGCCGCGGCCTTTGGCCCGATCGCTTGAATGCCCGACGGGCGACTGCCCATTGCTGCAAGGGACCCCCAAAACGACGGGTATGCGTAGCGGCTTTGTCCGCCTGAAGCCCGGCGCGACGGTCGGCTGGCACACCACAGGCCAGAACGAGGAAGCCCTGGTCATCCTGCGCGGCCAGGGCGACGCGCTGATCGATGGACAGGCGAAGCACGCGTTCGCCGCTCCAGCGTTCGTCTACATCCCGCCCGCGACCCGCCACAACGTGTCGAACACCGGGAAAGAGCCGCTCGAGTACGTATATGTAGTCGCGCCCGCGAAGCTGCCGTAGGCGCTCTCAACGGCCGGCAGATGCCTGTAAGAAAGCGGGCATGGCAGGCCAGGAGACCCACTCCACGGAAGAAGAGCGCAGGCCGGGAGGCCCGCGCCACACGTCGGCTGCATACGAATGTGCGTTTCGTAACACGAAATGTGGTAGAGTCAGGCTTCTATCATGCCTACGGCCAGAATTGCTCTCACAATGATCGCCGCAGCCGGTCTGTTCGCACAGGCTCAGCCGGCCAACGATGGCGTGCAGCAGGACGCCTCGGACCCCTTTCACATCAAGACCACGGTTGTGGTCACGGGAACCAAGACGCAGACGGAATTGCGGGAATCGCCGGTGTCCACGAGCGTCCTGACGCACACCGAGTTGGACATGCGGGATACCCGGACCCTCGATCAGGGTTTGGGCCTGATCGAGGGTCTCTATTCGTTACGCGCGAAAGGATCGCAGGATACGCTGACCGGCGTCGGCATGCGAGGCTTCGACGGCCGAGGCTCGGACCAGACGCGCGTCCTGATTCTGCTCGATGGTCAGCCGCTCAACGACGCCTACACTGGCTCCGTCTTTTGGGCGACGCTACCCGTCACGGAGGTGGATCGCGTGGAAGTCGCGCGCGGGCCGTTTTCTTCTTTGTATGGCGGAAACGCCATGGGCGGCGTGGTGAACATCCTCACCCGGCCGCCGGATCAACGCCAGATCGAAGTGGAGGGGCAGTACGGAACGTACAACTCAGCCGAGTACACCATGCGGTACAGCGAGCGCTTCCGGAAGAAGCTGGGCGTTGCCGCCAGCTATCAACGGCAGCAATATGGCGGGTACTCCACCAACAACATCTTTGCCAGCCCAACGGTTGTAACTTCGGCGACCAGTCCGCTGATTCCCGTGCCGGCGTTCATGCCGACCACCAGCGGGGGTTCGCATTACGTGGTTGGCCAGCAGGGTGATAACTGGTTCAATGAGTATGTCTTCCGAACGAAACTCGACTAGGCCTTTTCCGCCAAGACGACGGCTTCGCTACAGTACATCCGGCGGCACTACGGCTACGGTTACGATGGCGCGAACTCGTTGATCCTGGACGCGAACGGGCAGCCCACGCAAAGCGGCACGTTCTTCTTCAATAATGGCAGCCTTCGGCGCTTCTCGCTGACGCCATCCTCCTTTCTCTCTGGTCCCGGCCAGGGCGCCTCGCAAATCGCCAACGTGCAGGTGTTTCACTCGTTTTCGCCGGCGCATTATTTGCGCGTGACGGGCGGAGTGCAGGACGTTCCGTACGATTACTACCTGACGCCGGGCAGCGCCGCCCTGGCGGCAAGCGGACCCGGCCAGACGGCCGAGCGCCCGAATCGCACGTGGCACGGGGACGCGCAGTGGAACTGGGCCATCTCTCCAGGGCAGGAACTGGTTGTGGGGGCTGAAACCCGCCACGATCAGAGCACCATCACCGAATACAACCTCTCCAACTGGGCGATTCGCGACAGCCACGTCAGTATGGCGACCTATGGCAGGGGCAAGGCTCTCACACAAGCCGAGTACGCGCAGTACCGGCGTTCTCTGACGCACAGGTTCCAGGTAACGGCCGGCGCCCGCCTGGACTACTGGAAGGGTTACGACGGGCTGAGCATCCCGGCCCTAAACGCCACGCCAAATGTCTACCCGGACCGGACCGCCGCCTCGCTCACGGGCAAAATTGCGGCGGCCTACGACCTCGGCGCCGGCTGGTCTCTGCGCGGAAGCGCCGGTTCGGCGTTCCGGAACCCCACGGTGTACGAACTTTACCGCACGTGGAAATCCAGTTCGGGGACCACGTATCTATCGAATCCCGCGCTCGAACCAGAGCGGCTGAAGAGCTGGGAAGCGGGTCTTCGCAAGTCCATCGGACGCGTGGTGGACGTGGATGCGGCGTACTACGAGAACTGGATACACAACCTCGTGTATCGCTCGACAGACCTTGCCGACGACCCGACCGGGGCCAGCCAGAAATACTACAATGCCGGCCAAGGGCGGACTCGTGGGGCCGAGCTGGCGCTGCGCGAGCGTCCGACCTCCTGGCTGTTCCTGCGCCAGACCTACACCATCACCGATGCCCGCATCGTCCAGAATCAGTATGCGCCCGCCGATGTGGGCCGGCGCGTGCCGTTCGTGCCGCGGAATATCGGTTCATTCTCCATCATGGCCACGCACCGCGGGTGGAGCGGATCGATCAACGGGCAGTACTTCGGAAGGATCTACAGCAGCGATCTCAACACCGACACGTTGAAGGGCGTGTATGGCGCCTACGATGCCTTCTTCCTGGCGGATGCGACGCTGAGCTACCGGTTCGAGAAGCTGACGACGGTTTTTGTCAGCGCCCAAAACGCGCTGGGACGGCGCTATTACGAGTACTACCTCGCTCCCGGGCGCACGGTGTCGCTAGGTCTGCGCTTCCGCTTATGAGGCGCTGGACACAATGCGCGCTGTTGACGCTGATCGCGCTCGGAACGGGACGCGCGGCCGACCCCGTTCGCATCGCCGTCTACACCAGCAATCCGCAACAACTGCCGGACGCGCTCGGCGAGTTCGAGCGCGTCAACGGAACGGGGCTGATCGGCCTCGTCGTGATGGACGCGGTGAACCGCGGGGCGCGCTGGCTGGCGTTGCAGGACAAGCCGAACGCGGATAAGCGCATCGGTCTCGTCTACTTCAACAACCCGCCTGGCAAGGGAAACATCGGCGCCAGCTACCTCAACGTCTTCCCCACCCTCGCGGCTGTGCTGGCCCGGTTGCGCGAAAGCGGATATCAGACCGGCGATCATCTGCCCACCGAAAAAGAACTGGAAACGCTGCTGGAGATCGGCGGGCGCAACGTTGAACTGTGGGCCCCCGGCGAGTTGGAGGCGCTGGTGGAGAAGGGCCACGTCGTACTGGTTTCGATGAAGAAGTACCGGGCATGGTTCGAGGCGCTGCCCAGGCAGCTCCGGGACTTCGTGAACGCGGGCTGGGGACCGCCCGAGAAGTCACAGTTGATGACCATCACGTCGCGCGAAGGGGAGAAGTTCTTCGTCGTACCCGGCGTGCGAATGGGCAACGTCTTCCTTGGACCGCAACCCCTGCGCGCCACCTTCGAGCGCAGTATGGAGATGGCCCACAACACGAACATCCCTCCGCCGCATTCCTACATCGCGGCTTGTCTCTGGTACCGCAACGAGTTCAAGGCGGACGCCGTAGTCCACTTCGGGCGGCACGGCACTCTCGAATTCCTGCCGGGCAAGAACGTCGGGCAGGCCGGATGGGACAGTTCGGAAGCGATTCTGGGCGACCTGCCAAACGCCTATTACTACATCGTGGACGGCGGTGGCGAATCGACAACGGCGAGGCGGCGCAGCGCGGCAGTGACGATCAGCCATCTGACGCCGATGGTGGTGGCCGCCGGCGCTCAGGACCAGTTCGCGGCGCTGCGGCAAATCTTCGAGAACCTCCAGCAGACCGAAGGCGTGTCGCCGGCGCTCCAGGACCAATACCGTCAAAGCGCCGCCGCCGAGATTCGCCGGCTGAAGTTGGACGCGCAATTGAGACTCGACCTCGGGAAGGCGGACTGGAGGGAAGCGCAGGAGAAGATCGAAGCGTTTTTGGATGCGACAGAAGCGGGGCCCATACCGGTTGGCATGCACACGGTTGGCAGCCCGCCGGATCCGGCCCTTCAGAAGGAGGCGCTGGGCGAACTCGTCAAGCTGAGTTTGTCCGACGCCGAGAAGCGCCAATGGCGCGCCGAGATCGGAGCATGGGTGAGCGCAATCTTCGAAGGCCGCAAACCCGCATTGCCGGGTGGAATATCGCCAGCGGCAAGGGACCGGCTTGAAGCCGTACTCGAATCGAGCGAGACATGGCTGCGAAATCTGCGCGAGTCGCCGGAAAGGGAGTTATCCAGCCTTGTCGCGATTCTCGCAGGCCGGTTCGAACCGAGCGGCATGTCCGGCGATCCGCTCCGCACGCCCGCGGCCCTGCCTACGGGGCGCAACATCCACAACTTCGATCCCAACCTCCTGCCCACGCGCGAAGCGTGGGAGCTCGGCAAGAAAATGGGGCTCTCCGCGAGAATTCGTGAAAACCTTCAAATATCGATGATTCAGTGAGATGGCGTTTTTGGGTACACTCGGCAGTTGACAGATAAAGAATGGACAGCGAGTCTGGCG
>CAIRXZ010000361.1 GCA_903882645.1 uncultured Acidobacteriia bacterium | reverse complement strand
CTCGAAGTCGGACCGCGTGATGGAATGGTGGCTCGGCCGCCTTCCGGTCGAGCGCACGGGCGAGGCCGCTCACAAGCTCGGCTACCATGGGTCCAGCCGCTTTCTGCGGGGGGCCCAGGACGGCCCGGATCCGGCGCGGGAAGACCGCGTCATGCTGGTGCGGAAGCGCAAGTCCCGCATCTACTTCTTGAGAAAGTTCTTCGAGTACCCTATACGGTTCACCGCCGACACGTTGTCGAAGCTGGGGGCGGCGCGCGTGCTCCGGATCGGCCTCAGTTATCTGAAGGCCGTGCTTTTCCCGCCGCGGCGGATCGACAGTCTCGAGGAGTTTTTCATCAGCCGCTTCGGCGGGGAGCTGTACCGCACCTTCTTCAAGTCTTACACGGAGAAGGTCTGGGGCGTCCCGTGCCGCGAGATCTCCGCCGAATGGGGAGCGCAGCGGATCAAAGGTCTTTCGATCACCCGGTCGATCGCGCACTTCGTCCGGCAGTTGTTCAGGTCCAAGAACGATATTGCCCAGAAAGACGTCGAGACATCCCTGATCGAGCAGTTTCTGTACCCGAAGTATGGTCCGGGACAGATGTGGGAAGAGGTCGCCAAGGACGTGGAGCGGATGGGCGGCCAGGTCCTTACGGAATGGGAAGTCCGGAGAGTGGGCGTCGCCGGCGGCCGGATCGCGTCCGTGGCCGCGCGCAATGCGGCCGGCGAGACAAGGGTTTTCGAGGGAGATTACTTTTTCTCCACGATGGCGGTTAAGGATTTGATGCAAGCGCTCCGCCCGGCTCCGCCGGCCGCGACCTTGGCGGTCGCAGAGGGCCTTGTGTACCGCGATTTCATCACGGTCGGGTTGCTGTTGAACAACCTGAAAGTGCGCGATCCGGGGCCGGCGCGAAAGCCGATCGCCGACAACTGGATCTACATCCAGGAGCCCGATGTTTACGCCGGGCGGCTGCAAGTCTTCAACAACTGGAGCCCCTACCTTCTGGCGGACCCGTCAAAGGCCTGGGTCGGCGTGGAGTACTTCTGTTTCGAGGGCGACGAACTCTGGAACAAGCCGGACCGGGAGATGGCGGAACTCGCGGCCGCGGAGATGGACAAGATCGGCATCATCGACAAGGCGGAGGTCGTGGACTCGACGGTGCTGCGCATGCCGAAGACCTACCCAGCTTATTTCGGCTCGTACGCGCGCTTCGACGAGGTCCGCGCGTATCTGGACGGCCTCGAGAACCTGTTCCCGATAGGCCGGAACGGGATGCACAAGTACAACAACCAGGATCATTCCATGCTGACGGCGATGATCGCGGTCGATAACATTATCGAAGGCAGAACCGATAAGTCGAACATCTGGGATGTCAACACAGAGATGGAATACCATGAGAGCAAGCGACAGACCACCGCGTGAGGGGGCCGGAGCGACGGCGCCGTTAGCCCGGAGCGGCTCTGATGGAGACGACGGATGCTTATGACATGGCGGCGTGAGATCGCGGTTTTCACGGGCGCGGCGTTGCTGTTCGCGGCCGTGGCCGCGGTCCTGGGACTGCCGGGCCCGGACGGCAACGCCATCGGCACGTATGACGTGATCGGAAGGCTCGCCCACAGCTTCACCTACGCGATTTCCCGCACTCCCGGCCAGCCCTTCCTGGACTACTGCAACTTCGTCTTTTGGAGCTTAGGCGGGGATTGGGCGGTGCAGGCGTGGTTCGTGCTGGTTTCCGCACTGGGCGTGACGGCTCTCTACCGCCTTCTGCACGAGATACGGGGGAGCGCTCCGCTGGCCGGGGCGTTGACGCTGGCGCTGCACCCTCTCTTTCTGGGGCACTCCGGGGGCGTCGGAGATTTCGCCGTGAGCCTGTCGTTCCTGATCGGAGCGTTGCTGGCCGGCGTGCGGGGAATGGCGGTTGCAGCGGGGCTGGCGCTAGGGCTGGCGGTCGGGTGCCGGCTGGCATTCTGTATCTACGTGGTCCCGGTGGCCATTCTGACCGCGATGTCATGGCGCGCCAGAGGAGCTTCCTGGCGGGCGGCCGCGATCAAGGGCGCGTGCGCCAGTCTGCTGGCGGGCGGATTGTCCCTGCTGATGTACGCGCCGCTGTTTGCCTTTTACGGCTGGTCTCTGCTGAAGAACTTCCCGATGCAAAGCCTGCGGTACCTTGTGCCGGCGTTCGCCTACCGGTCGTTGGTGGGATACGGCGTCATGTTCTGGGCGGCGGCGGCTGGGCTGGTTCTCTGGGCGCTGAGGCGGCGGAGCCGCGCGATCCTTTTGAAATCGCACAACGGCGTGGCGCCGGCGGCGGTCTTTCTTCTTCTGGGCGGCCTGGCGACGCTGTTCCGAATCCCCAGCAAGCCCGAATATGCCCTGCCGCTGCTGGCCGGCGCCATTCTTCTTTTTCAGAGGTACGGGGCCAAAGGCTGGACCTACGCTCTTTTGCTCAGTTCGGTGGCCGCCGGGGTGCTGGTGCTCTCACCTTACGATAACCAGCGCGATGTTTATGGCTGGCGTTTCGACACGGGATGGTATGTCAAGATCCTCGAGCAGGCGCGGGACAACCGGCTTCAGATCAATATCATCCGGACGGCGCTGGCGAGCCTCCCCCAGCGGACTCTTCTGGTGGCGCGCACCGGTTGGACCGAAGCGCAGGCGCAACGTTCGGATGTGAAGGCGATTCCGGGCTACAAGGGCGTGGAAGGTCTTACGGCGTACGCCTTCGCCGGCCTGGGGGAGGACCGGGTAGTGGTCCATTTTCAGGAGCCGAAACTGAAGGAACTGCTCGCGCGGATCGACACGGACCAGAGCGGCCAACGCCTGGCGGTCGTATATGAGCGGAAGATCGCAGGCCAGTTACGGCGGTGGGATCGCCTGGACTTGGCTCAGTACGGCAAGGCTGTTATCCTATCTTCCGCGCCATGGCCGGCGCTTCGGAAGCACGCCGGCCAATCGAACGCCGCTGCGGTGGAGACGCCGGCGGCGCGTTGATCCCGATACGGCGGCAATTGGCGATGCAAAAACAGCGCACATCATCCCAGGGCGGCGGCTCATCCCCGCACGGCATGCCGCATCTGGACATGATCCGCGGGGTGGCCGCGCTGGCCGTCGCGGTGGGTCACGTCCGCGCCCTCTTTTTTGTCTCTTTCGGTCAGATCCAGGGGGCGACCGGTCTGCACAAGGTCCTCTATGGCGCGACCTCGCTCGGACACCAGGCGGTGATTGTGTTCTTCGTCCTGAGCGGGTTTCTGATCACCCGGAGCGTACTGCGGGGCTGGAACGCGGGGCAGTGGTCCTGGCCGCTTTATCTGATCAACCGCGGCGCCCGGCTATACGTTGCGCTGATTCCGGCTCTGTTGCTTACGGCGGCGTGCGATTGGGCCGGCCGCCATACGGCCCAGGGGGCCTGGCTGTATCAAATCGCCGATCCACTCTTCGGCCCCCAGCCTTTCCTGGCCGATTTCACATGGCGCGCCTTCGCGGGGAGCGCGGCGTTCCTGCAGACCATCGCGACCCCCTGCTTCGGCTCGGACCAGCCGCTGTGGAGCCTGGCCAACGAGTTCTGGTACTACCTGTTCTTCCCGGCGCTGCTTTACGCCGCCACGCCGCGCGTCGCGATCGGGAAGCGGATCGCCTACGCCGGCCTGTTGGCGATTGGCCTATGGTTTGTCCGGCAGTCGATCGCCGTGTATTTCCTTGTCTGGCTGATGGGATCCTCGATCGCCTGGGTGACGCTCGCGCGAATGCCGTCTTCGCGTAAGGCCGCGATCGTCTTGGCCGGATTGGCGGCGGCGTGCATCGCCGGACCTTGGATCGCCGGCCGCGGCGCTCTGGCGGATTTCGGACTCGGCGCGATCATGAGCCTCGTCGTATGGGCCGCCTGGTCGAGAGAGGGTTTTCCCGTGGGCGGGGCGTACCGCCGGTTGGCGGCCCTGCTGGCGGGCTTTTCGTACACGCTTTACGTCTCCCATTTCCCCCTGCTGGTTCTGGCCAGGGCGATCATCTTGCCGGGCGCCCGCTGGCAACCTACGGCGGCGGCGCTGGCAGCGGGGGCCGCAATCCTGTCCGGCGCGCTGCTATGCGCTTTCGCGCTCTCCCGCGTGACGGAGGCGAAGACCGGCGCCGCCCGAGCGTTCCTGGTATCGCTCATCCGTCCCGGCATCCGGAAGAAGCCGGCCGAGCCGGCCGCGGGTTCCGAGCTCGCGGCTTCACGATCCGCCACCCCGGAATAGCAACCTCGGGGATCCGCGACCCATGCCTAAGCGCTTGTTACGAGATAACGTTTGCAGCCCAGGGAACCGCTTGCTTACGCGCGCGGCTCTGAACCGGCTTCAGAGCCGCGACCGTGAGGGAGCGGTTGGACAGGTTAATTCGTGACGAGCCCTAAGCCAACCAAGATCCTGCACGTTCTCTCGTCTCTCGACAAGCGCGACGGGGGGCCGATCCGCGCGGTCGTCGATCTATCGGCCGAAGGCGTCGCGTATGGCCTGGAGAGCCATCTGCTGGCGCCGGGGCCGCTGGAGCTGGCCGACAATCCCATGGCGGAAGGGAGAATTCACATCGCCCCTCCGGCGGTTTTTCGGCTCTTCCGCTACGCCCCCGGTCTCCGGCGCTGGCTCCGCCAGCATGTACGCGAGTTCGATGGCGTGGTGATTCATGGGATGTGGCTCTATCCCGGCTATGCGGCCGCCATGGAGTGTCTGCGCGCGGGGGTGCCCTATGCCTGCTTTCCGCACGGCATGCTCGACCTTTATCCCGTCAACAGGAGCGGCTTTATCAGACGCGTCAAGAAGCACCTGTACTGGCGCCTGGTGGAGAGATGGCTGTACGAAGGGGCAGCCGCGGTGGTGTTTACCACCCAACGCGAGTTGAAGAACGCCAGCGCCACTTTCCGCATTAACAACCGCAAGCTGGTTGTGGTCCCTTACGGGATCGCGCCCATGCACCGCCACGCCGGCCGGCCCTGCAACGAAAAGCTGTGGCAGCCGCCGGACCGGAGGGTGGCCCTCTTTTTTGGCAGGGTGCATCCCAAGAAAAATGTCGGGTTTCTGATCGAAGCCTGGAACAAGGCCAGCGTGGCGCCGGACTATCACCTCGTCATCGCGGGGCCGGGCGACCCCGGATACCTTGCCCACCTGGAGAAGCTCGCGGCCGCGGGGCCTTATCGGGACCGGATTCACTTCGCCGGCTGGGTGGCGGGCGCCGACAAAGCTTACCTGTTGGAGCGCGCCCAGTGGTTCCTTCTGCCATCGTTGCAGGAGAATTTCGGAGTGGCCGTGCTGGAAGCAGCCCAGGCGGGCTGCGCCGTGGCCATCTCCAACGAGGTGTACCTCGCCGATTACCTCTCGCCGGAGTCGGCCGTCATGGACCTCCGCATGGAGACCTGGACGGAGTTCTTCAGCGGCCGGATGGCCGACGACGGCCGAACGGCGGCCACCGCGGCCGCGGATTGCGCGAGCCTCAGCTCGCGGCTCAATGCCGCGGACGTCGGCAGAAACTGGGCGGAGGCGTTCCGCCAGTTGTTTTGTGGCGCGCATGAGTGAAAACGCCGCGGTCTCGCGTCCGGGCGGCGCTCCGAAGCTCCCGTACCGGAACAGGCTGTCCCTCTCGAACCGTTTCCTGCGTCTTGCGTGGGGCTTTGTTTACGCCTTGCTTTTCCGTACCACTCCGAAGCCGCTGCACGGCTGGCGCCGGTTCCTGCTCCGCTTGTTCGGCGCGACCGTGGCTTCCACGGCCCATCCGTACCCGCGCTGCCGGATCTTCGCCCCGTGGAACCTGATCATGGGCGACTATAGTTGCCTGGCCGACGACGTGGATTGCTACTCGGTGGCGCCCATCCGCCTGGGGGCCCATGCCACGGTTTCCCAACATGCCCACCTTTGCGCCGCCACGCACGACTACGAAGACCCCGAGTTCACCCTGTTGCCCCGCCCGATCACCATCGGCGATTATGCCTGGGTGGCCGCGGGGGCGTTCATCGGACCCGGAGTCACGGTGGGGGAAGGAGCCGTGGCCGGAGCCAGGGCGGTGGTCACCCGCGACGTGGCGCCGCGAACCGTGGTGGCGGGCAATCCCGCCCGGGTGGTAAAACACCGCCGCGGCGCGGCGGAGATCGAGGGGCCGGGGCGCTGACATGAAACCGTCTCCGGTTCCCGTCTCCGTACTGATCCCCGTGAAGAACGAGGAAGCCAACATCGGGGAGTGCATCGGTTCGGTGCTATGGGCCGGGGAGATTGTGGCCGTCGATTCGGGCAGCACGGACCGCACCTGCGAGATCGCGCGCGATCTTGGAGCCGCCGTCTGCCAGTTCCGGTATGTTCCCGGCGGACCGAAGAAGAAGAACTGGGCGCTCGAGAACATTCCGTTCCTGCACGACTGGATCCTGATCCTCGACGCCGACGAGAGGATCACTCCCGCGCTCGCGCAAGAGATCGCCGCAACGGTGGCCGATCCCGGCGCCGCGGCGGGCTTTTACGTCAACCGCCGGTTCTTTTTTCTGGGCCGCTGGATCAAACGGGCCGGGTACTTCCCGAGTTGGAACATGCGGCTTTTCAAGAGGGGCCGCGGGTTCTACGAGAGAATCGTGGATACCGATACCAGATCCGGCGACAACGAGGTGCATGAGCACGTGATCCTCGACGGCCCGGCGGGCCGGTTGCGCCACGTCATGGACCACTTCGCCTTTCCCTCGATCGAAGTATTCATCGAGAAGCACAACCGGTATTCGAATTGGGAAGCGCTCCTGCGGCGGCGGGCCGCGGAACCGCTGAAGAGCGCCGGCGGCGCCGATGGCGTCCAGTCCGCCCACAACCTGAGAAGGAGGCTCAAGCGGATCGTCCGCGCTCTGCCGTTTCCGCATTGGCTGCGGTTCTTCTATCATTTTTATTGGAAGCTCGGTTTTCTCGATGGCGCGACCGGCTACATCTTCTGCCATCTCCTGGCCGAGTATGAGTTTTGGATTTGGGCCAAGGGAAGAGAGCTTCCGGCGGCCTCCGCGGGCGGGCATCCGATGTCCGGCGTTTCAGGCCATGTCCTTCACCAGTAACGTAGTCCGTTTTGCTTCGACCCCGCCGATGTGGGCGGCGTACGCGCAGTGGATGCTGCATCGCTCCGCGACTCCGGTGCGGCTGAAATCCGATCCAGCTTCGGCGGTCCGGTGCTGGACCTCCTTCAGCGAGTATTGGACCTACCGCGAAGGAGTGCCGGAATCCGAGTACCTCTTTCTAAAGCAGGCCCGCAAGGCCTCGGTCCGGCCCGTCGCCATCGACGTCGGAGCGAACCTCGGCATCTTCACGCTCGAGCTGGCGCGCCTGGGATTTGAGGTGCATGCTTTCGAACCCGTCTCCACCACTTTCGCCAGGTTGAAGAAGAACGTCGCCGCGATTTCCGGTTTCGGGACCTCCGTGACCCTCAACCAGCGCGCTTGCGGCGACCGGGAAGGCACGGTTTCGTTCGCCGTCGATGAACGCGATGCCGGCCGCAATCGCATTGCCGTCGCAGGGGAAGCCCGCGGCTCGCTCGCCGAGGTGTCCTGCGCCAGCCTGGACGCGTACTGCGCGCAGGCGGGTATCGCCGCAATCGATTTCCTGAAGATCGACGTCGAAGGCATGGAACCTCGCGTGATTCGGGGCGCGGCCGGACTGCTTCGCGGCCGCAAGGTGGCGGCGGCGCTGATCGAAATCTGCCCCGCGAACCTGACCAACGTGAGTTCTTCCGTCGAAGAGCTGCTGGATGCCATCGAAGGCCTCGGCTACGGGCTGTTCGAATTGTCCCCGTCCGGGAACCCAGCCGGAAGGTTCGATTTAACGAGTTTGAAACGAGTTGTCCTCTCGAATGCGGTCGCGCTTCCGATCTGATTTCGCCATGCCCAGCCCTGAGATTCGACCCGATCGGGAGCCGTTAACCCCGGACGCCGTCACGGCGGAACCAGCGACGGAGTATAGGTACTCCGACGCCCGTCCGAGAACTTCTCATCGGTTCCTTCTTCAGGCGGTCGAGCCTTTTCTGCGCTCGTTGCCCTCGGGCAGCCGCGTCCTCGACTTCGGCTGCGGCAACGGCTCTCTACTGGCGAGGTTCACCGATTGCGGACTCGAGCTGCACGGCGTCGATGCCTCGAAGTCCGGCATCTCCCAAGCCCGGCAGCACCATCGCGCGATCGTCTTCCACATCGGGGACGTGACGGCGCCGATGCCGCCGGATCTGGCTCAGGTTCGCTTCGATGCCATCGTGTGCACCGAGGTCGTCGAGCACGTGTTCGATCCGCGCAAGCTCCTTCGGAACATCTTCGCTCTGTTGAAGCCGGGGGGCCAACTGCTGATCACGACGCCCTACCACGGCTACCTGAAGAACCTGGCGCTGGCGGCGGCGGGGCATATGGACGCGCACTATACGGCGCTTTGGGATCACGGCCACATCAAGTTCTTTTCGAGGAGAACGCTTAGCGCCCTGTTGGAGGAAGCCAACTTCGAGGAACTCCGGTTTTCCGGCGCCGGCCGCGCGCCGTTTTTCTGGAAGAGCATGGTATTCCTTGCCCGCAAGCCCGGCGGGGGACGGGGTCTCGCGCAGGACGGCTCTTTGCCCGGCGGGCGGCGAGCATGAACTTTCTCCTGCTCAATCAATTCTTCCCGCCCGACGCCGCTCCCACCGGCCAGCTTCTCGGCGATGTGGCGCGGGCGCTGGCCGCCCAGGGCCACTCCGTCACAGTGGTCTGCGCCCGCGTGCCCTACGCCGGCGACGTCCACGGCGGCGACACATTCGAGATTCCCGGCGTCACGGTCCGGCGTCTCTGGGCCGCCTCGTTCGGATACAGCCCCGCGGCCCGCCTCGCCTCCTACGCCACGTTCTATGCCGGCGCGCTCGGGTACGCTCTGTTTGGCCCGCGTCCGGACGTGGTCCTCAGCCTTACCACGCCTCCGCTGCTGTCGCTGGCCGGCGCGCTGGCGAAAATCCTGCGCGGCGCGAGGCACTTCAGTTGGGAGATGGACGTGTACCCGGACATCGCCGTGGCCCTCTCGGTGTTTCGCCGCGGCTCCCCGCTGGACCGCGCGACCGGCGGCCTGGCGGATTTTTCGCGCCGCCGCTGCGACGGCATCATCGCTCTCGGCTCGAGCATGCGCGACCGCCTGATCGCCCGCGGAATTCCCGCCGATAAGATCGCGGTCGCCGAGAACTGGGCGGACGGCGCGCTCATATCGCCGCGCCCATTTCCCCCCAGCCAGCCCCTGGTCGTCCTTTATTCCGGCAACTTCGGCCGCGCCCACGACATGTCTACCATCGCCGGGGCCGTGACCCGCCTCGCCGACCCGGCGCGTTTCCACTTCGTCTTTGCCGGCGCGGGGAGCCGTTACGTTCAGCTTCAGGCGTTTTGCGAGGCCGCCAATGTCAAGAACGTTTCTTTCCTCCGCTACCAGGAACGCGGGCGGCTGGCCGAGCATTTTGGGAGTTGCCACGCGGGCCTTGTCACCCAACTCCCCGCAACCTGCGGCTCGGTCGTGCCCAGCAAGACCTATGCGATGATGGCCGCCGGCCGGCCGTTCATCTACGCCGGCCCGGCCACGGGCGTCCCGGCCCTGATCGCCGAGCGCTTCGGTTGCGGCTGGCGCATTGAGCCCGGCGATTCGGCCGCCCTGGCGGATCTGCTCGAATCGCTCGCCGCCCAGCCGGAGTTGCTGGCTGCCGCCGGAGCGCGCGCGCGCCAAGCGTTCCTCGATCACTACGACGTCGAACACGGCGTGGCCCGCATTCTGGGAATCCTCGGGCTGGCCGAAGCCCCCTCGCGGGAGCCGGCGAAGGCCGGGGAGGCCGCGCGGTAGCGAGGCCGCCGGCGGCGGGAGCCCGCCGCATTTCGGTTGTATGACGATGCCTCCCGGCGCCAGGGCCGCCCGGCCGCCCGAAGACGGACTTCGGCCCCGCCTGGCCGTTCTTGCGGCTGCCTGCGCGATGCTCGCCTCGGCGGCGCTGATCGCGCAGCGGATCGCGCCGTACAGGCGGATCGTGGCGGATGCCAACGACAACCCCGCCTATCTGCTGCTGAGCGCCGCTATCCGCGATTGGGACTTCACGCGGATATGGGCCGTGAAGCAATTCTGGGGTTTCCCGTACGCGGTCGCGGCCGTGTCCAGACTGACCGGTCTGGACCTCGACATCTGCATCGTCCTCATCAGCGTGTTCAGCTTGTTGGTGGCGCTCTGGCTCGCGGCCGAGCTGTGGGGCAGCGGCGTGGCCCTGTTTTGGATGGTCTCGAACTACGCCATCACCTTGCTGGCGGCATTCGGCGGCCCCGAACCGCTATTCTTCGCTCTCATCTTCGGAGCGTTCGCGTGCGTGAAGCGGAACAGTTGGCTCCTCGCCATGTTCCTGGCGGCCTGCGCGAGCACGGTTCGCCCCGTGGGGATCTTCGCGGTCGCGGCGATCCAGGCGGTACTGCTCCTCGACAGAAAGTGGCGCGGGTTCTCCCTCGGCTCGGCGATCGCCCTGGCCGTCGCGTG
The DNA here is from genome assembly GCA_903882645.1 of uncultured Acidobacteriia bacterium. GTDB lineage: Bacteria > Acidobacteriota > Terriglobia > Bryobacterales > Bryobacteraceae > BOG-224. The sequence continues at coordinate 56,105 of CAIRXZ010000361.1, read as the reverse complement.
CGCCTATCTGGCGGGCCTGCGGCTGGCCCATGTCGATCTGTTTGCGAATGTGGCCGGCTACCAGCGTGGGGACTGGCCCGGCGGCCTGGCGTCGATTCCGCTGCTTGCCATCGCGCGGAACCTGATGAACGGCGGGCACATGGGCCATCCCGTCATTGAGGCGGTCAAGATCCTCTTCGTCGCGGGGCACATTGTCTTGCTCGGAGCGTGCGTACGGCGCCTGAGGAAGGATCCCGCCCCGCTGCGGCGCGCCGACGTGCTATTTGCTATGAGCTACTCCTGCTTTTGCCTCATGTACAATGCTCCGGCGGGGGCATTATCGGCTTATCCGCGGCTGGTCAGTCCGGCATTTCCCGCGTTGCTGTTCCTGGCGGCCGGCGGGGATCTGAAGATATCCAGGCCGGCGCTGACTGCCATGGGCGTTGTGTCCGTCCTGCTGGCCGCCGGCAGCGCAGCCGGAGCGGCCCAACTGGGCGCGGCGTTCCGTTGGTTGCCGTAACATGACGATTTAGCGGCATCGGGCAGGTCCATTGCCCGGCGCATCAAGGCCGGCATTTCCAGGCGTGCGGCGTTCTAAACTCGCGAGCCAACCGGCAAGCATGAGCGATCCAAGACTGTTGCATTTCCGGCAGGTCTTCCGGGAACAGGTGGAAGCCACGGAGCGGCGGGAGCGCGAGGACCGGCAGGCCGGGGTCGAACGATGCCGGGAGCGATTGCTGCGAGACGGCTCCGACCCAAGGGCCTATCGGAAGCTGGGCGGGCGCCTTGCCGAGTCGGGGGAGCACGAGCGGGGAATCGCCGTCCTGCGGGAAGGCATCGAGCGGTGTTCGCCGTCCCTGGATTTGCACCTGGCGTACATTTGGGCGCTCCAGGGCAACAACCGGACCCGGGAGGCGATTGCGGCCGCTCAACAGGCGGTCTTACTGTTCCCGGATTCCCAGTCGGCAAGGCTGACGGAGGCGTTGCTGCTCCCGGTTCTCTATGAGAGCCGCGCCGAGATCGAGTATTACAGAGAGCGTTTCGCGGCGGGTCTCGACCGGTTCATCGGCGGACTGGCGCTGGACGCGCCGGCGGCGCGGGCGAGCGCCCTGGAGGCGCTCTCAAACCACACGAATTTCAATCTTGCCTTCCAGGGACGCAACGATGTGGAGCTGCAACGAAAATACGGGCAGATGGTCCATTCCGCGATGGCCGCGCGCTACCCCAAATGGACCCGGCCACAGCCCATGCTCAAGCCCGCGGCGGGAGAGAAGATCCGCGTCGGGTACGTCTCGTCGAATTTCTGGCGCACCAGCGTCATGAACAGCCACTCCGGATGGATCCGCTACCATGATCGGGGCCAATTCGAAGTGTTCTGCTACCACGCCGGGGACCAGGCCGATTCCGTCACGGAAGAAGTCCGCCGCGAATGCGCGCGTTTTTTCCATGCGCCGGGCGATCCGGAGGCGGCGCGCCGCGCGATTCTGGCGGACCGGCCGCATGTGCTAGTCTACCTGGATATTGGGACCTCTCCCATCCCGATGCAGTTGGCCGCTCTGCGCCTCGCCCCGGTCCAGGCCGCCACCTGGGGCGGGCCGGCGACGTCCGGCCTTCCGACGGTGGACTACTATCTCTCGAACGAATTGATGGAGCCCGAGAATGGGCAATCGCACTACACCGAACGGCTCGTGCGTTTGCCGGGCATCGGCGTCTGCTGCGAAAAGCCCCTCGTTCCGGAAGCCCTGATGTGGAAGACACGGTCCGATTTCGGCATCCGGGAGGACGCGGCCGCATACTTGTGCTGCCAGCAGATGCACAAGTACCTTCCGGATTACGATTCCGTGCTGGCCCGCATCGCCGCGCGAGTGAGGGCGGCGCAATTTGTGTTTGTGACGCCGGTCCCGGCGGTTGGCGCGGATTTCCGGAACCGTTTGGGGCGCGCTTTCGCCGCGGAAGGCTTGCGATCGGCGGACTACTGCGTGTTTCTGCCGGAACAGAGCCGGCTCAGCTACTGGAACCTGCACCGGGTGTGCGATGTATTCCTGGACACGATGGGGTGGTCGGGCTGTATTACGACGATGGACGCAATCGCCTGCCGCCTGCCGGTCGTTACCACTCCGGGGGAATTGATGCGGGGCCGGCAGTCCTATGCGATCCTCACCCAACTCGGAGTGACCGAGACGATTGCGCCGGACGTGGACGGGTACGTCGAGATCGCGGTCCGTCTGGGCCTGGACAGCGCGTGGCGAGCCGGCGTTGTGGAGCGGATGGCCAGCCGGGACGCGGCTCTCTACTCGGACCGTCGCCCGGTGTTCGCGCTGGAGCAGTGGTACCGGGACGTCGTGGAGCGGACGCCGCCACGCGGGGAGGCAAATCGCCACGCCGCGGCCCGGGGGGAAGGGACGGGCAAAAAGTACTAGGCCACATAGGCCTAAAAGAGCCGACTGTAAGAAAAAGGCCAGACGGGATAGCCGAATCCAATGCTATGATTGAACGAACAATGACGCTGGAGACGGTGGTCCAGGCGTCGCCGGATCAGGTTTCTTGTGTCCTGGAAGGCGAGGCCGCGATCCTCAACCTGAAAACGGGCGTGTATTATGGACTTGACCCGGTTGGCGCCATGGTTTGGAAGCTCATCGAGCAACCGCGGACCGTCGCGTCGGTGCGCGACGCCATGCTGGAAAGCTATGACGTGGACGCCGGGCGGTGTGAGCTGGATCTGTTGACGTTGTTGGGCAAGCTCGAAGGAGAAGGGCTGATTGAAGTTCGTACCACAGTGGCGTAGGTTTGCCGCACTGCCGCCGCGGAAACGCGCGTTGCTGGCGCGCGCCTGGCTGGCGTTGGCCTGCGCCCGGCTGGAGCTTGCGGTGGCGCCGTTCGCGCTGCTGCGCAAGCAGCCGCGCGTGTCGCGAACACAGGGGGCGGATGCCGGAAGCGCCGCCTGGGCGATACGGACCGCGGCCCGATTCGTACCCCGCGCCACGTGTCTGGTGCAGGCGCTCGCCGCCCACCGGTTGCTCGCCCGTCTCGGCTACGACTCCCGCCTTCACATCGGGGTCGCCAAGCCCCCGCGCAACGCCCCGGGCGCCGGAAACGGGCCCGTGGAAGACTGGGCGTCCGAGTTCGATGCGCATGCCTGGGTCGAATACGGCGGCGCCGTGCTGGTGGGCGTCTCCGAGACGCGGTACACCCCCCTGGTCCAGTGGAGCGGCGCGCAATGAGCGGCATCGCGGGCATCGTTCATTTCGATTTCGCGGCCCCGGACCGCGCTCTCGCGGAGAGCCTGGCGGATGCTTTGGAATTCCGCGGCCCGGATCGCCGGGGAGTCTGGCTGGGGGATTCGGCGGCGCTTGTCCATACGCTGCTGAAGACCACCTATGAGGCGCACGACGAGCGCCAGCCGGCGTCCCTGGACGGCCAGGTGTGGATCGCCGCCGACGCCCGGATTGACGCCCGCGAGGATCTGGTCCGCGAACTGGGGCTGCCGCAATCGGCCTTGACCCGTCCCGACTGCGAGTTGATTCTTCATGCTTACGCCCGCTGGGGCGAGTCTTCGGTAGATCACCTGCTGGGCGATTTCGCTTTCGCGATCTGGGATGGGCGCGCCCGTAAGTTGTTCTGCGCACGGGACCATTTCGGCGTCAAGCCGTTCTTTTACGCGCGCTCGGGGGATACGCTCATATTCAGCAACACGCTCGATTGCGTGCGCCTTCACCCCGCCGTGACGGACGAATTGAACGAGGAGGCCGTCGCGGATTATCTGGTGTTCTGGGGGAGCCAGGACCTCTCGACGACCATTTTCCGCGACATCCGGCGCCTGGCGCCGGCGCATGCGCTCACGGCGACGGCGGAAGGCGTTTCGGTCCGGCGATACTGGTCGCTGCCGGCGGGAGAGCGCATCCGCTACCGCCGCACGCGCGATTACGTCGAGCACTTTCGCGTTCTGCTGGAAGGGGCCGTGGCGGACCGGCTTCGGGTTGGGCGGGCCGGCATTGCGATGAGCGGCGGCCTGGACTCGCCCTCGGTGGCGGCTTTCGCCCGCAAGGCCGCTCCAGGTACGGAACTGCGGGCGCACTGTTTTTTGATGGACACGTTCGTCCCCGGCGGCGAGCGCCATTTCGCCGGCCTGGCGGCGGATGCCCTCGGGATACCAATCGAATTTGTGCCGATGGACGACGTGGCCCCGTATGGCTCGCCGCGGTTCGCCGACACGCCGGAGCCCAACGGCGACCCGCTCGGCTGGTTCCTGGCGGACTATTATCGCCGGCAATCGTGCGACACCCCGGTGGTACTGACCGGCCAGGGAGCGGACCCTCTGTTTCACCTCTCGCCGCCGACGAGCTGGGCGTCGCTCCGGGCCATTCCGCCGGGGGCGTTCGCGCTCAACGCGATTCGATACGCGGTCGACCGGCGGGCCGTGCCAAAGCTCCGCTTGCGATCGGCGTTGCTGCATTTCCTGGGACGTTCGCCACGGTATAATCATCAGATCCCCGCCTGGCTCGACGCGGACTTTGCGCGGCGTAGCGGGGTGGTGGAGCGCGCGGCTCAAGCGTCCGGAAGCCGGGTCCAGGAAGGACTTCGGCCACTGGCGCGCGCCGCGATGAGCGACGAATGGTGCTGGATGTCCATTTTTGAAACGCAGTGCGATGCGGCGTGGCTGGGGGCCGCCATCGAGTTTCGCCACCCGTACTTCGATCTGCGGCTGGTCCGCTGGCTCATGGCGATACCCGAGTTGCCGTACTGCATGGATAAGTGGCTGCTGCGGATGGCTCTTCGCGGCATGTTGCCCGAGGCGGTGCGCCGGCGGCCCAAGGCGGGGTTGCGCGGGAACCCGCTGTACGAGGGCATCCTGAAACATGGCGGCCGCATCGCTCAGCCCGCCCGCACCCACGAGCGGATCCACGATTTCGTCGACCCGGCGACTGCGCACTTGGCGGCGCCCGACAGTCCGGGGTGGTGGGAACGCGCCGATTTCAGACCCATAGTACTAAATGCTTGGCTTATTTCACAGGAGGAGACTTACCGATGCAAGAGAACAGCAGCAAGCCCGTTCGCGCGGCTTACAACACACCCGAGCTCCGAGTGTATGGAGATGTGACCACGCTCACCAAGACGACAGGGAAGACCGCATCCCCCCACCAGGAGATAGGACACACGACCTATAGAACGTACTGACCGTGGCGCCTGTCGGTCCGCCTCATTGGGCGCGAGACGTTTTGCGGGGAGCTTAGCGCCGCCGCAGTGCTGGCGTGTGTCTCGGCTGTGTCCGCCAACCTGCAGGCTTCCCGGCAAGGGACCCAGGTGTGCGATATCTGCTCTATGGCTGCCGGATTCGTTCCAACCGGCCCATTCCAGGGTTAATTGCGTCGTCGTCGGACGCGGTGGATCTGGATGTAGAGTTTGATCGCCTTCCACCGCCCGCCAGTGAAGAGCCTGGCATTTACGCGAGTCCGTCTCTTCGCGTGTCGCGGACGCCGCGCGGCTACCGTTTTGTCTACGAAGACGCGCAGTTCTTGGTCGCCGATTCGGGGGACCGGGTGATAGCCGCCACGTCCCCCGGCTCGTCGTTCGAAGATACTTGTACTTACCTGGTCGGCCCAGTGATGGGCTTTGCGTTGCGCCTGCGGGGGGCAGTGTGTTTGCACGCCAGCGTGGTGGTAGCCGGAGGGAGCGCCGTGGCGCTCTGCGGCCCCCCGGGCGCTGGCAAATCCAGTTCCGCGGCGGGATTCGCCCAGAGGGGCTGCGCGGTGCTCGCGGAAGACATGGCGGCGCTCCAGGAAAACGGCGACGGGTTCCTGGTGCAACCTGGGTATCCGCGAGTCAATCTATGGCCGGACGCGGCGGCGGCCCTGGGCGGAGATGGCGACGCGCTGCCCGCAATCACTCCGAACTGGGAAAAACGCTACCTCCCGCTGGCCTCCGGCGTGCGAGCCGACGTCCCGTCCTTTCACTGCGATCCGGCGCCGCTGACGGCTATCTACATTCTTGAAGGCCGGGGGACGGCGCTCGAAGCGGCATTCCGCCCTCTAAAGCCCATGGAGGCTCTGCTCGCTCTGGCCGCGAACACCTACAGTTGGTACCTGCTGGATTCCGCCATGCGGGCCCGTGAGTTCGACGTTCTCCGCCGCCTGGTTCGAGCGGTTCCGGTTCGAGCGGTTTCCGCGCCGGACGATTTCGCGGGAATCGGCCTCCTCTGCGACGGAATACTGGCGGATTTGGGGAATGCCGGCGCCGTTGGCCGGGCTTACTGAACCTCGCGTAATACCGCGATCAACTGCCGCGCCCCGGGTCCAGCGATCCGGTACGGCGCCGTGCGTCCGCAAGAGTGTGGACGCGGCACGCTGAGAGCGCGCGCCACGTGGCGCGGACACTCGTGTCTGCCGCGTCGAGACTCTCTCGACGCGTGGTCCGCGAAGAATCCGTACGCTGAAGCCTGTCACTGTATTCCGCGAGCCTCAGTAGTGGGGCAGGACTCCCGGCATGCCCCGGGAGTTTGTACATTTCTGGCATGGCGCCCTGAACGCGGAGCCCGAAGGGCGTAAGATAATAGCCCACGGCGCAAGCCGTCGGGAACCGGACCCGCAGTCTCGGGTAGCCCCTTCCAGGGGCGTAAGAGCCTCATCCCCAAAGGTCCCCCGCGTCGTGTTCCAGTCCGTGCTTCTTCAGCAAGGGAAAAGGCGGCTCGCCAGTTCGGGCGATAGATCGCGCGCACGGTCCTTGGTGGAGAAGACGACGTGCACGAACAGACAAGCGAAAGTGTGCGGCATGTTCCTACGCCCCTGAACGGGGCTACTCAAGCGCAGGTTCCGTTCCCGACGGCTTGCGCCGTGGGCTATTATCTCACGCCCTTCGGGCTAACACCGGTCTTGCCTCATGCCGAGCAGCTCGCCGAACCAGGGACGGTGGGAGAATGTACAAACTCCAGGGCACGGCTGAAGCCGCGCCCCGGTACAAAGCTGCATTCTCAAACCATTGCGCTGTGGAGATCCAACTTCGCCGAAGTTGACTTCGGAATTCAGGTTAAGTATTACTACTTGTCCGTTTCGTCGCGCGCCGCGACGGCGGCCTTCCGAACAAATGCCGGCACGAATGCCGGCATGGCAAGCCGGAGGCTCGCTCCACGAAGTCTTGGGTTCGGGCTATACCGATGACTCTTCCCGGGACAACCAGCGTGGTCATCCCGTGCTATAACGCCGCGCGCTGGATTCGCGAGACGATCGGCAGCGTGGTGGCCCAGGGCCGCGACGACATCGAGGTCATCGTGGTGGACGACGGGTCGACGGATGCCACCGCGGAGATCGTCCGGAGGGAATTCGGTTTCGTCCGCCTGGCGAGCACGCCGAACCGGGGCGCCAGCGCGGCGCGGAATCTTGGCTTCTCCCTCGCCTGCGGCGAGTTCATCCAGTACCTGGACGCGGACGACCTGCTGGCGCCGGGAAAGGTCCGTTGGCAGCGCGATCTGCTGCAAAGGTCCGGGGCCGACGTGGCTTATGGCGATTGGCAATGGCTGCTTCCCTCGGGAGACGGGTTTGTCCCGGGCAGCGTCATCACCGGCGTCATGACGGACCCGGAACTGGACTTGTTCGATGCGAACCTGTGGTGGCCCGTCGCGGCCTACTTCTTCCGGAGGAGCATTATCGATAAGACCGGCGGGTGGAACGAGACGCTGCTGCTTGCCGAAGACGAAAGGTTTGTGGTGGATTGCGCCGTTCAAGGGGGAAAGTTCATTTACTCGCCCGGAATCGTGGCGCATTACCGCCGGGTGGCCGGGTCTACCGGGAAAAAGGATTGGATTCTCAGCCGCCGATGCCGGTACCGGAACGCTCTCGAGATCGAAGCGGCCTGGAGAGCGCGCGGCGAACTGACCGCCGGCCAGCGAAGGGTGCTGGCCGGGTGCCTGGATACGCTCGCAAGAGCCTGTTCGGAGACGGACCCGGAGACATCCCGCGCGGTATTGGACCACCTGGAAGAACTGGTCCCCGGTTATGCGCCGCGGCATCCGCTGCGCTGGAAGTTGGCGGCCCGGCTGGTGGGCTTTCGCCGCGCCGTGGCCGTGGCGCCGTGGTACCGGCGAGCCAAGCGGCTGGTTACGTGAACCCATGCCCGTTCCGGCCTGGCTCAGGGACAGCTTTTTCTATCCGCGCCTTCGCGTGGCGGTTCTGTCCTTGCTGGGCTCGCCACGCTTCTACGGTCCGGTTTCCGCCCTCTCGCTCTACGAAGGGGATCGCAAGTTGCCGCCGCCGGAACAGGTTCAGCCCGGATGGAGCGGCAACGGGTTGAGGATCTGGCGAACGCCGCTCGGGGAACTGGCGACGATGGACACCGGGATCGCGCTGCACGTCGCGTGCCTGGTCTCGGAGTTCCAACGGAACCAGTATGTCCGTCCGCCGCTTCAACTGAAACCCGGCGCCATCGTGCTCGATATCGGCGCGAACATCGGCCTGTTCGCACGGCAGGCTCTGAAGGCCGGAGCGCAACAGGTAATATGCATGGAGCCGGCGCCGGGAAACCTCTCGGCTCTCCGATGGAATATGGCCCCGGAGATCGAAAGCGGAACAGTCCTCGTCGTGGCGAAAGGCGCGTGGGACCGCGCGGGCGCGATGCGGCTAAGGGTCGACCCTTACCTTCCGGTCGAGAGTTCCATGGTCGTGCCGCCTTGCGGGGAGGACGCGTACGACGTCCAAATCGACGTCGAACCGTTGGACCAGACGGTCGAGAGCCTGCGGCTGCCGCGAGTGGATTTCATCAAGATGGATATAGAAGGCGCGGAGATCGGGGCGCTTGAAGGGGCGGCCGGGATCCTGCGCCGGTACAAGCCCCAGATCTCGGTTGGGGTAGAGCACACAGCGGACCGACTTGGGAACGCCAGGCTGGTCCGGGATTTGGTTTTGAGCATCAACCCGGCGTACAAATGCACCGCCGGTCCTTACTCGGTCACCAGGGAACGGCGATTGGCGCCCGATGTTCTGTATTTCAACTGAGCGGCGTTTCGCACCCGGACGACGCTCACGAATTCCCGGCGCGACCGGCCGCCGGCTGAACAGGTAGGGAAATGCAGACGGACCGGCTATATTCCATCGGCTGCGCGATTCTGGTGGCGGCGTGCGTCCTCGCCACCGTTCCCGTGCTCGAAATGGGGGTGATCGACGACTGGCGGTTCGCTTACTCCGCGCGCGAGCTCGCCCGCTGCGGACATCTCGCGTACGTCGCAAGGCAAGACCCGATGCTTGGCGTTCAAGCCATCTGGGCGGCTGGGCTGATCCGGCTCTTCGGCTTCTCATTCACGCTCCTGCGATTATCGACGCTGCCGTTCGCCGCCGGGTGCGCCTTGCTGATGTACCGGCTAGGGCGTTGCGCCGGGCTGAATCGTCCGTTCGCCCTGTTCGGAACACTCTCCGTGACGCTCTCGCCCCTGTTCATCCCGCTGGCCGCATCGTTCATGACCGACATTCCGGCCACGTTTTTCTGGCTGGCTTGCGTCTACTGCGCCATGCGGGCGCTAGGCGCCGCGAACGCGCTCCAGGCCGGCGGCTGGCTGGCAGCCGCGGCCGCCGCGGGCGTCGCGGGAGGAACCGTGCGCCAGGTGGTGTGGGTCGTGCCGCTGCTCGCGCTCCCCGCGGCGGCCTGGATCCGGCGCGGGGAGCGCCGCGTGGCTATCACGGCCCTCTTACTTTGGTGCGCGTCGGGGATTGGGGCCGCTTTGTGCCTCGGCTGGTTTGTGCGGCAGCCTCACGCGGCGCGGGACCTCCTTCTGCACAGGCTCCCTTGGCGGGCCGCGGCGGTGTATGCCCTTTGGGTCGGTCTGGCGGGCCTGCTCTTCATTCTGCCGACCCTGGTGATTCACCTGGCGGACTGGCGCAAGCGCCTCCGCGCGCCTCTCAGCCTTGCGGCGGGTCTGCTGCTCCCGGCCGCCGGTCTGGCCGTTTTGCACTGGCGGTTGAAGAAAGAGCTTCTGTTAGGCGATATCGTGACGCAGAACGGGATTCTCTGGCCACAGACGATGGAAATCGGCGTCAAGCCCGAGATCCTGCCGGCTCCGGTTCGCGGCGTGCTGGCGGCGCTCGTGGTGGTTGGCGCCGGCTTCACGGCGGCGGCGCTGTTCGAAGGCTGGCGGTGGCCGCGCTGGACCTCCTTGGCCAGCGCGTTCCGTCCAGCGGCTCCGGATGCCGAATCGTCGTTTTGGCTCATGCGCCTCTCCGCGCCAGCCTGCTTCGTTTACACGCTGGCCATTCTCTATCGGGGTCCTTTCGACCGCTATCTGATCCCGCTCTTGCCCTTCCTGGTAATTCCTTTGCTATGGCGCTACCAGCGAAGGGTCCGAAGCGCGCCGCCGGCGCTGGGATGGATGGTGGCCGGAGTGTTTGCTCTATACGGCATCGCGACCACGCACGACTTCCTGGCGGCCCGCCGCGCAAGCCTCGAAGCGGCGTCGGCCATGACCGCGGCGGGCATTCCCCGCACCAGCATTACGGCAGGCCTGGAGTACGATGGCTGGACCGAGCTCGAGCATTCCGGCGACGTGGGTGCGTTTGGCCAGACGGACGCCGGTCCATTCTTGCCCGGGCGCCAGTATCCGGAGGCGACTCCGGGGTGGGTTTGGGATGGGATGCCCAGCATCGACCCGGTGTACTTCGTGACCTATTCGCGGCTTCCCGGCTTGCGGGACGCTCCGTTTCCAACCATTAGGTACCATGCCTGGCTGCCGCCTTTCGAGCGCCAGGTATTGACGCAGTTCGCGCCGCTCCCGGCGCGTTAGACGACCTCCGGCATGACGACCCGCTCGGGCGAGAAGACAGACGGCCGGCCGCTGGCGACGGTTTTCAACGAATCCGCCGAGAGGCTGGAGCGCGAGGCCAACGAAATGTGGGAGCGCCGCCACGCGGACTCTCTCGCCGCGCTCCGGGGAAATCCGCTGGATGAGGACGCGCGGTTCCAAGCCGCGCACGCCCTCAAGAAACTGAACCGCCACGCGGAGGCCATCGAGTTGCTTCGCGAGGGCCTGCTTCGCTCCGCCACCGTCCGGGCGCATCACCAATACGCCGGCCTCCTGGAGCAGTGCAATCGCACGGAAGAAGCCATCGCCGCCGCGGCGGCGGGATTGCGGGCTTTCCCCGGCGATGTGTCGCTGCAATTGAAGGAAGCCCTGGCTTTGCCCGTGCTCTACGACTCGGCCGGGGAAATCGACCGGTGGCGCGGCAGGTTCGCGGAGGGGCTGGCGAGGCTGCGCCGGGAAATCCGGCTCGATTCCCCCGAGCGGCGGCGAAACGCGCTGCTGGGGATCGGTGGACACACGAATTTCCATCTTGGTTATCAGGCCCGGAACGACAGAGATTTGCAGGTCCAGTACGGAGAGCTGGCGCACCGGATCATGGCCGCCAACTATCCAGAGTGGGCGCGGCCTCTAGGGATGCCTCCCGCGGCGCGGCAGGATCGTCTGCGCGTCGGCTACGTCTCGGGGCGCTTTTGCGACCGGACCGCCACCCGCTATTTCCTGGGATGGCTGAGGGAACACGACCGCGAGCGGTTCGCCGTTCACGTCTGGCACCTCGGCCGCAAGACGGACAGCGTGACCGAGGAGGCGCGCCGGATCAGTTTCCGATTCGACCATGTACCCGGCCGGCTGGAGGACGCGTGCCGCGGCATCCGCGAGCGGGACCTCCACATTCTGGTGTTTCCGGATATCGGCCTGGACCCCATCATGACCCAGCTTGCCGCGCTGCGGCTGGCGCCGGTACAGTGCATGGCCTGGGACCAGCCCATTACGTCGGGTCTTCCCACGGTGGACTACTTCCTTTCGGGATCTCTCGCCGAACCCGAGGCGGCCGCGGAGCACTACAGCGAGCGGCTGGTCCGGCTTCCCGGCGTGGGAGTCTGCTACCGGAGGCCGCCGATTCCGATCCCCCTCCTCACGATGACGCGGCGGGACTTCCGCCTCCGCGAGGACGCCGCCGTTTTCCTGTGCTGCCAGGGGGTCTATAAGTTCCTCCCGCAGAACGATTGCGTTCTGACGGAGATCGCCCGGCGCGTGCCGCGCGCCCAGTTCGTCTTCACCGTGACGAACCCGATGGTGGGGGCGGACCTGGAAAGGCGGCTCGCCCGCGCATTCGCCGACGCCGGTCTTCGCGCGGCGGACCACTGCGTTCTCTTGCCGCAGCTTGTCCGGCGCCGCTACTGGAATCTGCACCGCGTCGCGGACGTCTTTTTGGACACGATCGGGTGGTCCAGCGCCGTTTCGACCTTCGAAGCCGTGGCCTGCCGGGTTCCCGTCGTCACGCTGCCCGGAGATCTGATGCGGAGCCGCCAGGCAGGCGCGATTCTCAGCCAGCTTGAAGTTCCCGATACGATCGCCCGCGACCGCGCCGGGTACGTCGAGATTGCGGTCCGGCTGGCGGTGGACCGCGGGTTCCGGGCGGGGATCGTCGAGAGGATGACACGCGACAACGCGCTACTCTACAATGACAGGCGTCCCGTGACGGCGCTCGAGGATTTCTTCCGGTCCGCGTGCACGGCCGCCAGCGCCCGCCCGGAGTAACGGGCGCAGGGAGTTCCTCCGTTTTTCCGCGATTTCTCGCTCGTCGAGGCGACATATGTATTCCCACCGATCCGTTTCGTCGCGCGCCGCGCCGATTTGTGGAATGGGCCTCTTGGCCTCCCACGCCGGCGTCCGTTCCGGCGTCGTTCCGAACAAATGCCGGCACGGACGCCGGCATGGCAAGCCGGAGGCTCGCTCCACGGGGTTTTTGGTTGCCGCCTTGCTGCCCCACGATGGGCGCCAATGGGCATTATCAGTTCCGTGAGGATTCGTACCGAATGTGGGTTTATTGCGGACTCGATCCTGCGCGGGAGAGGCCCGCGGACTGGCAAGAACCACAGCAAATATCAGATTCTAAAAGCTTTGTTTTCCTGGACCGAGCTGTCCCGGGAGGGGTGCGGGAGGCACCGGCCGGCGCGAAACCGGCGTCGGGGACCATCCGATGGGCCGTACGGGTACATGCGGTACTAGTACATTTTTTTTTGCTTTAGCCACTTGGGACTTCCCTTTACGCATGGAACTCAGTACAATACTCGGTGAGGTGCGAAGGAGGAACGTGAAAAAACTACTATTTGCCTTATTGATTTCCGGTTGCCTGGCTCTGTGCTCCGCGGGCACGGTGTACGACAACCTTGCTTACGACTCGGGTACGGGCGATTGGGTCCAGAACTGCGTTGTAACTGGGACTACGTGCGTTACGGGTACATGGGGACCGCTTTACAATTCGTTTACCAGTTCCCCAGCCGCGTCCACGGTCAGCGACTTGGTGCTGACGCTATCTCTTAATCCTAACACCGACACTACTACGACTGGTTCCGCAACGGTCGACCTGTTTGCGGATTCGGGGAGCAATACGCCCGGCGCGTTCATCCAGAACATTGGGACGGTGACCGACGCCCAGCTCCAGGCCCTTTATCCCGGCATTCCCGCCCAGATAGATCTCTCCGGACTCAGCCTCGCCTTGGGAGCGAGCACCCAGTATTGGATTGGCCTCACCCAGGTTGGCACAAGCGAGACCGATGCGATCTGGGAGTGGGCGAATAACGACAACGGCATTGGCACCCAGAATGAGTATTTCTCCAATGGGACCGGGACATTCCCGTCTTCCGCTGGGCCATACATCATGAAGTTGTCGGACGACTACACTCCTCCTCCCCCGCCCGGAGTCCCGGAGCCGGCGGCGGGCCTTCTGGTTGGCGGAGCGCTGCTGGCGCTCGGCCTTGGCCGCCGAAGGAAGACCGCGAAATAGTAGTTTGGGGCCGAGTCCCGTCCCCACTGGCGTGATGGCGTGATCTCAAGGCGCACCTCGCGCGCCTCGTCGCGTGTTGTCGATAGGACTTTGTGCGGGAGCCCACAGGGTGGGCTCCCGCATGCGTTTCTCGGGTCTCTCTTTCCTTCCGCTTAAGCTCCGTCCTTGTTATCCCGCGCCGTTCCACTCGCGTTGCCGCGTGGCGGCGAATCCTCCCGGTTACCGATTTGGCTCCTGAACCAGACGTCCTGATCGCCTGTGGGTTTCCGTCCCTGGAAAGCGCCCGCCGCCGGGTTTCCGAGTTGTCCGCGGGCCCGCTGGATTGGCCCCTGCTTTTCGAGCTGGCCGACCAGCAGGGGCTGCTGCCGCTGCTTTCGCGGGCGCTGGGCGGCGAAGGCTTAAACCAGCCGGACGATCCGGCGCGCGCGCGCGTTCTGGCCAAGATCCGGGCGGTGACGGCATCCAAGGCGGCCCGGAGCCTTTGGATGGCCGGAGAGTTGACGCGTATCTGGCGGAACCTCGAATCCGCCGGCATCACGGCCGTCGCTTTCAAAGGGCCGGCCCTGGCGCACCTCGCGTACGGCAACGTGACGCTGCGCGATTCCACCGATATCGATCTGTTCGTTCCCCGCGAGCAATTGGGCAGAGCGTTGGATCTTTTGGCGGTGGATGGCCATCGCAAGAGGTCCGAGGCTTGGGATACGGGTTTCAGCGGGGCCTGCGAGATCACGCTGCAGCGCGCGGGCCTGGATTGGGCGCTGGATCTTCATTGGCGGTTCACGCCGCCCTATTTTCTCTCTTTCGATTCCGGCCGCGCCGTGGAACGTTCCATCGTCACCGGCTCGGCCGGATTTGCGGTTCGCACGCTCTGCCCCGAGGACCACCTTCTTTATCTCTCGATCCACGGCGCCCGCAAGGGCTGGGAGCGCGTGCGGCTGGCTTGCGACATTGCCGCTCTCGTGGCGCGTTGTCCGCTCGACTGGGACGATGTGGAGCGCCAGGCCGAGCGCACGCGGTGCCGGCGCGCGCTCGGCATGGCCGTGATCCTCGCGCACGACCTGTGCGGGGCCCCCGCGCCGCGCGATTTCGTGGAGCGGGCGCGCCGGGTTCGCGCTGTCCGGGAACTTGCCGCCGAGGCGGGCCGGCGCATTGGCTCGGCAACCCATTTGGCCGGAGAGCGGGGAGGCGCGCGGTTCCACCTTCGCGCCATGGAGAGTGCGCGGATGAAGGCGCGCTACATTTGGCGCCGCGCCTTGCAACCCAATCAATTGGATGCCGAGTGGATCCCGCTGCCGCGAGGTCTTTCGGCGGCGTATTATGCGGTCAGGCCGGTGCGCCTGGCGTGTACGGCGTTGCGCCGCGTGTTCCGCTGACGTAGCGCGAATTGCAAGGGGTATGATCTCGTAGAGGGTAGAGCGGGGACAGGCAAGGAGTTTCGCAAGAGCGGCGAAACTCGAGGCAGTCTCCGCTTTGCAGAGGGTGATCCAAGATGAATGTTCCAGCCGCTATCCTTTCCGTCGCGCTGGCCGCCGGAGCCGGCGTGGCAATCACCGCGCTCGGCGGCTCCGCGCGCCCCGATCTGGCCGCGCAGGAGCTTTCGTTGCAGCCGGGCGCGGATCCGGCGCGTATTGCGGCGCTGTACACGGAAGCGTTGCGCCGCGATAGCGCCAACCCATACCGGTGGACGGACCTCGGTGAAGCTCTCGCGCGAGACCGCAAACTGCCGGCGGCGCGGTACTGCTTCGAGCGGGCGCTGGCGCTGAACCGCAGGCTTCCGCAAATCTGGCTGCGCGACGCCAATTTCCGTTTTGAAACAGGCGAAATCGATGCGGCTCTCTCCTCCGCGGCGCACGTCCTGCTGACCGTGCCCGACTACGACGCCGTGCTTTTCAACTACTTCGACCAGATGATCGCGGACCCTTCGAAAGTGATGGCCACGATCGGCAAGGACCGGCGCGCGGCCGTCTCTTACACAAGCCACCTTTCGGCCACCGGGCAAGTGGACGATGCGCGAATCGCCTGGCGGCACGTCCTAAAGAGCGGATTCGCCGACAAACGCCTGGCGGCATCGTACATCGATTCCTTGCTGCGCGCCCGCCGCTATGCGGCCGCGAAGGCGGACTGGACGGAATTCGCCGGTGCGCCCGAGGACCCGCCCAATGCGGTGTTCAACGGCGGGTTCGAGCGGGACCCCAGCGGATCGGCGCTGGATTGGCGCATTGAGCCTTCGAACCAGTTCGAGACGGCCATCGATGGGGCGATTTCGCACAATGGCAAGCGTTCGCTCCGCGTCCAATTCCTCGCCACGGGCAATGTGTACTATGCCAATGTCCTCGAATCCGTCATAGTACCGCCCGGGGTTTATGAGTTAAGCGCATGGGTCCGCACCAGCGGGATCACCACCGACGAAGGCCCGCGGCTGGAGGTTTTCGACCAGGAAGCGCCGGCGCGGCTGGACGTTCGCACCGAACCGTTCCGCGGGACCCGCGACTGGACGCTTGTAAGTCAAGAGTTTAGATCGCCGGCCGCGACTTCCCTGATCGCGGTCCGAGTGATCCGGATGCCCTCGGCGAAGTTCGATAACCGAATTCAAGGGACTCTATGGGTTGACTCAGTACGTCTAGTACTAAAGTAGGGCTCATCCAGTACAAAGTCCCGTTTTCTGCGTTATTTGGATAGTACTTTAGGCGCATAAAGAAGGCGAATATTCCATTGACTTGCCCGGGCGTTCTGCATAGAATGGAGAGGAATCGGAGGTGCATGTTTTGAGACGCTTAGTTCTTCTACTGATTGCCGGGTCTGCATTCGCGGCGGCGCCCGTCGCTTCCGTCCAGAGCCCGTCGAATTTCCAACTGCGCGATGCAACGGTCAACACGGCCGGCGTATCGTCATGGCCGGTCATGCCCGGCGACACGGTGACGGCCGGAAACACAGCCGCTACAATGCGTTTTATAGACGGCACGGTGGTGACATTGGCGCCGAATTCGCGCGTCAAGGTCCAAGAGAAAAAAGACGATCTCACCCTCCAGCTTTTGAGCGGATCGATGGCGTTCGTTCTGGCGCAGTCTTCCGCGCTCCGAGTGTATTCCGGCGATACGCTGGTGCAGGCGCAGGCCGGAGTGACAACGACTGCGACGGCTGGCGGATCGGCGCAAGCCGCGCTGCCCGTGGGGCACGCGCCGCCCGCACCGCCGAGTCTGAGCCGGTATTAGGATACTGCGTCGTGGAGGAAAACCATGAACACAAATGCCAAAATCACTAAGATCTTGATCGCCGCCGCGGTGGCGTTCCTACTTTGCTCTTCGGTTCAGGCGTCCGACATCATTTACTCCCGGCCGCTGACCAGCGGAACGCAAGTAAATGCCAATCCGCCATCGAACAACGCCTACAACACAGCCCAAAACGGCATCGCCGCCGGCGATCTGCTCGGTGGCGACGTCCAGAACAACGACGCCTATGACTGGTGGCCAATGACGCTCACCGTGTGGGCTGTGGGACCCGTCGATCCCTCCCTTGGGCCTAACGGCGTGCCGAGCGTATTTCCGTGGACCACGCTGACGCTATACGGCGGCGACTACGCCAATGGCGCCGGCACCATCGCGGCGCTGGCGACCACGACCACGGGCGTGTACGCGCCGTACGTCGGCGCCGGCGACGGCAGCACGAACTACTCGGCCACGTACGGCAACCCCGCCACGCCGGCATACGCCGCAGTCTGGAAGCTCACCTTCAACGTCACGGGCCTGCAGATCACACCGGGCGAGGACTTCTGGTTCGGCGTTTCCGACGGGACGCCCAGCGATCTCCAACTCAACGCGACGGAGTGCACCGACCCCACCCTCGGCCACATCGACCAGTGCGTGAGCATGGGGATCGACGAGTTTACGCCCGGCGGCGCTCCTGTGGGGTCTTACGATATGTGGACCACCGGTCCCGGCCAGACACCTCCGAACGCCCTGATCAGCAGCGATGTGGACGTCGAGCTGGACGCGCCCGAACCCACGACCTTGTTGCTGTTCGGAGCGGGTCTCGGCATTCTGGGGCTGGCTCGCCGCCGCCGCGGATAATAGTCTCGAAGCCTCTGTTCTTGAGAAAGGCCTCCGGCTCGCGCCAGAGGCCTTTTTCATTTTCGCGGACATGAACATCGCCGCCATTATCCTGCTGGCCATTACGCTGGCATACGCCTGCTTTCAGCGGGCCGGCGTAGCGCCGGAAGAGTGGCTTCCCTGCGTTTTGGCGACGGGGATCGTCGCGTCGCTTTACTTCCTGATTCCCCGCCGCCGCCGTGTCCCCAGGATGAACCGCGTGGCGCTGGTTTGCGCTTTTGCGGCGGTTGGCGTCGCGGCCTTGCAGTTGGCCCCGCTCCCGGTGGGCTTGGTGCGCATCCTCTCGCCGGCGCGAGTCGAGCTGCTTCGCGCCGCCGCGCCGGCGCTGGGCGGCATGCCCCGCTTCGTCACGCTGACGGTGGCTCCGTACGACACGGCGCGCTGGACGCTCACGCTGGCCGCGTATGCCGTTGTCTTTCTGCTGGTGCGCGACGCGACGATTCGTCTGAACCGGTTCCCCTGGGCCGCGGTCTGGCCGCTGATCGTCATCACCACTCTCGAAGGCATCCTGGGATTCTCGCAGGCATACGTTGCGGGCGCCGCGCAGGCGACCGGAACCTATAGCAGTTGGGACCACTACGCCGGCCTTCTGGAAATGGCGCTGCCGTTCCCGGCGATGTACGCAGTCGCCATCCTGCAGCGCAATCGCCGTCCGCAGGGCATCCCGGCCAGGGCCGCCTTGCAGGCCAGCGGGATGCTGATCGCGTCCGCGTTCCTGTTGATCGCCATCGTGTTTTCGCTTTCCCGCACGGGGTTCTTCTCCGCCCTGGTGGCGCTGCTGGTGGCGGCCGCCCTCACCCTTTCGGTGCGGGGCTGGCGGGAGGAGCACGCGGCGTCCGCGCCGCGATGGCGGCGCATGCTGCCCGCGGCTGCGATCGCGGCCGTGGTTTTGGCCGGTTTCGTTCTTCTGCCATCGGCCCCGCTCGTCGCGCGATTCTCGGATCTTGCCCACACGCAGGACATCACGGCCGATACCCGCGCGCAGCTTTGGCGCGACACGGTCCCGCTAATCAAGGATTACCCTTTGTTCGGGTGCGGCTTGGGAACCTACGAATCCTGCTTCCTCAAGTACAAGACCGTGGCGCCGATGAATACCGCCGATTTCGCGCACAACGACTATCTCCAGGTTCTTGCGGAACTGGGCATTATCGGCTTTGCCGCCGGCCTTGCGTTTGTGCTGCGCGTTCTCGCGGGCGCGGGCCGGAACGTTCTTTACGCGCATTCCGTCGATGAGCGATGCCGCTCCATCGCCTGTGTGGCCGCCATGACGGCCATGCTGTTGCACAGCTTCGTCGACTTCAACATGTACGTCCCCGCCAATGCCATGGTTTTCGCCTGGATAGCGGGGGTGGCCGGCGCGTCTCTGCAACTGCCCCGGCGCCATCGCGCGAGTCGCGGAGCGGCCTCCCCCGGCGGTGGGGAGGATCGCGGGACGGATGTTAGAATGCGGGAATCGGGCCGTCAACCAGCCTGAGGCCGTCCGGGGCCGCGGGGAGCCAGGAGTCGGGGAAGCCGGAAGCCAGCGCGGCCTCCGGCGGCGCCGGAGGCAAGGGGAGTGTGACATAGCGCGCGAGCACCGCTCCCTTACGGCCGCGGCTCTGTCCCGGGACGTTTCGGCCGCCAGGCAGGGGCCGGGCATGCCCGACCCCTACGGCGATGCTTCGCCGGCCGTTGGGGAGTGGCCGGGTGAGGCTACTTGCGAGTCACAGACGAGCGCGTGGAGAGGAGAACATGCCGAAAGCCCTGATTACAGGCATCACGGGGCAGGACGGGTCGTACCTGGCCGATCTGCTGATCGCCAAAGGGTATGAAGTTCACGGTTTGAAGCGGCGGTCTTCTTCGTTCAATACCGACCGCGTCGATCATCTGTACGTGGACGCGCATCAAGCCGGCGCACGGTTCTTCCTGCACTACGCGGACCTGACCGACGCCAGCTCGCTGGCCCGGTGCCTCATGTCCATTCAGCCCGACGAGATCTACAACCTGGGGGCGCAGAGCCACGTCAAGGTGAGCTTCGATATTCCGGAGTACACAGCCGATGTGGCGGGCCTGGGCGCGGTGCGGCTGCTCGAAGCCGTCCACCGGGCCGGTCTGCATTGCCGCTACTATCAGGCCTCGTCGAGCGAAATGTTCGGGAGCATTCCTCCGCCGCAAAGCGAGACTTCGCCTTTCCACCCGCGCAGCCCGTATGCCTGCGCCAAGGTGTTCGCCCACCAGATCACGGTGAACTACCGGGAGAGCTACGGGCAGCACGCCTCGTGCGGCATTCTCTTCAACCACGAATCGCCGCGCCGCGGAGAGACCTTCGTGACGCGCAAGATCACCCGCTCGGTGGCCCGCATCAAGCTGGGGCTGGAGGACACGCTGTACCTGGGGAACCTGGACGCCCAGCGGGACTGGGGCTTTGCCGGGGACTACGTGGAAGCCATGTGGATCATGCTTCAGCAGGACGTCCCCGGCGACTACGCGATTGGAACGGGGGAATCGCACAGTGTTCGCGAGTTCGCCGTGGCCGCGTTTTCGCACGCCGGGCTGGACTGGCGGGACCACGTCAAGATCGATCCCCGGTACTATCGCCCGGCGGAGGTCGCGGCCCTGCGCGCGGACGCGTCGAGGGCGCGCCGCGAGCTGGGGTGGGAGCCGCGCATCGATTTTTCGGGTTTGGTGAAAATGATGGTGGACGCGGATATCGAGGCCCTGGAGCACAGTCTTCAAGGCGGTGTGCAAGCCGTGGCGAGACGCTCCGCGGAACACTAGGCAAGGGCTTCGCCCTTGAAATCCCCGCGGGATTTGGGAGCCAGGAGACAGAAGTCAGAAGTCGGAAGTCAGAAGTCAGAATGCGCAGCGGCACTTGGGGCGATTCCGACTCCTGGCTTCTGTCTTCCAAACATCGACGGTTTTTGTTGCTGTCGGCGCTGGAAGCGCCTATGAACATGGATCTGAAGTCCAAACGTATCCTGGTCACCGGCGGCGCCGGGTTTCTGGGTTCCTACATCGTCGAGCGGCTGCGCGGGCTGGGGTGCGGCCGGATCGCGGCGCCCCGGCGGCGCGAATTCGATCTCACCCGCGCCGAGGCGGTCAAGGAGCTTTTCGAGAGTTTCCGGCCGGAGGTGGTGGTCCACGCGGCCGCCGTGGTGGGCGGCATTGGGGCGAACAAGGAGAATCCCGGCCGGTTTTTCTATGAAAACGCGATCATGGGGATACAGGTGATCGAGGCTTGCCGCCGGTACGGCGCGGAGAAGACGGTGGTGTTAGGCACCATTTGCGCCTACCCCAAGTTCACGCCGGCGCCGTTCCGCGAGGAGTCGCTTTGGAATGGCTACCCGGAAGAGACGAATGCCCCCTACGGCATCGCCAAGAAGGCCCTTCTGGCGCAGTGCCAGGCGTACCGCGAGCAGTATGGAGTCAATGCGATATTTCTGTTGCCGGTGAATCTCTACGGTCCGCGCGACAACTTCGATCCGGCCTCGTCGCACGTCATCCCGGCCCTGATCCGCAAGTGCCTGGAAGCCCGGGAGCGCGGCGGACCCGCCATCACGCTGTGGGGCGACGGGTCGCCGACGCGCGAGTTCCTTTACGTCGAGGATGCCGCCGAAGCGGTCGTGCTGGCGGCCGAGCGCTACAACGGAGCCGAGCCCGTGAACGTCGGCACCGGAGAGGAAATCTCCATCCGCGACCTGGCGGGGCGGATCGCCGCGCTCTGCGAGTACACGGGCCGAATCGAATGGGACGCATCCCGGCCAAACGGCCAGCCGCGCCGTTGCCTGGACGTGAGCCGGGCCGAGCGCGAGTTCGGCTTCCGCGCCCGCACAACACTCGAGGCCGGCCTGCGAGCCACTATCGACTGGCGCCGCGGCCGGCAGTGAACTTCGGCGCCCCTCCCGGCCGGAAGGGATGTCCCGTCAGCGCGCCGTCAAGCTCCAGTAAGTCCACAAGCCGCCGGTGAGCAGGATGAGGGCCAGCGAAGCGATGCCCAAACCCTTGGCCCACGACGTCAGGGTGACCATGCGGGCGATCACCCGTTTCTGCTCTTCGGCCTGCCTGTCCTCCAAGGAGTCCAGGATTACCACGTCCGCCTCCCTGAATCCAATCAGGGATTTCCAGACCATGACGACGATGAACACCGCCGTAATCACGCCCCAAACCGCCAGGAGCCACGTGAGAAAAGAACCCATATAGGACCTCTTCCTTCAGTACTCTGTTGTTATTGTGCGGAAAGATGAGGTGCGTGTCAATAGGGCCAAGTAGCTATCGGCCGTCAGCCATCGGCTTTCAGCCTTTCGCCGCCCGCGGCGGCGAGAGGGTTTAGCTGAAAGCCGAGAGCCGAGAGCTGACAGCTTTCGCCGGCCGGTTGCCCGGATACATGCATCTTGATATCCTTGTCATTAACCCAATCCCTCACAAAACAGGAGACAAAATGGCAGTGAAAGTCGGCATTAACGGCTTCGGCCGCATCGGCCGGAACGTCGTCCGCGCGGCGCTGGGCCGGGACGACATGGAATTCGTGGCGGTGAACGACCTTACCGACACCAAGACGCTGGCGCACCTCCTCAAGTACGATTCCGTCCTCGGCCGCATACCCGTGGAGGTGGTGGCGGGCGCCGATTCCATCACGGTCGGCGGCAAGGAGATCAAGGTCTTCGCCACCAAGGACCCGTCGCAACTGGATTGGGACTCCGTCGGCGCCCAGATCGTCATCGAATCCACGGGAAAGTTTACCGACGCCAAGGAGGCCTGCAAGCACATCCGCGGCTCGGTCAAGAAGGTCATTATCTCCGCTCCGGCGAAGAATGAGGACGTGACCATCGTGCTGGGCGTCAACGACGGCATGTACGATCCCGCCAAGCACAACATCCTGTCCAACGCATCCTGCACCACCAACTGCCTGGCGCCCGTGGTGAAGGTGATTCACGACAATTTCGGCATCCTCAAGGGATCGATGACCACGATCCACAGCTACACGAACGACCAGAATGTGCTCGATTTCCCGCACAAGGACCTGCGCCGCGCCCGCGCCGCCGCGCTGAACATGATCCCCACAACCACCGGCGCCGCCAAGGCCATTGGCCTGGTGATGCCGCAGTTGAAGGGCAAGCTGGACGGTTACTCCATGCGCGTGCCGACTCCCGACGTGTCGGCGGTCGATTTGGTGGCCATACTCGAGAAGCCGACGACCACCGAGGCCGTCAACGCCGCGCTGAAAGTCGCCGCGGAAGGCCCGATGAAGGGCATTCTGGCCTACACCGAAGATCCGGTGGTTTCGACCGACATGCTGCACAATCCCAACAGCTCGATCATCGATGCCCAGATGACCAAGGTGCTGGACGGCAACCTGCTGAAGATCCTGGCCTGGTACGACAACGAGTGGGGCTACTCCTGCCGCGTGGTCGACCTGATCGCCTTTTTGGTCGAGAAGGGGTTGTAAGAAGCTGTCAGCGGTCAGCTTTCAGCGTTCAGCTTTTCGCCGCCTTCGGCGGCGCGTTCAACGGTTACGCCCCAGGGCCGGGCATGCCCGGCCCCTACACCGCGATTCTGTAGGGGCGAGGCATGCCTCGCCCGCGCTCTCAAATGGCCGGTCTCCTGTTTGCCGCCAGCGGCAACGAAGGGTTTTAGCTGAAAGCTGACCGCTGAACGCTGACAGCTCTTCTACAATCGAATTATGTGGGCCCTGGTGGCGGCGTTCCTGTTTCTGCAAGCGTCGGACCCGGCTTCGGAAGGGCAGAAAGCCCTGGAGGAAGGGAAGTACGAGGCCGCCGTCCAGTCGTTCACCGAAGCCATCGCCGCGGACCCCAAGGACTACTTCTCCCACTTCAACCTGGCGCTCGCGTACGGTTACCTTCACCGCGACGCCGAAGGCATCGCCGAATACCGCAAGACCCTGGAACTCAAGCCGGGCTTGTATGAAGCCGAGCTGAACGCCGGCATGATGTTGATGGGCGGCAAAGAGCCGGCCGAGGCGCTTCCGCTCCTGGAAGACGCCGCGCGGCAGAAGCCCGCGGAACTGCGGCCGCGATATTTCCTGGCCGAGGCCCAACTGGAAACCGGCGCGCCGGAGCGGGCCGAGGAGAGCTTCCGCCGCGCGCTGGAGATCGATCCCAAATCCGCCGAGGCGGAGCTCGGCCTGGCCCGCGCGCTGGCTCGCCAGGACAAGCTGGCCGAAGCCGCGCCCCACTTCCGGCTGGCGGCCGGGATGGACGCAGCGTACCGGGGAGGGCTTCTCGAGCTGGCGGGTCTCTACGAGAAGGACAACCGGCCCGCCGAAGCCATCGCCATCTACCGGGAGTTTCCCGGCAATGCCGCCGCGCAGAAGCGCCTGGGCGAGCTGCTGCTGGAATCCCGCCAGTACGCCGAGGGCGTTTCCCGCCTGGAGGCGGCGTATGCCAAGGACCCGAGCGCGGCCAACCGGGCCCTGCTTGCCCAAGCCTACGTCTTGAACCGGCAGCTCGACAAAGCCGTTCCTCTGCTCGAAAAGGCCGTGGCCGCGGACGCGGAGGACTTCGATCTGAGGATGTCGTACGCGCGCGCTCTGCGCGATCTCAGGCGGTTTCCGGAGGCGACGGCGCAGTTCCAGGAAGCCGCCCGTCTGAAGCCGGGCGACGCCAAAGTCTGGAGCGAACTGGCCGCCGCGCTCTACATGACGGGCGATGTCCGGCAATCTCTCGCGGATCTCGACCGCGCGCGCGATTTGGGCGAGGATACTCCCGGCAACTGGTTCTTTCGTGCGATCATTTTAGACAAGGCCAGGCAACTGAAGCCCGCCCTGGAGGCGTACCAGCGGTTTCTCTCGATGAGTCAGGGGAAGAACCCGGACCAGGAATTCCAGGCGCGGCAGAGGGCGCGGATCATTCAGAAGGATCTGGAGAAGAGGTGATGCGGGTGCGAATGGCGGACTCCCCGTGGATTGCCGGCGCACTGGGTCTATGGCTGTTGTGCGCCGCGCCGGCGCGAGCGGACCTGAAGGCGGCCATGGCCGAACCGGACCTGGAAAAGCGCTCCGGGCTGGCGCTCGCCAACGCCTCGGCCGCGCTGAAGGCCGCGCGCCAGGCCTACGACGCGGGCGACGACGCCCAGACCGCCGCCGCCGCGGCGGAGATCGGTGAGTCGGTGGACTTGGCGTACAAGTCCCTGGAGCAAACCGGCAAGAACCCGCGCAGCCATCCCAAGTGGTTCAAGAAGGCGGAGATTGAAACCCGCGACCTGCTGCGCCGGCTGGACACGTTCCAGCAGGAGATGAGCTACGCGGACCGGCCTTTGCTGGACAAGGTCAAGGCGCGCGTCCAGCAGGTCCACGACGACCTGCTGATCGGGCTGATGGAGGGCAAACACAAATGAAACTCCTGCCGTGTTTGCTGGCGCTGGCGGCTTCCCTCGGCGCGCAGAGCGATTTTCTTACCTCCGCCGAAGTCGAACAGATCCGCGAGGCGCAGGAACCCGACTTGCGCCTCGAAGCCTACGCGAGCTTCGCCAAGCAGCGAGTGGATCTGGTCAGGAACCTGCTCGCGAGGGACAGGCCCGGCCGCTCCATCCTGATCCATCAGGCGCTGGACGCCTATGCGAAGATCGTCGACGCCATGGACGATGTGACCGACGACGCGCTGGCGCGCAAGCTGGACCTGAAGAAGGGGATCGCCGCCGTGGAGCGGGTTGAATCCGATACGCTTTCCACGCTGCGCAGGATACAGGAGAGCAAGCCGAAAGACCTGGACAGCTACGCCTTCTCGCTCGAACAGGCGATCGAGACCGCGTCCGACAGTCTGGACGCCGCCAGGCAGGACTTGGACGGACGCGCCGCGGATGTCGCCGCGCGCGAGGAGAAGGAAAAGAAGGATCGCGCGGCCGCCATGGCTCCCGCCGACGGCAGCGCCAACCAATCGGCCGAGGCCAAAGCGGCGGAAAAGGACTCCCAGAAGAAGGCCCCTACCCTGATGCGGCCGGGCGAGAAGCCGCCGAATCGGTAGGGCCGGCTATCCGAGCCGCTGTCCGCAGTAGGAACAGAAGGGCGCATCCGGCGGCTGCGTCGGCCTGCGTCCGCAACTCGAGCAGCAACGAGTGTGCTGATTTCGCCCCGCGGGACGCTATTCGCGTTTCTCCAGCTCGAAGGTGATAGTGCCGATGGCGATCTGCATCCGCACCTGGAGCTGCACCGGCAGTTTGCGCCGGTCGTCGGTGAGCCACACGTAAAGATGCGCCCAGCGGTGGTACAAAACGTTGTTGAACAGGTACAACTCGTAACGGACCGTCTTGAAAGAGCCGGCGGGGACCTTGATATCTTCGCGCTGCTGCGCCTCGATCCTGGCCATGACGGCCCTTTTCCCGTCGCTGACCGGGGCCTGCGCGCTCTGCCCGGGTTCGAGGTTCAGCGTCCGCAGAAAGTAAAGCCCGCCGATCACGTCGTGGGTGCACGGCGGGATATCGATTTCGTGCGACAACAGCACGGCGTTCTTCAGGCGGTCGCGCTCCAGGTAACTGGCCTTCCTGGTCCGGGAGTCGAAGGTGATTTTGGTCTCGCGCTGGCGGCTGCCTTCCTGGGAAGTCAACTGCGAGTAGGCCACACACATGCCCTGGTCGAGGCCGGCGGCGTAATCGTCCCACACCTTATAGAGCTTGGAGACCAGCCCGGTCGATTCCAGGTGCAGCTTGGCCTGCCATCCCGGCTGGGGCTGCGGCGCGGCGCTCCATTCGAGCCGGGCCCTGCCGGCCGTAATCAGGCGCCATTCGACCCGGTAGGTGAGCGTCTCCGCGGAGGGAAGGGCATCGCCTTGCGCCAGCGCTCCCGGAGCGCACGCCAAGGCCAGCAGCAGGAGCTTCAAGCGCATCGAAGACCAGTGTGGCAGATGGAGCAAGCCGGGCGCAACGAGGGCCGGCCCGGAGCGGCGTGGCTGGTAAGATGAAGAAATGACGCATCTCCGCAACCTCTGTATTCTTCTTCCAGCGGCGTGTCTGCTGGCGCAGACGCCGGCGCCCACGCCTGCCGGCCAGGCGCCTCTGCCGCCCAATACGTTTCTCCTGCCGCTGCCCGGCCCACCCGCTCCGGCCGTTCCTCCGGACAGAGTGGTCATCGCCGTGGGCGAACGGAAGATCACCGCAGCGGATTTCGACCGGATTATCGACTCTTTGCCGGAGCAATACAGGGCCCAGACCCGGGGCGCCAACCGCACGCAGTTCGCCAACAACCTGGTCCAGATGCTCGTCCTGGCGCAAGAAGGCCGCCGCCAGAAGCTGGACCAGACGGCGGAGTTTCATTTCCAGGTCGAGAACCTCCTGGCGAACGTCACGATGGTGGAGATCGCCAAGAGCGCCAAGCCCGCCGAAGCCGAGTTGCGGAAGTACTACGACGACCACAAGACCGAGTTCGAGCAGGCGCGCGCGCGCCACATCCTGATCCGCTTCCAAGGTTCGCAGGTTCCAGTCAAGACCGGCCAGAAGGATCTGACCGACGCCGAGGCGCTGGCCAAGGCGCAGGCCTTGCGCCAGAGGATCGCGGGAGGTGAAGATTTCGCCAAGATCGCCACGGAGGAATCCGACGACGCGGGCAGCGGGGCCAAGGGCGGCGACCTCGGGGATTTCTCGCACGGCGCGATGGTCGCCGCTTTCGACCAGGCGGCATTCGCGCTCAAGCCGGGCGAGTTGAGCGAGCCCGTGAGGACCCAGTTCGGCTACCATCTGATCAAGCTGGAATCCAAGGGCGTCAAGAGCTTCGAAGAGGCGCGGCCCAGCCTGGAGAGCAAGCTGGGTCCGCAGCGGAATCAGCAGGCGCTCCAAGACCTGGTCAAGAAGGCTTCGGTGACGCTCGATCCGGAGTTCTTCCCGCCGCCCGCGCAGCCCAAATGAGGATAGCGCCCGCGCCGGTTCATGAGAGGGCCGGATTTGGCGGAGCGGATTGAGCGGGCGTACCGTGCCGCTATCGAGAATTCAAACCCGGACGCAGACGCCTCGCCGCAGGTCCCGCTGTAAATCCCGCTGTAAATCCCGTTGCATCGGCTCCCGTTCCGTGGTATGTTTTAGGTGACGTGGATTGATTTAAGGCTCTTTGAGTCTGGCTAATTGCAACCACGAAAAAAAGTGCTAAAGGTGAGTCGGTCTGTTCGAGAACATTCGACCCTGGCGCCCTTGGGCTCCAGGGTTTTTTCGTTTTTGGCAGTCTGGCCGCCGGATGCTGGAGGAGTCGATGAGCGTCTGGCCCAAAACGGCCTCGGCCGGCCCTTCGCTGTCGGGGAGCGAAGGGGATTTGGTTTCCGTTTCGATCTGCGTGAAGCCGCGCGACCTGGAATCCCTGCTGGAAGCGCTGGCGCAGGTTCCGTTTCCGATTAGCCCCGAGATCTTTCACGACGCCGCGGTGGTCTACCGCTATGGCGACGGCCGGGAGTCGGAGGAAGATGCGACCCTGGTCGAGTTCCCAGCCTATGCGGGGCGGATGGAGGAAGTCCGCGCCGCGCTCGAAGCTCGCGGTTTCGACCGCTCAAGTCTGCACGTCACCAGCATGCTCGACGAGATTCAGACTGGAATGGTATCCGAACCGCCGCCGGCGGGGGCGCCGTACGTTTCCTGCCGCCACCTGAAGCGCCGCCGGGCGGCGACGGTGCATTAGGCTCCGCCGTGGCGCTCCTCGGTCCACGGGTCGCCACGCATGTGGTAGCCGTTGGATTCCCAGAAGCCGGGGCGGTCGCCGGCCATCAACTCGACCGCCGCGATCCACTTGGCGCTTTTCCAGGCGTACAGGCGCGGAACGATCAGCCGCGCCGGGCCTCCGTGTTCGGCCGCGATAGGCTCGCCGTCGTGAAGAATCGCCACCAGGGCATCCTCGGCCAGAAAGTGCTCGATCGGCAGGTTGGTGGTCCAGCCGCGGTCGTACCCGCGGACCATCGCATAGCGCGCCTCCGGGGATGCGCCGCCCGACCGCTCAAGCAACTCGCGGGTGGAGACTCCCTCCCAAAGGTTGCCGAGGCGCGACCAGCGCGTCACGCAATGGAAATCTGCGAAGACCCGGACGCGCGGAAGACCGAGGAATTCCCGCCAAGTCCATTCGGCTTCCCGGTTCACCAACCCGGCCATCCGGAAGCGCCATTTGGCCAAGTCGATGGCGGGCGGCCCGCTGGCATCCAGCACGGGCCACTTTCTGGTTCGGGATTGTCCCGGGGGGACGCGTTGCGCGCGCCGGATATCGGGGCTGACGACGACGTCCGGGGGCAATCCCTCCGGCGAAGGGATCTCGGCGCTCTGTTCCTTCTCCCTATCCGAGCCGAACAAGCCCATCTCCCCCCTCCGCTCCCATTTTACCAGCCGCCATCTGAGGCATAATACGAACAGCGTTGAGTGTGGCCTGGTGAGGAAGACGCGATTCGTTTTAGGCGCATTGGCGGCTACCGCGGCGGCGCTTCACGCCCAGGAACTCATGCCGGTCTCGGGAGGCGCGGCGCGGCCGCTGTTCTCCGATGCAGCCGTCCTGGAACACGACGAGACGCGCAAGGACCTCCCTTGCACGGTCAATTCCACCAAGCCCTCGCTCGGTTTCGACCTCAAGTACCACTCGGGTTACGAGGTGACTGTCCCGCTGAAGGAACTCGCGGGCGGTCTTAACCAGCTCACCATGGTTTTTCGGGTGGTCCCGGCGGCCCGTCCCCAGGCGCCGGTCTACTTCTCCCAGCACGTGCCGGTCCCGGAGATCGATGGGGATGCCAAGGGCGACGCGAATCTCCGGGGCGCGTTCGACGTCGGGGAAGGGAAGTACCACGTGTCCTGGCTGATGCGCGATCGCGCCAGGCGGGTGTGCTCCTCGAATTGGGATGTCGAGGCGATTCTGCCGCCGAGAGACCGGCAGATGCCGCTCAACATCGCCGCGGGCGCCGTGCTGGCGGCCGACACGGAGCCCTTCCGGGAGGAACCCCCCGTCCAGCGCCGGGAGCGCGATCCGGCGCTCAGCGTGAAGGCGATCGTCAATTTCGCCCCGCAGGACGAGTCCTCGGCCGCGCTTCAGCCGTCCGATACGAGCGCGTTGGTCGCCATTCTCAGGGGCCTCGCGCGCGATCCCCGCATCGGGAAATTCTCCGTAGTCGCCTTCAACATGCAAGAACAGCGTGTGATCTACCGCCAGGAGCAGGCTTCCGGAATCGACTTTCCGGCGTTGGGCGCGGCGCTTAAGTCCCTCAATCTGGGTACGATAGACCTGAAGAAGCTGGCCAGGAAGCACGCCGACGCGGAATTCCTGTCGGGCTTTCTGTCGCGGGAAATCGGCGGCAACCCGGACCAGCCGGACGCCGTCATTATTGCAGGGCCGAAAGCGGCAGGGGACGAATCGGTTCCGCCGGACGCACTAAAGGACCTGGGCGAGGTCAAATTCCCGGTGTTCTACATGAGCTACAACCTGAACCCGCAGAACAACCTGGGGCGGGACGCCATCGGCGGCGCCGTCCACGCCCTCAAGGGCGCCCAGTACACCATCAGCCGGCCGCGGGACATGTTTTTCTCCTTGAGCGAAATCATGGGCCGTATCGTAAAATCGAAGTTTGGGAGGACGGCGGGCGCGCCGTCGCGGTAATTATGCGAGTTCTCGCCACCGCGTTGCTTGCCGTAGCGGCCGGTCTTCCTTGCCCGGCCCAGCAATTTGAGAACCTCGCGCCGTACATCCCCACGCCGCAGACCCTGGTGGAAACCATACTGGAATACGGGGCCGTCAAGCCCGGCGACGTGGTTTACGACCTGGGCAGCGGCGACGGCCGCGTGGTGATTACAGCGGCGCGCAGCTTCGGCGCGCGCGGCGTCGGCATCGAGATGATGCCCGAACTCTGCCGCGCCGCCGAGCGGCGGATTCGGGAATTGGGCCTCCAGGACCGCGTCAAGATCATCCAGGCCAGCGCCCTGCACGTGGACCTCAGCCCGGCCACCGTGGTCACCATGTACCTGCTCACCAGCTCCAACGAGCGGCTCAAACCCAACCTCGAGAAGTACCTCCGCCCCGGAGCGCGCGTCGTCTCGACCGATTATCCGATCCGGGGCTGGAATCCCACCCGTCTGAAAGTCGTCAAGACGGGCTCCACCGAACACAAGATCTACGTCTACGAAATCGGGCATACGAAGTAGGGCCCGGGACAGACTAATCTGTCCCAATGCGCCATTCTTGCGCCGCGTGGAGAGATCTGTTTGTCCCTGGCCATTATAAGAAGGCAGACCGGGAGGTCCGCCCCACTTACGGGAGCTTGGCCGCTTCTGCGTCAGTCCGCTCGCGAGGGACCAGTTTCACATCCGCGCTGGCGCGGGCGCCTTCTTCCAGGTGCGCGGCAGCGGCCTGGTTTTGAAAGCGCGCCAGGAACTCGGGGGCCTCGGCCAATCCGGGATCGATGTCTTCCCACGCAGCGGCAAAGTAATCGCCCGGCCCCAAGTCCGCGATCTCGTAGCGGCCGTTTTGATCCGTGCTGGCGGAGTGGACCCCGCCGGTCACTTCCGCCTTCCGTGGCCAGGCGGTGACCAGTACACCCAGCGCGGCATCGCCCCTGGCGTCAGTCACCTTGCCCGTAAGGGCGGCGGCTTTCGAGGAAAGCACGATATCGAGGCTGCCCGAAGCGCCGCCGGTGAGATCCAGCGGCCCGCGGAGCGCATCCTGGTTGCCGTAGCGAATGGACTTCACGTACGTGCCCGGCAGCAGCGCCGTGAGGCGAACCATGTAGGCCATCGGCGCTACGCTCGATGGGAATGTGAACGCCCCGTTGGCATCGAACCTCGCCGAGCTGGCCGCGGAGCTTCCGTCCACCGCGGCGAGCGTCACGGTGGGCCAAGTCCCCGGAGTGACGCCTTCCACCTTCACAGCGCCCGCCATGGCAATGCCAGGGACCATGGTTAGATTTGCGCCCTCCACGTCGGCTGCCGAGACAACCACCTCCCGGCGCCCGAACAGAGCCTGCGTCCGGCAGGAAATGACGTACGCGCCGGAGGCCACATTGCGGAATGCATACGTCCCATCGGCCCCGACGATAGCCATCGCAACATACGAGGAACCGGTTGCTCCTTCTTTCGGCGCGAGTGTCGCGAGCATGGTCCCCGCCAGACCGCCGCCCGCCGGCATGGCGGCCGTGCCGCGGATCGAGAAGACGCGCCCCCGCCGCACGAGGATGTTCACTCCCCGCAATACCTCCCCGGCCTTCACATCCACGGGCACGGCCTCGGATTCATCGAGCGCGCTCGGGTAGTACGTCGGGACTTCGGCCTCCAGGGGCGGTTTGCTTAGGCGGTCTTGAGTTCCAGTCAGCGGGTTGGCGCCTCTGGTGAAAAGATAATAGCGGCCCGGCAGCAGGTCGCCGACGGTGTACTCGCCGTCGGGGCCGATGGTGGACGTGGACACGATTCGAGCGCTTTTTGCCCCTGGTTCACGGACCGTGGCCATGACTTGCCCTGACGCAGGCTCGGAATCCTGGTTCGTGACCTTGCCGCCGATCACTCCCAGTTGCGCGATTCGAATCACGAGGTCCTTCATCTCCAGGTCCGCCGTCAGAGCCAGCATCGTGCCCGGAGCGCGCTCGATGCATTGCCGGAAGTTGCCGACAATGTCGAAGCCCCAGTCCGCGCGGTCCTCCTGGAGGTTGAAATCGTCGAGTCCGTGGCAACTGCGGTCCAGCGGCGCGGCCGCGCCGTATTTCTGCGATGCGTAGCCGACGCGCTGGGCGATCAGCGCATACCTGCCGGGCGCGATGCCATCGAAGGCAAACGCGCCGTTCGCGTCGGCAGTGCCGGTGTACCGTTCCCTGCCGAGCAACGTGACCGTCGCGTGGCGCAGGGGTTCGCCATTCTGCTTGACGACTCGCCCGGCTACGTGGGGCTTCCTGGGAGCCTCGGCGGGCTGCGCGAAGGCGGCGGCGCCGATCAGCAACGCTATAGACAGTCTGCGCACGATTCCTCCCTACGGCAGCTTGGCCGCCTCGGCGGCGACCGCATCCCTCGGGATCAGCTTGACAGCCACGCTCGCTTGCGAGCCTTCATCCAACTTCACGGCCGCTGCCCGGTCCGTGAACTTCGCCAGGAAATCCGGGTACGTCCGCAGGCCGGAATCGATTTCTTCCCATGCGGCGACGTAATACTCGCCGGGCGGCAATCCCGCAATGCTGAACGCGCCCCTCTGGTCCGTGGAGGCGGATTTCACCCCGAGCGCCGAGTCCCCCAGGTTTGGGACCTTCGGCCATGCCGTCACTTGAACTCCGGATAGCGGCTCGCTATTGTCGCCGCTCAAGGCGCCCGTGATG
Source organism: uncultured Acidobacteriia bacterium (assembly GCA_903882645.1). GTDB lineage: Bacteria > Acidobacteriota > Terriglobia > Bryobacterales > Bryobacteraceae > BOG-224. The sequence goes on along the minus strand of CAIRXZ010000361.1, from coordinate 23,012 downwards.
GTGGCCGCTTTCAAGGATATGTCGATCTCCAGAGGGGCGGCCCGCCCTCCGATCTCGAGCGGTGCGCGGGTGACATCCTCCTGGCCGTAGTGCGCCGATTTCACGTATGCTCCCTTCGGCAGGGGCATTACGCCAAGCCGATACCTGCCTGTCCCGATCGGCTGCATCTGAAACGTCCCGTCGTCGTTGGCCGTCGCCACGCGCGATACGCCCACTTCTTCGTCGGGGATCAGCCGCACGTATGGCCGCGATACGGGCGAGGGCGCGCCCGAAGGGCTGCCGGGCTGGGTGAACTGGCTCTGCCAATCCGCCCCATCCACTTTGAGGACCCCGTTCACCTCCACCCCTTGGTCGAGCGCGAACGGCAGCCCATTGAGGTTCGAGTCCTTGATCGTGAATTGCAGCCTCCCGCTCACCGTGCGCAGGGCCGGCGCCCCGCCGTAGCACAGCAGCGTGTAGACGCCCGGAAGCTGGTCGTGCATCCGGAACGAGCCGTCGTCCAGCGTTTGCGACGGCCAGGATGGTCGGCCCATCGGCGGTATCACCGAAAAGCTCACCTGGGCCTTCACCGGCGCGCCGTTCAACATCACCCTGCCGGTGACCGAATAGACGCGTTCGCGGCGAAGCCGTAGGTTGATTCCTTCCAGGCGGGCGGCGGCGGTTACCTCGATCAGGGTGGCGGCGGCCGGCTCGAGCGCGTTGGGATAGTACGTCGCCACGTCGCCCATGCCGGGTTCCACGTCCGGGGATTGCTCCAGCACCTCCCCGCTCAGGTAATAGCGCCCCGGCGAGACGTTGCCCAAGCTGAACTCGCCCAGGGAGTTGGTCCGGTAGGTCATGTGGTTGTACTGCCGCCGGCCATTTACGTACACAGTGCTGAACAGCTTCACCCACCCATGCGGAACCGGCTCGCCGTCATAGTCCGTGAGGCGGCCCGCTAGGATGCCTTGCGGCGTCAGTTTGATGTCCAGGTCCTTGAGCGCCGCACCCTCGGCCACCGTAAGGGTCGCGCCAGGCGCTGTGGGCGTACGAGCGCCGTACCGGGCCGGAAGGAAGCCTGTCTTCGTTGCGGAGAGCGTGTAGCTGCCGGGCTGGACATCCTCGATTGCGAACTTGCCGGCATCGTCGGTGGTTTCCGCGTACGACGCCGGCCCCTGGTTCGCCGGCGCGCTATTCGTCGTCAGGCGCACCGTGGCTTTCTTCAACGGTTCGCCGGTCAGGCTGGACACCGTCCCCTCCACGCGGGCGTTCTTGAGTTTCTCGGCTCCGGAAGCGCCCGCGACCGCCGCCTGGGGCGGCGCGAAGAACGGATCGAACAGCAGCGCGGAAACGACGGGCGAAGCGGGCGCGCGGACTTTCCTCGGCGGCGACACCGGCGTCGGGGCAACGCTTGCCGCGGCGGAGGGCTGGGGCGTGGCGTGGAAGACATGCGCCACGGGGGTCTGGGCCCCGTGAATCGCAGCCGCGCCGATGCCCGCCAGCCACAGCAGACTCAAAGCCCACGCCGTGCCGGGCCCCGGCAGATTGTGCGAGAGCGCCTCCGATTCGCCGGCCAGCCTGCGAAGGCGTTGCAGCAGGGAACCGCCATCGGCCGCCAGAGCGGCTTTGAGGCGCGACCGCCGCCCGGAATCCAGGTCCGCCAGCGCGTAGGCGTAGGTCAGCGCGTCGCCGCACGCGGCCACCGCCAGGTCGTCGCAGCACAACTCGCGTTCCGTGCGGATCTGCCCGGACACCCACCACACCGCGGGGTGGTAGAACAGCAGCGCTTCGGCGACGTTTTGCAGGATGTTTACCAGGTAGTCGTGACGGAAGATGTGCGCCAGTTCGTGCGCGAGCAGCGCCTGCACTTGTTCGAGCGGCAGCCCGGTCAGGGCCGCCGCGGGCATCAGGATCACCGGCCGCAGCCATCCCACCACCATAGGCACGGCCACGCGGGAGGAAATCAGCAGGCGCACCGGCGCGGAAACGCGCATGCGGCGGATCAACCCTTCGAGGGCCTGCCGCCATTCGGGTGGAGCGGGCCGCACGGCCACCTTCCGCAACCGCGCGGTGAGCCGCCAGCCGCCGATCAGCCGCACGGAGAACACGGCCACCCCGCAGAGCCACACCACCACCAGCCACGGCAAGGCCCGCTCCCAGGCCGCGCCCCCGGACACGCGCCAGACCGGCGCAGGCAGGGCGCGCGCGTCCGGGTTGCCCGCCGCCAGGAAGGTGGCCAGCGGCGCCAGCGTCATCAACCCGAGGGCGAGGCAGGCCATCGCATACCGCGCGCGGGCCGTGAGCCGCCGTCCCGCCACGCCGCGGACGGCCGCCAGAAGTACCGCAATCAATGTGCCTTGCCACAGGAAGTGAACGAGCGTCCAACCCGCCCGCGCTACCCATGGCTGCCTCAATACAAGCTCGACCGCGCTCATCGGGATCTCTCCCTTTTCTCGAACTCCTTCAACACGCGCCGGATCTCGGCCAAGTCTTCGTCCGACGCCGGCTGGGCTTTCAGCGCGCCCAACACCAGGTTCGCCGCCGACCCCCCAAACGCGCGGCGGAGCAGGTCGCCCGCGATCTGCTGCTGCGTGTCTTCCATGGGCGCTACGGCCTCATAAACATGCGACCGGTAGCGCTCGCTGCGGGTGAGCAAGCCCTTCTCGGTCATCACCTGCATCTGCTTGAGCGTGGTGGTGTAGCCGCTGTTCTTGTCGAGAGCCGCGTAGACCTCGCGCACGGTGCTCGGGCCGAGCCGCCAGAGCACGGCCAGGATTTCGAGCTCGGCTCCGGTGGGAAGCGGGGGCATGGAAGAAGAATACTACGAGGTGGATCGTATGTCAACGAGAAAGATCGTAGAAAGCTGTCAGCGTTCAGCGTTCAGCTTTCAGCCAAGACAACTGCGGGCCGGTTATGCTGCGCCCCTGCAAGGCCTCGCCGCATTTTCCATACGACCGGCGAGAGAGTCGCGCGGTCTTGGTTTTAGCTGAAAGCTGACCGCTGAACGCTGACAGCTTCATCCCGGCATACTACACTATCTCTATGCGTAAATTCCTGTTGCTCCTGGTGTTCGCCGCCGGTTTCGCCGGCGCGCAAAGCCGCGTCTATGAGCTGCGGACCTACACCTGTTACCCGGGGAAGCTGGAGGCTCTCAAGGCCCGCTTCCGCGATCACACCATCGCCATCTTCAAGCGGCACAACATGGAAAGTATCGGCTACTGGGTTCCTCAAGACCCGGAGAGGTCCGGCAACACGCTGATCTACATTCTGGCGCATCCCAGCCGCGAAGCCGCCGACAAGAACTGGGTCGACTTCCGCAACAACCCCGAGTGGATCAAGGTGAAAGCCGATTCCGAGGCCGCCGGGCCGATCGTGCAAAAGACCGAATCGGTTTACCTGAGTCCCACCGAATTCTCACAACTCCGGTAGGGGTCGGGCATGCCCGACCCCTACGCCCACCAAGGCGCTATGCCGCGCGGAATCGCGCTACCTCAGGCTTGACAAGGGCAAAATGAGTTTCCGCGGCGAGCCGCCAAATGCGACGAAGCCATGATGGCGATAGAAACTCTCCGCCTGTTCATCCTTGGCATCGACCACCAGCGCGTAAACGGCAATCTCGGACCGGGCGGCGCGGTCTACCGCGTCCCACAGCAGGGCTCCTCCGAGTTTAAGGCCGCGATAGGCGAGAGCCACCGCCAGGCGTCCAAGACGCGCGACAGGAACGGAAGGATAGCGCGGCAGCCGCTTGGCAAACCGGGCGGGCATCTCCGCGAGAAGGACGCCGCCCGCGGCCAATGTGTAGTATCCGGCAGTTTTCCCAGTGGCGATCTCGCGAGCCACGAAACAGGCCGTGGCGCGGCGGCGCACATCCTGACCGGCCTGGCGTAGAAAATACCGGTCGAGCGCATCGACGCCACACGTGAACCCAGTGCGATCGAGGCCTGGCGCAAGCGGCTCGACAAGAAATGAACCGGTCATTGCGGCGATGCGATCAAGCGGGCGTGGGCCCTCTTCGCGCGCTTCAGGGCAGGCGCAAAAGCCGGCGGATTCAGAATTAGCTTGACGAAGCGCCGCTGGTCCTCCACCGACAGGCGAACGACTTGGGCCTCATCGATTGTCCGGTGTGCGACCTCCTGAGCGGCCGTCACCAGGAAATCGCTGATGCTGCGGCCCTGGATCCGGGCGGCGCGCCTGACGACCCGAAGCGCATCGGGCGCAATTCGAGCTTCGATACGAGCGGTGCGATTGGCCGTTTGGGGCATGGTTCAATTGTACGGGATTCCGCCGGACAATTCAATCTGGACAGTTGCGCGGCGCGCGGACTCGCGCTACATCACTTCCAGAATCAAACACTTCAAATAGTGGGTCTCGGGCACGGTGAGCAGGATGGGGTGGTCCTGGCTCTGGGTGCGGCGCTCCAAAACGCGCAGAGCGCGGTTGGCGTCAAGCGACGCCTGGGCCACCACCTCGAGCAGCATGGCCTCGCTTACGTGGTGCGAGCACGAGCACGTCACCAGGATGCCGCCGGGGCCGAGCAGGCGCAGGGCGCGCAGGTTGATTTCCTTGTAGGCGCCCGCCGCCGGGTCCAGGTTGCGGCGCGATTTCGCGAAGGCCGGCGGATCGAGCACCACCATGGAGAACCTGCGGCGCGCGGAGGCGTACCCGGCCAGCAGATCGAAGACGTCGGACTCGTTGAATTCGATGTTGGCGATCCCGTTGGCCTCCGCGTTGGCGCGGGCAATGGCCAGCGCGCCCGCCGAGCTATCCGCGGCCTCGACGGATTCGCAATGCGCCGCCAGGTGCAGGGCGAAGCCGCCGGTCGAGGTGAAGCAATCGAGCGCCTTCCCGCCGCGCGCGTAATGCGCGGCCGCGCGGTAGTTCTCGCGCTGATCGAGGAAAATGCCGGTCTTCTGCCCGCGCAGCAGGTCCGCGCGCAGGGCGAGGCCGTTCATGTGCGCCGTGACCAACTCGGGAATCTCGCCTGAGGCCACGCAGCATTCCTGCGGCAGGTTCTCTTTGGCTCGGACGGCTACGTCGTTACGGGCCACGATGCCGCGCGGATGGAAGATCTCTTCGAGGCAGGATGCGATATCGCCCTTGGCCGCGTCCATCCCCTGATCGAGCGTCTGCATCACCAGGTAGTCCCCATAACGGTCCACAACCAGAGCGGGAAGCAGGTCGGCCTCGCCGTGTACCACGCGATAGGCATCGCTGTGGCGTACCACCGCGCGCCGGTGCTCCTCCGCGGCTCGGATGCGGCGCAGGAAAAAATCGCGGCCGATCTCCTCGACTTGCGGCGAGAGCATCCGCAGCGTGATTTCCGAGGTGGAACTATAATGCGCCGTCCCGAGCGGCCGGCCGCGCGGGTCGGCCACCTTGACGGCCTCGCCGGGCTGCGCGCCGTCTCGATCCGTGACGTCGCTCGAAAAAATCCACGGGTGTCCCGAGGCGACCCGCTCGGCCGCCTTCCGGTTGACGCGGACTTCGTTCATCGCATCGCCTGCAAGCGGGCGATGCGGGAGTCCGTCGAGGGGTGCGTCGAGAACAGGGTCTTCATGCCGCCGGCGGTGAAGGGCTTGATGATGAACATATGCGCGGTGGATGGCGTGGCGTCCATGGGAATGCTCTTCGACCAGCCTTCCAGCTTCTTCAAGCCATTGATGAGCGGGTAGGGCGAGCCCACGTACTTGGCCGAAGCCGCGTCGGCATCGTACTCGCGCGAGCGCGAAATGGCCATCTGTATGAGCATGGCGGCGATGGGCGCCAGGATCATCATGAGGATCGCGCCTAGAGCGCCGCCGCGGTTGTCGTCGTCGCGGCTCGATCCGCCAAAGAAAAATGCCATGCGGGCCAGGAACGTGATGGCCGCGGCCAGCGTGGCCGCCACCGAGCTGATCAGGATGTCGCGGTGCAGCACGTGGCCCAGTTCGTGCGCCACCACGCCTTCGATCTCGTTATCGTTCATGAGCCGCAGGATCCCGGTGGTGAAGGCCACCGAGGCGTGCGACGGGCCGCGGCCGGTGGCGAAAGCGTTGGGCGAATCCTCGGGAATCAGGTACAGCTTGGGCATGGGCAGGCCCATGCGATGGCACAGGCCGTGCACGATGGGCGCGACGCGGCGGTACGCCTCGGGGTTCTCGGTTTCGCTCACCGGCTGCGCCGAGTACATGGAAAGGGCGATCTTATCGGAGAAGAAATAACTTGCGAAGTTGATCATGATCGCAAGCCCCAGGCCCACATAGAGCCCCTGGCGTCCGGCGATCGCCTGGCCTCCGATCAGCAGTACGGCGGCCAGAAGGCCAAGTAGCACAGCGGTCTTTAAGGTGTTCATAGGTAACTCCAATAGCCTTTAGCCATCAGCCTTCAGCCATCAGCTAGTTCTGCGTCGCCCGACTCGTTCCTCAGACTTCGGGCCGGGCACGCCCGGCCCCTACAGAGCACATCGCCTCGTCTCCGCGCCACACGCCCCCCGCGGTCTCGGTTTTAGCTGACGGCTGATGGCTGAAGGCTGATGGCTTCCAGTTTGGAAAACTCCAGCACCCCGGCGCCTTTCTTCGCGTCCGCCAAAACGGCGTCGCCTTCCACGATCTCGCCCCGCATCAGCTTGTGCGCCAGCGGGTCCTGCACCAGGCGCTGAATGGCGCGCCGCATGGGACGGGCCCCGTACTGCGGGTCGTAGCCTTCGGCAACGATCAGATCCTTCGCCGCGGCCGTGACCTCCAGCCCGATCTTGCGCTCCCTTAATAGCTTGCTCACGGCGTCCAACTGAATGTCGACAATCCGCGTGAGATGCTCGCGGCTCAACGTGTTGAATACGATGATATCGTCCACGCGGTTCAGAAACTCCGGCCGGAAGGCGGTGCGCAGCGCGTCCAGCAGCCGCTTGCGGGTATCGTCGCCGCTCCTATTCCGGTCGTTCACGGAGAATCCGATGGTGTTCTTATCCAGCATCCCGGTGCCGATGTTGGAAGTCATGACGATCACGGTGTTCTTGAAGCTGACCGTGCGGCCCTGGCCATCGGTCAGGCGGCCATCGTCCAGAATCTGGAGCAGCACGTTGAAGACATCCGGGTGGGCCTTCTCGATCTCGTCGAACAGGACCACCGAATAAGGACGGCGGCGCACCTGTTCGACAAGCTGGCCGCCTTCCTCATGGCCGATGTATCCCGGAGGCGACCCGATCATGCGGGACACGGCGTGCTTCTCCATGTACTCGGACATGTCCACGCGGATCATGGCCTTATCGTCATCGAAGAGGTAGTGGGCCAGGGCGCGCACCAACTCGGTCTTGCCGACGCCGGTGGGGCCGAGGAAAATGAAGCTGCCGATGGGCCGGGCGGGATCGCTCAGGCCGGCGCGGTTGCGCAGAATGGCGTTGGATACCAGGCGCACGGCCTCGTCCTGCCCGACCACGCGGTCCTTGAGGCGGTCCGGCATCTGAACCAGCTTCTGGATTTCGCCCTCCATCATGCGCGCCACCGGGATGCCGGTCCACTTGGCCACGATGCGGGCGATATCGTCCTCGCCGATCTCTTCCTGGAGCAGCGCGGTTTCCTTGACCGATTCCAGCTCCTGCTCGGCGGCCTGTATGTCCTTCTCGATTTGCGAGAGGCGCCCGTAACGCAGCTCGGCGGCCTTCTCCCAGTCGCGCGCGCCGCTGGCCTTCTCCTCCTGCTGCCGCAGGGCGTCCTGCTCCTCTTTGAGCTGGCGCACGCGCTGTATGGCGCTCTTTTCGCGGTTCCAGCGTTCCTTCAATCCGGCCGCTTCGCCGCGCAGCCGCTCGAGATCGTCCTCGACGTGGCGCAGCCGTTCGCGCGAGCCGGCGTCGTTCTCCTTGCTTAACGCCTGACGCTCGATCTCGAGGTGTGAAATGCGGCGGTCCAGGTCGTCGATTTCGATCGGCATGGAGCCGATTTGCAGGCGCAGCGCGGAGCCGGCCTCGTCGATGAGGTCGATGGCCTTGTCCGGCAGGAAACGGTCCGCGATGTAGCGGTGCGAAAGCACGGCGGCGGCGATGATGGCGGAATCCTTGATGCGCACGCCATGGTGGATCTCGAACTTCTCCTTGAGGCCGCGCAGAATGGCGATGGTATCGTCCACGGAAGGCTCGCCGACCAGCACAGTCTGGAAGCGGCGCGCCAGCGCGGCGTCCTTCTCCACGTACTTCTTGTATTCCTTGAGCGTGGTGGCGCCGATGCACCGCAGCTCGCCGCGGGCCAGCGCGGGCTTGAGCAGATTGGCGGCGTCGATGGCGCCCTCGGCCGAGCCGGCCCCCACCAGCGTGTGCAGTTCGTCGATGAAGCAGATGATCTCGCCTTCGGAATCGACAATCTCCTTGACGACGGCTTTGAGCCGGTCCTCGAATTCACCGCGGAACTTGGCGCCGGCGATGATGGAGCCGAGATCGATCGCCACCAGGCGCTTGTTCTTGAGCTGGTCCGGCACGTCGCCTCGGACGATGCGCTGGGCGAGGCCTTCGACGATGGCGGTCTTGCCGACGCCGGGCTCGCCGATGAGCACCGGGTTGTTCTTGGTGCGGCGGCTGAGCACCTGCATCACGCGCCGGATCTCTTCGTCGCGGCCGATGACGGGGTCGAGCTTGCCCTTGCGGGCGGAATCGGTGAGGTCGTGAGCGTAGCGCTCGAGGGCCTGGTACTTCGATTCGGGGCTTTGGTCGGTGACCCGCTGGCCGCCGCGGACCGAAACCAGGGCTTTGAGGATGGCGTCGTGCGTCGCGCCGGCGCGGTCGAGGAGCTGGCCGGCCGGGTCGCCGCGCTGCTCGGCGATGGCCAGCAGCAGGTGCTCGGTCGAGACGAACTCGTCCTTGAAGCGCCCGGCCTCGTCGAAGGCCCGCTCCAGCACCTGGTTCAAGGGCTGCGAAAGGTACATCCCGGGCTGCGCTCCCGCCGTCTTGGGCAGGCTCGCGATCATCCGCGCGGCCTCGCCCAGGATCGCGTCCGGATGCGCGCCGCACTTCTCCAGCACGGGCCGGACGATACCTTCCTTCTCCTCGGCCAGGGCCACCAGCAAGTGCAGCGGGAACATCACCTGGCTTTGGTTCTTCTCGGCGATGGCTTGCGCCTGCTGCACCGCCTCTTGCGCTTTCTGAGTGAGTCTGTCCAGTCGGAACATTGCTGATTCCATGATAAAACGGCGCGCAGCGCGGGATGGTATGATGCCTTTCGAGCCGCGAACGTCAGAGCGGTCCAGGCGAGACGGCGCGGGCGTCTGGCGCGAAACCCTGAGGACGCTCCCGCGCTCCTGGCGAGTTAGGGTGGAACAACCGGCCGCGGGTCTTCGTATGGACCCTGAGGAGATCTCATGTTTTGTCACAGTTGTGGTACGCAGGTTGGCCCGGGCGTCAGTTTCTGCCCGCAGTGCGGCGCGTCCCTGGCGGCGCCCGCTCCATCCCCGGCCGGCCCCGCTTGGGCGTCCCGGCCGGGAATCAACGCGCAGACGGGCCGCTGGATCGGCGCAGGGTGGAGCCTCGTGAAGGAGGATATCCCCATCTACGCCGCGCTGGCTCTGGTCACGTTCCTTCTTGGCTCCATGGTTCCCTTCATCATCCAAGGCCCGTTGACCGCCGGCTTCTTCATCTACTGCATGAAGCATACGCTCCGCCGCCGGGCGGAATTCGCGGACCTGTTCACGGGGTTCAACTTCTTCGTCCCCGCCCTGGTGGCCTCGCTGGTCATTACGCTTTTCGTCTCCATCGGGACGCTGTTCTGCATCATCCCCGGAATCGTCTTGGCCGCCAGCTACAAGTTCACCTATCTCTTTATCGTGGACAAGCGCATGGACTTCTGGGACGCCATGGAGGCCAGCCGCGCGGTGGTGCGGAACGACTACTTCGGCTTCAGCATGTTTCTAGTGGCCCTGTTCTTCCTCAACGTGCTCGGGGCGATTTGCTGCCTGGTCGGCTTGCTGGTGACGATTCCCATCTCGGTGGCGGCGGTCACCGTGGCCTACCAGGAAATCGTCGGGTTCGAGCAGCGGACGGTCGAAACGCTGTGAGGATGGCCAGGTTGTGGCGGATTCCGGCGATTGCGCTGCTGTTCGGCGCGCTTTGGCTGTTCCGGCTTCCAGCCCAGCCGGCCTTCCGCCTCTGCGGTTTTCATTGGCTGACGGGCCGGTCCTGCCCCTTCTGCGGCCTCACGCGGGCGATGTTCGAGCTGGCCAAGGGCCACTGGAGCGCCGCGATCGGGTTTAATGCTCTCAGCCCCCTGGGGATGGCGATGGTGTTCTCGCTGTTATGGGATGGCCCGGCGCGGGCCCGCCTGTGGAGCGCGGGCCTGGCCGTATTTGCGGCGTACGGGGTGTGGCGGGTCGTGCTTGTCGTTTGAGCGCAGCCGGCCGGCAGCGGTCGCCAGCGCTACAATTGGGGTAGGCGAGCAATGAAGGTATTTATCTCATACGGCAGCGCGGCCGACCAGGTGACGGCGCTCCGGCTCCAGGCCCTGGGCGCTGTCAATGGACTGACGGTGTACGTGCCCCCTGCCTACACCCGACAGATTCCGGCCGCTGTCATCAATGAGGAGTCCGCACTGAAACTGAACCAGGCGGACGTGATTCTTGGCGTCGTCGGTGTGGTGATCTCGGGGGCCTGCTGGCAGGAACTCCAGGCCAGCCAGGCCAGCCAGAAGCCCACAACAGTGATGGCTGCCCCCCACGTCGCGCCGCAGTTGCAGCCCTTCGTCGGCTCGAACTTCATTGTCATTGTCGTCGATCCCACGAATCCCGATCAGGCAGAATTGGCAATTGTGCAGCACTTGAAGAACGTCGAGGGCGGGCAGAGGACAAAGAAAGCCCTCATCGCGCTCGGCACCGTAGCCCTTGGTCTGTTGGTCCTGGCTGCGTTCGTTCCGCAGGATTAGCGCCTACGCCATGCGGCTGCCGGCATGTACCATAGACGCGTCCAGCGTCATCGCTCTCGACCACCTCAATTTGCTGCCTCAGCTCAGCTTCCTGTTTTCCCGTGTGCTGCTCCCCAGAGCGGTTCAAATCGAGTTGTTCAGGCGTCGTGCGACGAAAGATCGTCTTAAGGCAGTGCTGGATTCGTACGCCTTTGTCGAGCGCTGCGACGACTACGACAGAGGCACGGTAGATATCCTGCTGATCGAACGCGCGGCGCAGGGCGTGGAAGATCGCGGCGAGGCAGAGGCCGTTGTTCAGGCGGCCGAGGTAGGCGCGATGGTTGTCGTTGACGACCCTTGGGGCCGAAAGTTGGCAGAGAGCTTCGGCCGCGATTTTCACGGGACGTTCTGGATTCTCAAACGGCTCTTTGAACTCGGACTATTCTCCTCGGCTGCCTGCCGAACTCACTTTGCGGAGTTGTTCCACCGTGGTATCCGGCTGCCCAAGACATCAGTCAACGAGTTTCTCATCGAAATTGGCGAGATGCCCCTTTCCGAAATCGACGGCGTTTGAAAATGCGTCTACCGCAGCAGCGCTTCCGCCCCCCGCTGAATGAGCGCCGCTCCCGCCGCGCCTGCCGCCGCCGAAAGAAACGCCGGAGCGGCCCCGCGCCGTTTCCACTCCTGGTGTATGGCGTGGCAGCCCAGGTAGAAGAGCCAGCCGGCGGTGACGCCCACCGGGTAGGTAATCCATCCGCTCCCTAAGCGCGGCGCCATCCACAGCCCGGCCGCGCCACCCAGCAGCGTGGTCCCTTCGGCGACGGCGCACCAGCCCAGCGCTCCGGGGCGCGACTTCACGGACGCGCGCAGCATCCCGCCGAGCGCGATGCCTTCGGGCAATTTGTGCAGCGCGATCGCCAGCGGCACCGCCACCCGCAGGCCGAGAGGCGCGGCCAGTTGCGTGGCCGCCACGCTCCAGCCGTCCATGAAGCTGTGCGCCGAGGCCGCCGCGATCAGGGGCAGGGCGAAGCCGTGAAATTCCGTGGAGCAGGCGGCATGGTCGTGATCGTGCGAGCAGGCCGGGCAGACCGGATAGGCCCAGCGGTCCACCGCGAATAGCAGCAGGAAACCCGCGGCGAAAAGCAGCGCGGTGGCGGTCCAGCCGGCCTCCAGCGCCAGCTCCGGCGCCAGTCCGAACAGTGCCACCCCCAGCAGCACGCCCGCGCTCAACGGCGCCGCCAGGCGGACCCGGCGATGCGCGTTGGTCAGCCACACCCCCACCGCCGCGCCGCCCAGCCCCACCGCTGTCGCCAGCGCCGGCGCCGCGATTCCGGAAAATGTCGGCAGGATCAAGCCTCTAATGTAGCAGCGCGGGGTATTTCGAGGCTGCCATGGGGAACCTTGGAACACGACGCGGCTTTCGAGGACCTCGCCAGGCGGTGGAGCGGCCCACAACCCGATCCCTGGTCGGGTTTGGCCGGTTCAGGGGACCGAATGTACTGCGTCGTATAATGGGGCTTAATAGAGCTATAATCTTAGACGGACTCGTCTCGCGGCGCCCACAGTACTCTGGGCTGGCCGAAAGGAGGCGGGCGGGGCTTGGTCGAGCGGGAGGCGGTTTACGTGACGGATCCAGCAACGTTCTGGCTTACGGTGATGAATGTCGCGCTCGGCGCCGCGGTAATCCTGTGCCTGCTGGCGACCGCGGTCTCCCTGTTTCTGCCAGATCCCCTCAAGGGCCATCGGACGAAAATCGGTTGAAACTGAGTTGAATCGCGACACGCAGCCGATGTCTGGACCGTCCCGGCGTTGAACCGCCGGCAACTTCCCCCCGACAGGCCCCGTTTGACAACCCTTTGCCGCTCTTCATACCATAGAGCTTCAGGAGAATTCCGTTTCGGCGCCACGCTGCGCGCCCTCTTTGCGCCCAAATGCCAAATTCGCACGTCTTTCTTCTCTGGGACAACCAATTATGATTAAAGTCGAAGGTCTCACCAAGCGATACGCCCGCACGGTCGCCGTGGACAACATCTCCTTCGAGGTCGAAAAGGGACAGATCGTGGGCTTCCTGGGCCCGAACGGGGCCGGGAAGACCACCACCATGCGGGTTCTGACCTGTTTTCTGCCGCCCACGTCCGGCAAGGCGTCGGTGGCCGGCTTCGACGTGCAGGAAAACCCGTTGGAGGTCAAACGGCGCATCGGATACCTTCCGGAAACGCCGCCGCTCTATCCGGAGATGGAGGTGTCCGAGTATCTTCGCTTCGCCGGCAGGCTGAAGGGCATCTCCTCGGCGGACATTGCCAAGCGAATCGACGAGGTCACCGGCCGCTGCGCTCTCGGCGACGTCCGCAACAGGCTCATCGGCAAGCTTTCGAAAGGCTTCCGGCAGCGCGTGGGACTGGCCCAGGCCATGATCCACAACCCCGACGTGCTGATTCTCGACGAGCCGACTTCCGGCCTCGATCCCAAGCAGATCATCGAGATTCGCGAACTGCTCCGCGCGCTGGCCGGGGAGCACACCATCATCCTCAGCACCCACATTCTCGCGGAAGTGGAGCATACCTGCGAGCACGTCATCATCATCAACAAAGGCAGGCTGGCGGCCATCGATTCGGTGGCGAATCTGACCAACCGGCTGCGCGGCGCCGAAGCCGTGGCGGTCGAGGTGGACGCCGCCGGCGGGCAGCCCAATCCCACCGAGGTGCAGCAGCGCCTGGAGCAGGCCCCCGGCGTCAGCCGCGTGGTCATGAAGGACTCCAAGGACGGCCGCATTCGCTTCGAAGTGGAAAGCTTGCAGGGCCGCCACATTCGCGCCGAGCTGGCGCGGGCGGTGGTCAACGCCGGCTGGAACCTCAACGAACTGCACGCCGTGGGTCTCAGCCTGGAAGACATCTTCCTGCAACTTACGGCCGCCGGGCAGGGAGCGGCCGAAGAGAACCGGAAGGAAGGAGAACCGAAGCAATGAAGAACGTACTCCTTATTTGCCAGAAGGAACTCAGGAGCTATTTCGCCTCCCCCATCGCTTACGCCGTGATGGCGATCTTCGGGCTGATTTTCGGCTGGGTGTTCTACAACGCCTCGCGCGATTTCGTGCGCTACACCCTGCTGCAGGCGCAAGGGATGGGCCAAGGGGGGCCCATGAGCGTCAACGATCAGATCATCCGGCCCCTGCTGGGCTTCGCCGGCACCATTGCGCTCTTCATGGTCCCCATGATTACCATGCGTCTCTTCGCGGAAGAGAAACGCACCGGCACTATCGAACTGCTGCTCACCTCGCCGGTGAAGGATATCGAAATCATTCTGGGCAAGTGGCTCGGCGCCCTGCTGCTGTACGTCTGCGTGCTGCTGATGTCGATGCTCAACATCGCGCTCCTGGTCCTCTGGGGCAAGCCCGACCTCAGGCCGGTGCTGGTCGGGTACCTGGGCCTGCTGTTGCAGGGGGGCTGCCTGCTGGCCATCGGCGCGCTGATCTCCACCATGACCAGGAACCAGATCATCGCGGGAATCGCCACGTTCTTCATTTCGCTGCTGCTGTGGCTGCTGAGCTGGTTCACGGCGTTCGACAGTTCCGTCACCGCGACGGTCGTCAACTACATGTCGATCGTGACGCACTTCGAGAATTTCGGCAAAGGCGTGCTCGATTCCAAGGACGTGGTGTTCTACCTGTCCATGATGTTCTTGTCTTTATTCCTGACTTCGCGATCGCTCGAATCGCTGCGGTGGAGGGCATAACATGGCCGCCAACTGGATGAAATCGCGACAGACCAGATACACCGGCTACGCCGTCGTCTATACCCTGGTGATCCTGGCGGTGCTGGCCGCGGTGAATTTCCTCGCCAACCGCTACGACAAGTCTTACGACGCCACCGCCAACAAGCAGTTCAGTCTCTCCGACCAGACTCTCAAGCTCGTGCGGGGCTTGAAATCCGACGCCCGTCTCACTTACTTCGGCGACACCACCAGCTTCCAGACCGCGAAGGACCTGCTCGAACGGTATGCGAGCTTGTCGCCCAAGGTCCATGCCGATTACATCGACCCCGTGCGCAAGAAGCAGCAGGCCCTGGCGGCCGGCTACCGCAGCGATTCGCCGGTGGTGGTTGCGATCGGGGCGAAAAAGGAAGGCGCCAAGTCGCTCACCGAGGAGGAAATCACCGGGGCGCTGGTCCGCGCGTCGAAGACCGGGGATCGCAACGTGTGCTTCCTTTCGGCCGGCGGCGAGCATGGCATCGACGACGAAGCCGCGAGCGGCTACTCGTTCGCCAAGCAGCTTGTGGAGCGCGACAACTACAAAACCCGCACCGTCACGCCCAAAGGCGCCGCGATCGAAGCCGGCAAGACGCTGAACGTCGGCCAGGCGGCGCCGGCGGCCGCTTTCGAGGTTCCCAAGGATTGCTCCGTGCTGGTG
This sequence comes from uncultured Acidobacteriia bacterium, assembly GCA_903882645.1. Classification (GTDB taxonomy): domain Bacteria; phylum Acidobacteriota; class Terriglobia; order Bryobacterales; family Bryobacteraceae; genus BOG-224. The sequence continues at coordinate 7,775 of CAIRXZ010000361.1, read as the reverse complement.
GTGGGCGGACCGCGCACCGACTATCCGGCCCCCGTGGTGGCCGGAATCAAGTCCTACGTGGAAGGAGGCGGCCGCGCCTTCATCATGCTCGACGAGACGCTCCGTCTGGGGCGCTCGCTGCCGCCCGCCGACAATACGGAATTGCTGAATCTGCTGGCCGAGTGGGGCGTGACCGTGAACAAGGACCTGTCGCTCGATCTCAGCGGCATCGGGCAACTCTTTGGTCTCGGCCCCGAGGTTCCCCTCATCGCGCAGTACCCCTCGCACGCGATCACCCAGCCCTTGACCGGTGTGCCTACCGCTTTCCCGCTGGCTCGCTCCTTGGACATCAAGGCCGGCGCCAAGACTACGGTGGATAAACTGATCGCCACCACGGAGGACAGCCTCGCGGCCTCCGCAATTGGACCGGACGGCGCGGTGGACCCGAAGAAGGGGAAGAAGGGGCCGCTCACCCTGGCGGCCGCCGGCACATACTCCGGAACCCCTTCCGGGCGTTTTGTCGTGTTCGGCACGTCCGAATGGGCGGAGAATAGCCTTCTCGGCTCGCGCCGCCTCGCCAACCGCGATCTGTTCGGCAATATCGTCAACTGGCTCAGCTCGGACGAGGACCTCATCTCCATCCGGCCGAAGGAGCCGGAAGACCGGCCGCTCAACATGACCGCGCAGCGCCTCAACATGCTGTTCTGGCTGAGCGTGGTGATCTTCCCGCTGGCCGTGGTCGGCTTCGGCCTCGGCACGTGGTGGAAGAGGAGGTAGGCCATGAAGCCGAAGGGACTCCTCATCGCCGTCGTTCTTTTGGCTGTACTGGGCGCCCTGATCTGGTGGTCGAACAAGAAACAGGCCGCCGCCGGCAAGGCGCCCGCGGACACTTCCACAAAGATCCTCTCGATTCCGGACGACCAGTTTCAGGAGATCCGGATCAAGACCCTGACCGATATCACCATCGACTTGCTGCGCGACAACGGCAAGTGGACTATGACCCAGCCGAAACCGCTGGCGGCGGACCAGGACGCGGTCGCCACCATGGTCTCCACGCTCTCCTCGCTGAACGCCGATAAGAAGGTCGCCGACAGCGCGGCCGACCCCCATGAATTCGGGCTGGACATCCCCACCCTGGACGTCACAATCGTCAAGAAGGACGGCAAGTCGAGCGAGCTGCTGGTGGGCAGCGCAACCCTCGACTCGGCCGGCTACTACGCGAAGCTAGCCGGCGATCCGCACGTGTACACCATCGCCAACTACGCGAAAACGAACCTCGACAAGCGGCCCGAGGAGCTGCGCGACAAGCGCCTGCTCACGTTCGACTCCGACAAGCTCACCCGCGTGGAATTGACGGCCAAAGGCCAGACTATCGAGTTCGGCAAGAACGGACAGAACGAGTGGCAGATCGTGAAGCCCCGTCCGCTGCGCGCCGACAGCTCGGCCGTGGGTTCCCTGGTGGACAAGTTGCGCGACGCCAAGCTGGATACCACCGAGTTGCCCGAGGACGCCGCCAAAAAGTTCGCCGCCGCGCCGAAGCTGGCGTCCGCCTCGCTGACCGATGCGGCCGGCAGCCAGAACATCGAGATCCGCAAGGACAAAGACAACAATTACTACGCCAAGAGCTCGGCGGTCGAGGGCGTGTGGAAGACCTCTTCCGACGCGGGAGACGCGCTCGCCAAGGGCCTCGACGATTTTCGCAACAAGAAGCTGTTCGATTTCGGCTTCAACGACCCCAGCAAGATCGAGCTGAAAGGCGCGGCGTACGTCAAGACCGGGGACAAATGGATGTCCGGCCCGAAGACCATGGATAGCGCCACGGTCCAGGATCTGATCGACAAGCTCCGCGACCTGAGCGCGTCCAAATTCAGCGAGAAGGGCGGCGGCGAGCCCGCGTTCGAAGCGACCGTCACGTCCAACGACGGCAAGCGCGTCGAGAAGGTGACGATCTCGAAGCAGGGCAGCCAGTATTTCGCGAAGCGCGAAGCCGAGCCTAGCATCTATGAACTGGAAGCCAAGATCGTGGAAGACCTGCAGAAAGCCGCCGCCGACGTGAAGGAAGCGCCTCCGGAGAAAAAGAAGAAGTAGTGAAGCCGTCAGCCATCAGCCATCAGCTAAGCAACCGTTCGCTTACGCTCGCGGCGCGTACGGGTCGCGACTCCGACGAGCCACGACCGTAAGGGAGTGGTTGCTTAGCTGAAAGCTGATAGCTGACCGCTGAGAGCCGGCTTATGTCCGCCCTCCTCACCGACCTCTACGAGCTCACCATGGCGGCCGGCTATTTCGAAGCCGGCAAGGCTGAAGAAAAGGCCACTTTCGAGCTCACCATCCGGCGGCTGCCCGCGCGCCGGAATTACGTGCTTGCGGCGGGCATCCCGCAGGTCGTGGAGTATTTGCTCAATTTGAGCTTCACGGCCGAAGAGGTCGAGTACCTTCGCGGTTTGGCGCAGTTCCGCAACGTCTCGCCGGCGTTCTTCGACTATCTTCGCGGGCTGCGTTTCACGGGCGATCTCTTCGCCGTCCCCGAAGGGACGCCTCTGTTCGCCGGCGAGCCTCTGCTCATCGTCCGCGCGCCCGTCGTCGAAGCGCAAATCCCGGAGACCTACGTGCTCTCCGCGGTCACGTTTCCGTCCCTGATCGCATCCAAGGCGGCGCGATGCGTGGAGGTAGCTGGCGGCCGGCCCGTGGTCGAGTTCGGCACGCGCCGCGCCCACACGCCGGAAGCGGGCGTCCTCGGCGCGCGCGCGGCCTATCTCGGCGGCTGCGCGGGAACCAGCAACACGCTGGCCGGCTTCCGCTACGGCATTCCCGTCATGGGCACGGCCGCGCATTCCTGGGTCATGTCCTTTCCGAGCGAGGCGGAGGCGTTCCGGCAGCTCCGGAAGGTGCTGGGCGAATCCACCGTCCAGCTCATCGATACCTACGACACGCTGGAGGGCGCGCGCCGGGCAGCCCAAACCGGCCGGCCGATGTGGGGCGTGCGGCTCGATAGCGGCGATTTCTCGGTGCTCTCGCGGCAGGTCCGCGCCATCCTGGACGAAGCCGGCCTCACGGACGCCAAAATCATGGTGAGCGGCGATCTGGACGAGTACCGTATCCGCGATCTGGTGAACGCCGGCGCGCCCATCGACGCCTTCGGCGTGGGCACGGAGATCGCCACCTCGGCCGACGCCCCCGCCATGGGCGCCATTTACAAAATGGTCGAGCTGGATATCCAGGGCATCAAGCGCTACACCGCTAAGTTCAGCGAGGGCAAGATCTCCGTCCCCGGCGCCAAGCAGATCTTCCGCGAGGGGCCGCGCGACGTGATCGCGCGCTCGGGTGAATGCGGCAATGGCGAGGCCCTGCTCCGCCCGGTGATCCTGGGCGGCCGCCTGGTGGAGCCGCTGCCTTCGCTCGAAGAGGCGCGCCGGCGGGCCGTCGTTTCCGTCGCAAAGCTCTCGCCGGCTCTGCGACAATTGGAAGTGGCGGAGCCTCGCGCCGTGGTCTACAGCCGCGAGTTGCGCATGCTCGTCGAGCGGACCCGCCGCAACCTGCTGGCATGAGAACGGTTTTCTTCGATATCGATACGCAGCTCGATTTCCTCTACCCCGCGGGCGCCCTCTATGCGCCCAAGGCGGAGCGCATCGTTCCCGCCGTCGCGCGGCTCAACCGTTTCGCCGCCGAGCGCGGCTTTCCGGTGGTCTCGACAACCGACGCCCACGCGGAGGACGATCCCGAATTCTCCCAGTGGCCCCCGCACTGCGTCGCCGGGACCATGGGCCAGCGCAAGCCCGAAGCCACGCTGCTGGACCGCCGCGTCGTGATTCCCAGTGGGGCAGACCATCGTCTTTCGTGGTCTGCCAACGCCGATGCACAGATCGACGCCGCGCAACAAATCGTCTTCGAGAAGCGCACGGTGGACGTGTTCCAGAGCGCCAACCTGCCCGCCCTGTTGCAGCGCCTGAACGCCGAACGTTACGTAGTCTACGGCGTAGTGACGGAAATCTGCGTGCTCCACGCCGCCCGCGGCCTTCTCAAGACCGGCATCCCGGTGACGGTGGTGACGGACGCCGTGGAAGCCCTGAAGCCCGAAGACTCCGCCCGCGCCCTCGTCGAAATCCGCGCCGCCGGCGGAACTCTAGCCACTGTCTCCGACATCTGTTGCTGAGTATTACCGCATTCGGAGGCGAAGGGGCAACGCGGGCAGAAACCGCTACGCGACTTCGAGCCGCCTTAGCTTCAACCGGTCGCGGCGGACTTGGGCAAGGTCATATTGGGCCTGTTGCACAAGCCAGCCTTCCTCGGTGCCGCCGAAAACCTTCGATATAATCCTACCGTACCGTAACGCGCCACGTTGCGCATGTCAATAACAATTCCAGCAGTCTGGCGTTCTCTGTCGCGGCAGGTCCCGCTCAAGGAGAAGGCATCTGTAGTAGTCTAGGGAAAACATGCTTTACGGTCCGAAAATCGCCAGGATGCTCGCCCTGGTTCTGTGGGCAGCGCTCGCGTCGGCCGGCGGCAGCGCCATACGGTTAGCCCCGGTTCGTTGAAAGGAGAACGCCGATGAAAACACGCATTCTTTTCCCACTTGCCCTTTTGTGCCTGTCCTTCCCCGCGGCGGCGGACGTGACCGTGGCCAGCCCGGATGGCCGCGTGCAATTTTTGTTGTCCGCCGGCGCCCAGGGCCATCTCGAATACACGGTCACGTTCAACTCGAAGAACATCATCGACCGGTCCCCGCTGGGCATCGTGATCGACAAGGTGGATCTCGCCGACGGCGCCCAGATCGGGAAGGCGGACACCTACAAAGTCAACGAGACCTACCCCTGGTACGGCCCGCACTCCACCGTGGTGGACAACTGCAACGGCGCCAAGGTCGCCGTGACGTCCAAGACGGGAACGTCCTATACGCTCGAGATCCGGGCCTACAACGACGGCGTCGCGTTCCGTCACCTCGTGCCGGGCCAGGGCGTCCGCACGCCCGACGAAGCCACCGTGTTCCGCGTCCCCGCGGGAAGCGTCATCGCGCCGCAGAACTACGTGTCCGGCTACGAAGGGCTTTATCCGTGGCGGACCACGACCAACACCATCGAGGGCATGATGGACGGCGAGTGGACCAATCCCCCGTTCACCTTCGTGCTGCGCGACAAGAGCGCCTACGCTTCCATCACCGAGGGTGCCCTGGTCAACTACAGCGGGATGGTCTTCCAGGCGGATGCCGCCCAGGCGCTGCACGCCAGGTTAGGCCACGCCGAGCCTGCGTCCTTCGGCTTCCGCTCGCGATACGCCAAGGACGTCGAGCGCCTCAGCCATCCGGCGGTGATTAGCGGCCCCATCACCACGCCCTGGAGAATCGTGATGATCGGCGCGGACCTGAATGCCCTGGTTAACTGCGACATCGTGCACAACGTCGCCGCGCCTCCCGATCCAAAGCTCTTCCCCCAGGGCATTCACACCGATTGGATCAAGCCCGGCCGCGCGGTCTGGAGCTACCTAGACGGCGTGGACGCGTCGCCCGAAGGGCAGAAAGAGATGGCGCGGCTCGGTTCGCTGATGGGATTCGAATACATCGTGATCGAGGGCTTCTGGCGGAACAGTTGGTCCGAGGCGCAGTTGAAGGATGTCGTGGGCTACATGCGCGAGCACGGAGTGAAGGCCTTCGTGTGGAACATCCGCTCCCTGTTGCAGGACCCCAAGGCCCTTCAGCAGACTCTCGAAATATGCGACCGGGTGGGTATCGCGGGCCTCAAAATAGACTTCTTCGACCACGAGAACAAAGAGGTGATCGATCTCTATGAGATGCTGGCGAAAGCGGCCGCCGAGCACCACCTGATGGTCGATTTCCATGGCGCCAACAAGCCGACCGGTCTGGAACGAACCTATCCCAATATCGTTGGCATCGAAGGCATCCGCGGGATGGAGTTCTTCCCGCCCTACGCGCAGCACGACGTCGTCCTGCCGTTCACCCGCATGCTGGCCGGAATGGGCGATTACACGCCTACCCACTTTGGAACCTTGATCGCCGATACCACCTGGGCGCACCAGGTTGCCAATGCCGTCATCCTGCAATCTCCGCTGCTGGTCTACGTGGCGCACCCCCAGCATATGCTGGAGAACCCGTCCGTGGACGTGCTCAAAGCCATCCCGAGCCATTGGGATGAGACCGTCGTTCTGCCGGTCTCCGAAATCCGGCAAGTGGCGGCCTTCGCCCGGCGCAGCGGCAACACCTGGTTTCTGGCGATTACCAACGGGGCCACGGCGCGCAACGTGCGTATCGATCTCTCCGCCTTCCTCAGAGGGCCGCAACCGCAAGGCGGGCGCTCCACCCCCTATCTGGCCACGCTCCTGCGCGATACGGTGGAACCGGCGGCCCTCAAGGTCGAGCACGTCACGCTTACCGGGAACGACTCGCTCTCCATCGATCTGCGCTCCGGCGGCGGCTTTGTCGCCATGCTTAAGAGATAGCCAGATGCCTGACCAATTCACAGGAGGAAAGTCATGAACATCCGTCGTTATTGCCGGAACGCTGGCGTTCTAGTTGGAACTGTATTGTTCTCGTGCCTGCCGGCCGCGGCCGCGGCTGCCGGGGCGGCGCGCGAAGTTCGCTCGCCCGACGGGAAGATCGCCATCGCCATTCAGACGGACGCCCCCCTGGGCTACAGCATCACGGTGGACGGCAAGCCGGCGCTGCTGCGGTCCCGCCTTGGGCTGGAGCTGGCCGGCAATGTGAAGCTGGGCGAGAAGCCCGCCTTGCAGAGCGAGAAACGGAGGTCGTCCGACACTCACTGGGTGAACGAGTTCGGCAAGAACCGCGACGTGCGGGATCGTTTCAATGAACTGACCCTGACGCTGAAGGAAGGCGACCGCACGTTTGGCGCGGTCGCCAGGGCGTACAACGACGGCGTGGCCTTCCGCCTGGTCCTCCCCCAGCAGCCCGGGATGGACTCCTTTACCGTGACGCGCGACGCGACGGAATTCACGTTCGCCGACGACGATCCGGTCTGGGCGGGCTGGAACAACCCCGAGGGCGCCGCCCGCCCCGAGGGCGGATTCATCGGCTCCCAGGAATGGCGATACGCGCCCAACAAGCTTTCCGGGCTTAACCCCACTTACAAGCATGGGCTGCCGTTTCTGGTCCGGACGCCCGCGGCGTATGTCGCCATCACCGAGTCCGACCTGCTCGACTGGTCCGGTATGTGGCTGGCGACCAAGGCCGGCGCCAAGTATACGTTGGAGGCGCAACTGGCTCCGCCGATCCCGCCACAGCCGTGGCCGTCGCGCAATCCGTCCGCGGCCAATGGGGCGGCGGTGAGCACGGCTCCGGCGCCGGCAGGCCAGGTTCAGACAGGCCTGGTGGTGGCCAAGACTCCCCACAATTCCCCCTGGCGGACCTTTATCATCGGCCGCCAGCCTGCCGACCTGATTCAGAGCGACCTGGTGTTGAACCTGGCCACCCCGAGCCAGCTCGCCGACACGTCCTGGGTCAAGCCGGGCATGTCGTCCTGGGGCGCCTGGTGGCCCAACGTGGGGCGCAACGACCTCCCCACGCTCAAACAGTACATTCAGCTTGCCGCCGACATGAACTGGCCGTATCAATTGTCGGAGATCGGCGACAAGTCGATCGTGCCCGACCTGGTGTCCTTTGGCAAGGAAAGGGGCGTGCGCATCTGGCTGTGGTTCCACTTCAACGACTTCATCGACAGCGCGGTCTACAGGCGGGACTTCCCCATGTATGCGAAATGGGGCATTGCGGGGCTGAAGATCGACTTCATCGATCGCGACGACCAGTGGGCCGTCAACTGGTACGAAGATAT
>CAIRXZ010000360.1 GCA_903882645.1 uncultured Acidobacteriia bacterium | reverse complement strand
CTGCAAAGGTGGTTCCTTCCTCTTTACTCGATGTCACGGTGACCTTGCCGCCGTGGGCGGTCACGATTCCTTTGGCAATGAAAAGCCCAAGGTCGAGCCTGGCCTTCTCGCTTTGGATCGGATTCTCATCCTCACCGCGCGGCACCGGGTCGAAAACGGTGGCGATGGCGTCGGGGGAAATAGCGCCCTCGGTATGAACGGAAAGGACTACTTCGCGGCCCGCGCCTCTTGCCGCAACGTCAATCGCAAGAGTCCTCGATCCGTGCAGGACCGCATTGCCGATCAGGTTTGACAAAACCTGCCCGACGCGGGCGCGGTCCCAATCCCCTTCAAGGTCGCCGGACGTTTCGATCGAGATTCTCCGGTCGGGGTGCGCTGCCTGAGCTTCCTTTGCGGCCTCCTGGACAGCGGTTCCTATATCCATCGGAGCGGGCGCAATCGGCAGGTCGTCGAGGAGACGGATGCGGACGGCATCAATCAGGTCGGAAACGAGCCGGTTGACGAGGGAGGCGCTGGTTTCGATCTGGGACACCAGGCTGGCCTGCTCGTCGTCAAGCTTGCGTCTCGCTAACAACGCCTGGGCAGAGTTGTGTACTGCCGCCAGCGGATTGCGGAAATCGTGAACAAGCGTCCCGACGAACAGGCTTCCGGAACGAGTGAGTTTTTGGGTGAAACGGTCAAGGGATTCAGTCATGACTTGGTCGATGGCTTCGTTAAACCTCAGCAGGTCCGGAAGGATGTCCGCGGCGTCGGCTTCAGCCCACTCAGATCTCCACAGCTTGATCACACTTGCACGCAAGGCGCGAAACTCGGAGACCATCTCGATCGTATCGAAGCCTCCCGTAAACCGAAGGGCAGCGTGGGTTTCGGCTGCGCTGTCAAGCGCTCCTCCCTCTTTCGGGCCCTGTCCCTTGGCTTTCTCGCTCCGCTCCCGCTCGGTTTCGGGGGTCTCAAGATCGTCTGCAATGAACCGAAGCAGGCCTTTGACGTGATCGCGCAGCGCGGACCGGTCCATATGTGCGGCGGAGTGCACATATGCGTGTGCGAATGCTTCCCATTCCGCGACGATGACGTCCTCGTTTGACCGGATAAATGCCGCTAATTCCATGGTGAAATTCTCCTGAAGGTGAATACAACCCGACAAAGGACTTTGGCCCGCTATTTGCCGTACTCTTCCAGTATGGACCAATTGGCGGGATGTCGAACTCTCATAACCGGCTCTCCCCGGAGCGGTTCCGCCGCCAATCGCGCCAATGCCGCCAAATCCACGGGCCCCCGCACCGCGGAAGGGAAGGCGCGCTCCGCCCGGAATGCTCGCAAACACGGTTTCACCGCCTCTGCCTTCGATGTCGCCAGTCCCGAAGACCTCCAGGAAATCGCCAACTTCATGAAAGACCTCGTTGCTCTCCACCGGCCCGTCAACCCGCTGGAACTCTCGGCGCTCGAACCCATCGCCCTGGCTCAGCATGCGCTCCGCCGCGCCGCCCGCCTCGAATCCGGCCTCTTCACAACCTGCCTCGATGAGTCCTGCGACCCCCTCGGAGATCCCGTGGCTCTCAGGAACGAGGAAATCGGGGGAAATGGCGACGCGCAAGTCCCTCGCGCCCGGAACTACAACTCCCTGCTGGGCGAAGGTTTTTGCCGGACGGCCCGGCGAACCAAGTGTCGGCCACTGCTCCTGCGCTATAAGACCCAGGCCGAGCGCGACTACCGCCGCGCCGTCGAGGATCTCAACCGCCTCAAAGCCCAACGGAGAAAATCGCCAAACGAACCCATTATGGAATCCCAACCCCAACAAAACGAAACCACTTGTACCTCCGGCGAAACGGCTTCGTTTCCCTCCGGAGCGCCCTCGCCCGGCTCGTTCTCCGAACCGGTGCTGGATCCCGCCGGCCGCGGCGCAAGAGAGCCGGAGGGGCCAGGCGCATTTCCATGCGAAAGCGGGCTGTCCCCCAAGGCCGGCCAGGTTCCGCGCGCCGATGGCGCGGCGGGTTAATCTATTTCATTCCCCATGGTAGAAACCATCCAGTGGACCGACGGCGGCGTGGTCATGATCGACCAGACGCGGCTCCCGCTTGAAGAGGCGTACGTGACCTGCCGGACGTACCAGGAAGTCGCCACGGCTATTCGCGACATGATCATCCGCGGAGCGCCGGCGATCGGCGTGGCCGCGGCCATGGGAGTGGCGCTGGGCGCGCTGCACGCGGACGGCGGCGATCTCGACCGTCAGATGGACGCGGTTTGCGAGACACTCGCCGGCACGCGGCCGACGGCGGTGAATCTCTTCTGGGCCATCGACCGCATGAAGCGGCTGTACGCTTCGATGCGCGGCAAGCCTGTCGAGGAGATCCGGCGCGCGCTGGTCGAGGAGGCGTTGCGCGTTCGCGAGGAGGACATCGAGATCTGCCGCGCCATCGGCCGCAACGGCGCGCCGCTGGTTCCGGACCACGCGACCGTGCTCACGCACTGCAACGCGGGCGCGCTGGCTACCGCCGGCTATGGTACGGCGCTGGGGGTGATTCGCGCGGCCATCGAGAGCGGGAAGAAGATCGACGTGTTCGCCGGCGAGACGCGGCCGTTCCTGCAGGGCGCGCGGCTCACCACTTGGGAACTTGTCCAGGACGGCATCCCGTGTACCCTGATCACAGACAACATGGCCGGCCACTTTCTCAAGTCCGGACGGATCGGCTGCGTGGTGGTGGGGGCGGACCGCATCGCGGCCAATGGCGACGTGGCGAACAAGATCGGCACCTACCCCGTGGCGGTCCTGGCGATGGAGAACAACGTCCCGTTCTACGTAGCCGCGCCCATTTCCACGCTGGACCTGACGCTGGCCGAGGGCGGCCAGATCCCCATCGAGGAGCGCGCGGCATGCGAGGTGACGCACATCTTCGGGCGCAGAGTGGCGCCGGACGGCGTAGAGGTCCGGAACCCGGCGTTCGACGTCACGCCGGCGCGTTACGTCGCCGCAATTGTCACCGAACGGGGCGTGGCGCGCGCGCCATACGAGGAATCTTTGCGAAAATTGGTGGAGCGACCCTAATGAAAATCATGCGAATATCTGCTTCTCTCCTGCTTTGCGCGGCTGCGCTTTTCGCCGGCGAACAAACCGGCCGGCGCGCGCCCGGCTTTGCTTTGCCGGACGCGAACATGAAGGTCTACGACCTGGCGGACTACCGGGGGAAGATCCTCATCCTGGAGTTCGTGCAGGCGGACTGCGGGCATTGCGTGGACTTCGCCCCGGTCCTGAGCCGGATCCGGCAAAAGTACGGCGACAAGGTTGCGATCCTGGCCGTCGCCAACACGCCGCACGACAACGCGAACACGATAGGCAAGTACGTGGCCGACAACAAGATCGCATACCCGGTGGTGTTCGACCAGGGCCAGATGGAATACACGTACGTCCGCAAGCTCACCATCGACAACCCGTACGTGTTCATCATCGACGGCAACGGAATCATCCGGGACGATTTCGGCTACGGCCCATTCACCAAGGACATGTTCGAGGGCAACGGGTTGGCCGGCGCGATCGACCGGGTGCTGAATTCGAACGCCTCGATGGCGCCGAAGAAGTAACGCCGCGCCGCGCTTGCGGATCAGTTCACCCAGGGCCCGCGTCCGCCGCCGTTTCTCCGCAGGTAGACCTGGAACTTCCGCTTGGCCCGCTTCAATTTCCACTGCCGGTACGCCCCGCCGAAATCCGGCAGGCGCACGGCCGGGAGGCGGCGCTTGAGGTAGAGATAACCGAATGCCATTCCGCCCAGGTGCGCGATGCTGCTGACGCCGTTGTTCGGCCCCAGCGTCATCAGGAACTCGATCCCGGCGAAGATCATGACCATGTGCTTGGCTTTCATCGGGAAGAGCAGGAACATCAGCACGGGAGCCTCGGGATAAAGCAATCCAAAGGCTACCAGAAGGCCGTAGATCGCGCCCGAGGCCCCTATGGTGCCGATGCTCGGATCCCCAACCACCATTCGCAGCCCGGCATCGCAGCACCCCGCCGCCACGCCGCAAAGCAGGTAGTACTTTAAGAACCGGCGAGTACCCCAATCTTGCTCAATCGGCGCGCCGAACATCCAAAGCCCCAGCATGTTGAACAGCCAGTGCGTGAGACCCCGGTGCAGGAACATGTAGGTGAAGAGCTGCCATACGAAATACGGAAACTGATTCACCGTCAAGGCCGGCACAAGCGAAAGGAGCTTGAAATGCTGCCACACGGCATCGCCCCCGACGTACAGCAACACAAAAACGACCGTGTTGACGACGAGCAGCCACTTGACCCCATCCGGAAAGCCTCCGTAATAGGAAGTCATGCGGTGTTTGGGCAGGGCCATGGAGGGTCTCTAACGCTAGAATATCAGAAGCGAATCCAGGCCTTCAGGAGACGGCCGCATCTCGGTCCCGCCCGTAGCGGTTCAGAATCCGCGCGCACAACTGCAACAGCGCCGCCGCCCCCAGCCACACCTGCCAGTGCGAAAACAGGCCGGACGGAATGGCGAAGCTGCTGGTCCAGTTCAGGTCCGCGGCGATGCGCCAGCATCCCAGCGCGAGCGCCATCACAGCCGCGGGAGTGAGCAGCGCCGCCAGGGCGATCACGGCGCGCCGGTTCTTCCGGCGCTTCTTGCCGATCTTGGTCCCCTTGCCGAATCGGATGCGAATCACCATGCCGCTTTGACCACCAATCTAACAGGTTTTGCGATACAGTAGACGTTTCTATAATCGGGAGGATCGCTCCATGAGAACATACAAGACCGCCCTTTTTGGCGTCGGCTTTGTGGGCCGCGTGCACCTCGAAGGCCTCCGCAGGCTGGGATACGTCGAACTCTACGGCATCGGCGAGCCGCAGATCGAGAAGGCGCGCCAGTTGGGCGCGGAATTCGGCGCCCAAAGGGTCGAGGCCGATTACCGGCGGCTGCTCGAGGACCCCGCCGTCGAAGCCGTCCACGTGTGCACTCCGAACGCGCTGCATTTCCCCATGGTCAAGGACGCGCTCGATGCCGGCAAGCACGTCATCTGCGAAAAGCCGCTCTCGACGTCGGTGGAAAACGCCCGCAAGCTGGTCGCCCTGGCGTCGGAAACCAAGCGCCGCAACTGCACTTTCCATAATTTGCGCTTCTATCCGATGGTCCAGCAGATGCGCTCGATGCGCGAGGACGGCGACCTGGGCGAGATCCTGGTGGTGCAGGGCACCTATTCGCAGGATTGGCTGCTGTACGATACCGATTACAACTGGCGGATCGAATCCAAGGATAACGGTCCCTCGCGCACCATGGCCGATATCGGATCGCACTGGTGCGATATGGCCGAGCACATTACCGGCCAGCGCATCACTTCCCTGTGCGCCGACCTGCAGACGTTCCACAAGACCCGCAAGAAGCCCAAGGGCCCCATCGAAACTTTCGCCGGCAAGTTCCTGCGGCCCGAGGACTACGTCGAGATCCCCATCGATACCGAAGACTTCGGCGCGGTCGTGTTCCGCATGGGCGAACGCACGCGCGGAGCGTTCACCGCCAGCCAGGTTTCCGCGGGGCGCAAGAACGGTCTGAGCATGGAAATCTATGGGAGCAAGGCCAGCGTCGCCTGGAACCAGGAACGGCCCGACGAATTGTGGATCGGCGCGCGCAACGCCGCCAACCAGATCATCATCAAGGACCCGTCTCTCTTGAAGGAGAGGGCGCGCCCCTACGCGGATCTGCCCGGAGGCCACAGCGAGGGTTACGACGACACCTTCAAACAGGTGTTCCGCCGCTTCTACCAATCCATCGGCGACCCCGCCGCGCAGCCCGCGTACCCGCAGTTCGTGGACGGGTTGCGGCAGCTCAACCTCGTGGAAGCGGAGATCGAAAGCAGCCGCACGCGCTCCTGGGTGGACGTGCCGGCGTTGCAAGCGTAGCATGCGGGCGACGGCGCACTAGATGCCGCGCTGGATCAATGTCCCGAACGGGTTCACCTTTCTGCGCCTCCTTCTGGTTCCGTTCGTCATCCGGGAGATCCTGGAGGGCAGTCCGGTTCTCGCGCTTGCGCTCTTCGCGGCAGCGGCGGCGACCGATGTCCTCGACGGCGCGGTTGCCCGGCGCTTCGGGCATGTGACTCGCGCCGGCGCCTATCTCGATCCTGTTGCGGACAAGTGCTTGCTCAGCGGGGTTTTCCTCGCGCTGGCCCTTTCCCGCGCCGCGCCTTGGTGGCTGGTGGCCGTGATCTTCGGCCGCGACCTGTTCATCCTCCTGGGCGCCGCCGTCTTGTGGGTGATGTCCGAACGTACGTTTTCGCCCAGTGTCTGGGGCAAGATCTCGACGTTCGTACAGGCAGCCACGGCCCTCGCCTGGATGGCCCGGGGCGCGCTCCCCAACGGCCTGACCGGGCGCTTCTCGTCCGCCATGCTTTGGCCCTGCGCGGCTTGTACCGTCTGGAGTGGAATTCATTACGCGTGGCGGGCCGCGCGGGCGCGCCGACGGATTGACGCAAACCCCGCTCGGGAGTAGTCTTAAGAATAGAGACGGGGCGACTCATGACTCGCTACGAGCCGGCGCGGCAATACCTGGGTTTCGGCGCGACGGCAGTCGTTTTGGCCGGTTTCTCCGGCTGGTGCGGCTGGCGCTACACGCCGTTGTCTTACATCGCTGCAGGCCTGTTCCTGCTCACCGCCGGGTTGTTGTTCGTCCTGGCTTTTCGTCCCGCCATAGAGATTCACGAAGGCTATCTTTCCATTGGCAAGCGGATCCTGCCGTGGATGGATGTCCGCCGCGTCGACCGCACGGGCTGGGTTTCGCCGCTGCTGGTTCGCATCACGCTGTTCGACGATTCGCGCCTCCTGCTTATCTTTCCCGGCGACCTGGATTCCTGCAACAGCCTGCTTCGCCACCTCCGCCGCCAGTCCCGCGACGCCCTCATCGATGGCGTGCCATACCGCCAGTATTGGGGCGAAATGACAGCGGGCGGAGAACGCAAGCCGGCGCCGCCGCCCCGCTACCGCGTGCTTCGGCCGGAGGATGAAGCCGAAGTGGAGCGTCTCTACCAGCGTCTGAAAACGGTCGGCAATCTCGACCAGAAGAATTCCACGGACGAGAAATAGTCCGTGCGTTTCCCCCGTTCGCTCCGGTTCACGCTTGCCGCCGCTGTTCTGGTTCTCGCGGCGGTCCTCACCCGCGCTCTGTGGCTTCCGGCGTTCGGCTACGCGCTGGTTCGGGACGACGGACCGGCCAAAGCCGATATCGTCGTCGTGCTGGCCGCGGATTCGTCCGGCGACCGCATCCTCAAAGCCGCCGAGATCGTGCGTCAGGGCTATGCGCCCCGGGCGTTGATCAGCGGAACGTTCAATTATTACGGGGTGAACGAGTGCGACCTGGCGATCCCCTTCGCCATCCGCCATGGGTATCCGGCGGAATGGTTCATTCCCTTTCCCGGCTCGGCTCTTTCCACTCGGGAAGAAGCCGGCGACATTCTTGCCGAGCTGCGCCGCCGCGGCGTCCACAGCTTTCTGTTGGTCACCAGCAACTTCCACACAGCCCGCTCGGCGCGCATTTTCCGCAGCCTGGAGCGCGCCGGCGGCGGCGGTCCGGACATGCGGGTGGTCGCGGCGCCCTACTTGGACTTCGACCCCGGCTCCTGGTGGCGCTCGCGCCAATCGCAAAAGGTCGCTTTCACCGAGTGGTGCAAGACCGTGGCCGAAGCCATCGGGATCTGAACGCTCCGCCGGCGCATGGGCCGGGCATGCCCGACCCCTACAGGGCCTCGACTGTTCAGATCAGACCCAGCCGTTTCCCCACCTTTCCGAAGGCTTCCATGGCGCGGTCCAACTCTTCCTTCGTGTGGGTCGCGGTTACGATGGTTCGCACGCGCGCCCTGCCCTTCGGGACGGTCGGGAAGCCGATGCCCGTCGCCAGCACGCCTTCCTCGAAGAGCTCGCGCGAGAGCCGGTGCGCCAGCGCCGCCTCGCCCACCATCACCGGCGTGATGGGCGTTTCGCTCGCTCCCGTGTCGAACCCGGCCGCGGTCAATCCCGCCTTGAAGTACCGGGTGTTGTCCCAAAGGGCCGCGATGCGCTCGGGCTCCCGCTCCAGCACGTCGAACGCCGCCAGACAGGATGCCGCCACGGCCGGAGGGTGCGAAGTCGAGAACAGAAACGGCCGCGCGCGGTGGTACAGGAACTCGATCAGGTCGCGGCTCCCGCACACGTAGCCGCCCAAGACCCCGATGGCCTTGGAAAGCGTCCCCACCTGGATATCGACGCGTCCGTGCAGGCCGAAGTGGTCCACCGTGCCGCGCCCGTCGCGGCCGAGCACGCCCGAGGAGTGCGCGTCGTCGATCATCATGATGGCCCCGCGCTTCTCGGCGGCCTCCACCAGCCCGGGCAGCGGGCCGATGTCGCCATCCATGGAAAAGACGCCGTCGGTGATCAGCAGCTTGCGGCCGGGAGCGCCTTCGAGTTGCGCCAGCAGTTGGTCCGCCGCCGCCACGTTCTTGTGCGGGAAAACGTGGATCTTGGCCCTGGAGAGGCGGCAGCCGTCGATGATGCTGGCGTGATTCAATTCATCGGAAACGATGTGGTCTTCCGGTCCAAGAATCGCCGAGACCGTGCCTGCGTTGGCCGCGAACCCCGACTGGAACACCACGCATGCCTCCACGTGTTTGAACGCGGCGATGCGCTCTTCCAGTCGCAGGTGCAGGCTCATGGTGCCGGATATGGTGCGCACCGCGCCCGACCCCACGCCGTACTTCCGCGTGGCCTCGATGGCCGCTTCCCGCAGCTTGGGGTGGGTGGTCAGGCCGAGGTAGTTGTTGGACGCGAGGTTGATTACGTCCTTCCCGTCGAAGCGCGATTCCGCGGCGCTCGCCGATTCCAGCACCCGCAGCCGCTGGTACGACCCTTCGCGCCGCCATTGCTCCAACTGATCGTGAAGATACGCTAGAGGTTTGCCCATCAATTGACAGTCTACGCCCGGCCAGCGTAAGGATGCGCCGCTCTCCCAACCGCGGCGCTCCGTCGCCGCCGTTTCCCCGGCGTCACTGCATGCCGCGCCCCCGGCCCCATCCGCCGAAATACCAGCGCGCGCCGACCGTGGCGTAATGGCCGTAAGGGCCGTTCGGCCCAAGGTCGGCCGGTCCAAGGTAGTTCCTGTAGCGGCCCATCCAGTAGACCGCGTGCCGGACGACGCGAATCTCGAACTTGTCGGACAACTCGATCCCCACCCCAGCCGAGCCTTCCACGGCGATCGGCGTGGCGTCCTCCGTATAGCTGACTTGCGGAAGGTTGTTGCCGAAAGAGAACCGTGGCGTGGCGAAAAGAAAGACGCGGCGCAGCGCGGTCCGCCCGAAGGGCCGCGCTTCCACGTAGCCGCTGAGCATGTAGCGCGCAAACGCCGCGCACGGCGCATTTACTCCGTACTGGCCCGTGGATGCGGCGCAGCGCCCGAGGTCCGGCTCGTTCGTCGGCGGCGCATATTCAAAATCCACGTAGCCGCGCAACCAGCGGTCGGGCAGAAACGTCCGGCCCGGCGCCGCGCTGGAGGGCTTCGAAACAGTCGCCGCGGCCGGCGCCGCCCCCGCCTCCTGCTGTCCCAAAACCGGACCCGCCAGCCCGAACAGAATTACCGCCAGCCCGCCGCCAAGCTGTTTCAAGAAGCGCTCCTTTGCGGATGGTAATCCGCCTCCTACGTGTCGTACCTCTCCATCGTCCGCGTATTGTACGCCCAGTGGAACTCCAGTTCGTAGCCCATCGACTTCGCGAGGCCGTCGAGGTCCGGGAACAGGGTCGCGTAGGTGATGTTCATGCGATACAACTCGCGCATGCCTACCTCCCGCACGGCGTTCGTCAGGACGATCTTCGCCAAAATGTTCTCCTGGTCGGGCTCGTTGACGATTTCCTCGATGGGCACGTTCAGCACGCCGGGTACGGCGAAGGTCCCGGACTGCGCGATCAGGCGCCGGTTCATGGTGTGCGGCTCGCCCATCCAGATAAAGCGGTGGCTGCCCTTGAGGAAGTACCGGCCGAAATTGCCCTTGATCCGCGGGTCCATGCGCGCCGGATGCGGCGCGCGGCTGCTATCGATGCGGGCGGGGTTCATGGCCCAGACCACGCCGTCGGCCAGCGTGCGCTCCAGGGCGAAGAACGCCGCCACGTACGGAGACCAGGTGAAATCGATGAGCCGCGTGGGGGCCCCGTGGTGCTGCATGAGAGCGAGCCACTGGAAATCGTCGTCCGGTTCGGGCGGTTTTTCGAGGAACTGGTGCGCCTTGCGCTTGAAAACGCGGAGAATGCGGCCTTCCTGCTCCGGCCAGGCTTCGGGCGCCACGCCGAAGTTCTTGAAGTAGCGCGAGAGCGAACTATAGAGCGGCCAGCGCTCGTCGCGCTCGCCGCGGAACGCCCAGTTCGAATAGGGGGGCTTAGTGATCAGCCCGAGAAACGCCTCCCAGGATTGCAGCCGGAAGACGCGGTAAGGTCTCTTGTCCCGATTGCGCGGCGCCATCTACTATGAATCATAGCGGTACAGGGCCTGCGCGATGGAAACGCCCCGTACGTCGATGCGTTTCAGGTCGGCCGCGCCCACCCCGCGGCCTTCCGCCAGCAGCATGGTGTTGTCGCAGGTCCGGAACGGCGCCGAACCCCGTCCGCCGCGTGGATCGTAACCCATTGCCGCCGTAGCCACGGCGTCCGTGCAAACCGGGTTCAGGCCCGCGATCAACAGGCCGGGCTGCACCGCGCGAATGCCCCGGATCCACGGCCCCTCGCCGCCCGCGATCGATTCAATGCCGTCGAGAATCGCCAGGTGGATAGGCCGCGCGGCGGCCAGGTCCGCCACGATGTGCGGCACGCGATAGCCCGGATCGTGGTTGGCGCCGAAATGCAGCTCCTGCGGCGCCGATTTGGAGGGCTGGCGGCGTCCTTCGTGGCCCACGGCCCCTCGTCCGCTCGTGGGGTTCTCGTTGGGTTCGTCCACGCCCGCGTTATCGCCGTAGATGGAAGCCGGGAGGCTGCCAAAGCAGTTCTTGATCGAAAGCGTGACTCCGCAGGTGGCATGGTTCTTGAGCTTCGCGAGGCTCACGAACACGTCCGTCTCCTCGAAGGCGCGGTTCAGGTCGTAGGCCGGGTACATGTACGCGCCGCCGGGGACCTTGAAGCGCGAGTAGGTCTTGCTCTTGCCGAGCGAGTTGGTGTTCTCGAACTCCACGCCTTCGGCGGCGGATTGAAGCGAGCGCACGTTCCAGCCCGCGTCGAGCATCACTTCTTCGAGCGGCGCGGCGGTGTTGGGGCCGCTCTCGAGAAAGCGTATCCGCCGCGCGCCGGCGCGGCCCATGAGGAACGCCACGGAGCCTACGACCTTGGGGTGTACGTAGTGCGTCAGCCCCACCGCCTTGCCCTGAAAGCGCTGCCCCGGCGATCCCGTCATGTTGAGTTTGATGGCCACCGTCTTGTTCCGCACCAGGCCGGAAAGCCCGCCCAACTGGTCGAACAAGACGCCGAGCTTGGCCGCCACGTCCTCGTCGTAGGACTCGATCTTGCCTATCGACACCGGCGCCACGGGCGGGGCGGAGGCCGCCTTCGCAAGCGGCGCGGCCGCGATGGCGGCAATCCATTCTCTTCGAGTGATCATTTTCATCGCTCCAGTTTTATGGTGGCGCAGACCGATATCTTGTCGATATCGGCTTCCCATCCATCGTTGGTCCTGTGAAGGTCGAGCGGCCGTTCCGGGCTTCCCGGCGCGAGCAAAGCAGCGTGGTGGAAATCGTCCAGGAACTGCGCGGTAATGTTCTCCACCGGGTAGTCCGAGTAGTTCACCAAGTGCAAGATAGCCGTTTTGCCGTCCGCCGAGATCAAAAAGTTGGAAAGCATCGCGGAAGCGTTGAACAGGCGCACTCCCAGGTTCCCGCGGCCAACGGTGGAATTGAGCTCGTGGAAAATGTCGTTGAGCTGGCCGAGCTCGGTTTTGTCCAGGGTAATCGCGTTTCCGGCGGGGGCCTTGTCCTTCCACCACGGCGGGGCGGTGAGGAGCGTTCCCCCGGAGCGGGTGAAGTCGCGCAGCGCGTCCCGCTCGGCGGGAGTCAGCGCGCCGGAATCCAGATCGACGGCGAAGGAGGCGCCCTTGAGCGCGTCGGGCGTGAGGCGCTCGTGCGGGACGATGCGCGCGGGCGTGTTCTTCGCGGCGATCATGTCGAGGATGCCGCCCGAGATCAGACCGCCTTTTGCGGGGTCCTGAATGAGCGCGAGCTTGCCGTATTCGCGCATCTCGCGCCATTCCGGATTGCGCTCGAAATAGCGGACCAGGTCGAGCATACGCCGCCAATCGGCCAGGGCCCTGGTTTCCCGCGCGGCCAGCCGGGCGCTAAAATCGCCGTCCAAAGCGAGCACCCAGCGCGCGCCGGACATAGCCGCGTCGGCGATGGCCACGAGATACCGCCCGGCGGTCACAAGGGTCTTGGGAGGCGGCTGCTGGGCGATCCACAGCGGCGCGCCGCCGGATGCGCGCGCGGCGCGAAGAAACCCGGTGTTGGTGTCGATCCACACCGACCCGGAGGGTCCGGCCCGCATGGCGCCGTTCTCTTGCACGGCAACGCCGGGCCACACGCCCTGGTAGGTGGCGGCGACCGGCGCGCCGGAATTGCGAAGCATCCGGCTGCGTAAAGCCAGCTCGACGACCGGGGCGCCGCCCGCGGCCTGCCTGACCGATGCGATCGCCGCTTCGGGGAAATCGCCTTCGAGGGCGATTCCCGTGACGCCGGCCGCCAGCGCGCGGCGCGTGGTTTCAGGCGCGTCGTCGGCGGGCAGGACCAGCGCAAGAGTCGCCAGACCGCGGCCGGCCGCGGCAGAGGCGAACTCGGCCGTGAATGGCCTGACCAGCAGGCAATTGACCGGGCCGCCGGAAAGCAGGTCGAGCGAGGCCGGGTCGGACCAAGGCCAGCGCGCGGGAACCCAGTCCGCCGGTTGTGGCAAGTTGCCGGGCGCGGCGCGGCCCGATACGCAGGCCAGCGCCAAACAGGCCAAGGCGATGGCCCAGCGGTCCCCTCGCGTCCCCATGTCTAATACTGTACGACAACATCCAGCCTTCAGCCATCAGCCGTCGGCTACCGGCTTTGCCGGACTCCGCTTCGCGGCGCCGGGTTGAACTCCGTGTCTCAGCGTCTCAGCGTCTCCGCGTCGATCTTCGAGATCAGCCAGGGTACGCCGCAGCCTGCCATAATGGGGGTTCTCTATGAAAGTGGAAGTGATCCTCACCGAAGCCGATATCACGCAGGAGTTCAACGAGGCCATCGAGGCTCGCGATCTGCCTGAGAAGTTCTTCTTCTGGTTTCCCCGTTCGGCCGCGGCTTGGTCGGCGCTGGCACAAGACGTCGATCTCTATGGCGGCTTGGCGGATACGTGGTTGGAGATCGCGGGCGCCGGCGCGGCCGTCCTGGCGCAGCACTTCGGCGCGCGCGCGCCGGTTATCAGCTTCGGCGCCGGCGACGGCTCTCGCGACCGGGCGCTCATGTCCGCCATGAAGGGCGCGGGCTGCGAGTGCCTCTACTTTCCGGTGGACGCCAGCCAATCCATGCTCGAGACGGCCTGCGCCGGCGCCGAGGACGAGGACATCGAGGCGGTCGGGATCAAGGCCGACATCTCCAGTCCGGTTCACCTGGTTTATGCGGCCGACGCCGCCGAATCTCCCCGCCTGTTGATCATGTCCGGGAATACCATGGGCGCTTTCGACCCGCTGGCCGAGATCCGTTACATCGCGCAGTGCATGAAGCCCGGCGACAGGCTCATCATCGATGGCGAAGCCTACCACGAGGAGAAGACCCTTGCCCTGCGCGCCAGTCCGGCCGCGCGCCGGTTCATTTGGGCGCTGCTCGCGAGCGTGGGAATCGGAGAGGACGACGGCGAGGTCCGCTACGACCACAAGCGCGACGACCGCCACGGCGGGCTGCACCTCGTCACGCGCTACTTCCGAGCCGGGCGCGACGTTTCCGCGGCCGGAGCGGGCCAGGAGATCTCGCTGGAACGAGGCGAGCGCATCGGCCTGAATTTCCAGTACGCCTGCACGGAAGAGGCCTTCCGCTGGCTCCTGTGCGAGCACGGCGGCCTGACGATCCTCCGCGAGTACCGCAGCCCCGACGGGCGGTTCCTGACGGCGCTGTGCAGGAAGTAAAGGGACGCGCCGAAAACGACCGCCTCTGAAGCTGTGGCCTCGTGAGCGGCAGCGATTCCGCAACCAGCATTCTGATTGGTGCTGACAGCCCTTGCCTGCGCATCTGGAGTGCGCTCTGCTCAAACTGAGGCAAATTCGCATTCGCTAGGGGGCTTGTTTTTCGT
>CAIRXZ010000359.1 GCA_903882645.1 uncultured Acidobacteriia bacterium | reverse complement strand
GTTTGGACCGCATCTACGTCGATATTGGGCCGCTGGCTGGCGGTCTTACCGGGTCGTTTCGATGCTTGATCCTCTGATATCCGCGTGGCAGGGCGAAACGCGCTATCCCTCCCACCGGGTGTGATGAGTTCGAACCCAAGATCCTCTCGCCGGGGCCATCTGACAGTGGCCGCCGTTAGAGCTTCATTCAGGCCCTACGAGAGGTTCAGTACCACCCCAAATGCAACGCTTGCTGGCCAGCAAGAAAACCGTTTGGCCTGCGGGAGTGGGCCGCAAGCCTCTCTTCAATTCCAAAATACCAGACGGGCGGGAAGAGACAGATTCCGAGATCTCTGTAACCCATTGAAAACACAGCGCAAACTTTTTTTAAAGTTTCTGTGACCGCCGTTTCCCGCGCCCGCTATTATTGAGGTCTCTGCCGCGATGGTCAAGGCCGGATATCGACGCATCTTCGTCTCTTACGCCCGCAAGGATGGGGCGGAGCTGGCGTTGCGTCTCAAGACGGATTTGACGGCGAAGGGGTTCGACGTCTGGCTCGATACGCAGCGCATCCACGGCGGCGAGGTCTGGACCGTCGAGATCGAAGAGGCGATTGACCGGGCCGAGGTGGTTCTCGCGCTTCTGACCCCAGGGTCTTACGTCTCCGAGATCTGCCGCGCGGAGCAGCTTCGCGCGCTGCGGAAGGGCAAGTGCGTCATTCCGCTGCTTGCTGCTGCAGGGTGCGACATTCCGCTTCACCTCGAAGCAAAGAACTACCGCGACTTCACGCGCGAAGGGGCCTACGCTGGCAGCTTGCAGTTGTTGCTGGACGACATTGAGGCGGGTAGAGGCGTTGTTCTCTCCGAACGGTACCGGAACACGCCAACGAAGTTCATCAGCGTTCCGCCTACGGTTGCGAACTACATCGACCGGCCGGAAGCGGTGCGCGCGCTGCGCAACACGTTGTTCGGGGCCGACGGGCATCGCGCCGTCGCGTTAACGGCGCTCGAAGGGATGGGCGGGATCGGGAAAACCGTCCTGGCGCAAGCGCTGTTCAAGGACCAAGTGGTAGGGGAGGCGTTTCCCGACGGCCTGGTATGGATCACGGTGGGCCGGGAACCGACGCGCGACGTAACCGCGAGGCTGCGCGAGGTTACTAAGGTGCTCGGCGGCGCAAGCGACGAGACCGTGGCGCCGGAGACTCTGTACCGGACCACGATGGCCGAGAAGGCCGCGCTCATCGTGATCGACGACATCTGGAGCAAGGCGGATCTGGACCCCTTCCTGGCCGAGTCGCCGCGCTCGCGGTTTCTGTTCACCACGCGCGACGCCTCGATCGCCAGGTTCAGCGGCGCGCGGGAGCACAGGGTGGATCTGCTGGACGCGCCGCAAGCGCGCGAACTGCTGGCGCTCTGGGCGAATCTCAAGACCGCCGAACTTCCGCCAGCGGCCGATGACGTCCTGAGCGAGTGCGGCGGTCTGCCGCTGGCGCTTTCCACGGTGGGCGCAATGCTGAACGGGGCCGCGCCGGCCGAGTGGGCGGATACAGCCGAACTGCTGCACAACGCGGATCTGGCCGCCATCGAGGAGCAGCTTCCGCCAGGACAGCAGAGTTTCTTCCGCGCCATCGACGTCAGCGTGAAAGCTCTGGCGCCGGAGATGCAGGAGCGGTACGGGAAACTGGCCGTTCTGCTGGAGGACATGCCGGCCCCGCTGCCGATTCTCGAGACTCTCTGGAATTGCGACGAGGCGGAAGCCCGGCGCATCGGCCGGCGGCTGGCGGACCGGTCGCTTGCTCAACGAGATAGCGAGGGCGGCATCCGCCTGCACGACCTGCAACTGGATTACGTGCGGGCGCGGTACCCGGACCCGGAGGCGCTTGACCTGATCCACGGCGCGGTGCGGTTGTCCGCGCACGTGATCGAGAATGATCCGCAACAGTTCGCGTCGCAGGTGGTGGGCCGGTTGCTCCCGTATCGGGATGTTCCGGCGATTCAGCGGCTCGTCGACGAAATCGCCGCTGGCGCGCCGAAGCCATGGTTGCGGCCGCTGCACCCCGCGCTTCACCCTCCGGGCACGCCGCTGCTGCGCACGCTGGAAGGCCACTCTGCTTATGTCTCTGGCGTGGCGGTGACGCCGGACGGGAAGCGGGCGGTTTCCGCCTCCTATGACAACACGCTGAAGGTGTGGGACCTGGAGAGCGGCCGCGCGCCGATCACGCTGGAAGGCCACTCTGCTTATGTCTCTGGCGTGGCGGTGACGCCGGACGGGAAGCGGGCGGTTTCCGCCTCCTATGACAACACGCTGAAGGTGTGG
>CAIRXZ010000358.1 GCA_903882645.1 uncultured Acidobacteriia bacterium | reverse complement strand
GCTCTAGTCGCTGCCGACATTTGGCGATCTGGTTCTCGGTCATGCCCGAGCGTAGCAGAGTCAAAAGGTGATGTCAATACTTAACGTAGTAATATTAGGGCCCGCGCGGCGGTTGGCAACCGCCGCGCAGGATTCCATCCTGCCCCACGGCGGGGGCCAAGCCGGAACGGTCATTTCCAGGAGTGCGAAACTCGTTTCGGTGATGATGCTCTTGTTGCTGCCGGCGTGGACCGGCGCGCAGCCGGCGCCGCGATGCCGCGGCCCCCTGTCGGAGGCCCTATTGACGGAACTGGTGAAAGGCTCGGTTCCGGCGCCGGTGATCCGAGGGAACCTTGCCAAGTGCGGCATCGCCTTCGAACCTACCGGAGATGCCATTGGCCGCCTGCGTTCCGCGGGCGTGCCGGAAACCGTCCTCGATGCGGTGCGCGCGGCCACGGGGCCCGCCGAAAGGAAGCGCCAGGCGGAGCAGGCCCGGTGGGAGTTCATCAAGGACAGCCGGGACCAGCAGGTCTTCGAGCAATTCCTGAGAGAGTATCCAGCCAGCCAGTATGCCGCGGCGGCGCGGCTGAAGGTGGCTGCCCTGACGCCTGCCGCTCCGGCTCCCGCGCCGGTCGCGCCGGTGATCCCGCCGGCCGCCATCGCGGCGGGCACGAGAAGGGTCAACCAGAAGGATGGGCTGACTTACGTTTGGATTCCGCCGGGAAGGTTCCAGATGGGCTGCTCGCCGGGGGATGCGGAGTGCTTCGACAACGAGAAGCCGGCGCACGAGGTCACCATCACGAAGGGCTTTTGGTTGGGGCAGACCCCCGTGACCCAGCAGGCCTATCGGCGCGTGACGGGACAGGACCCGAGCCATTTCAAGGGCGCAAATCTTCCCGTCGAGACCGTAAACTGGGACGAAGCGAAGGCTTACTGCACAGCGGCCGGTGGGCGGCTGCCGACGGAAGCGGAGTGGGAGTATGCGGCGCGGGCCGGTTCCACGGGCGCGCGCTATGGCAACCTGGGTGAGATTGCCTGGTACAACGAGAACAGCGGAAACACGACTCACGAAGTGGGGCAGAAGCTGGCGAACGCCTTCGGGCTGTACGATATGCTGGGGAACGTGTGGCAGTGGGTTGCGGACTGGTATGGGGATTATCCGTCCGGCGCGCAGAGCGATCCATCCGGGCCGGGAAGCGGCCAGTATAGAGCGCTGCGCGGCGGTTCGTGGGACGTCTTTGCCAGGAGCTCGCGCGTGTCGGCCCGTAACTGGTACGAACCTGGCCTCCGCGTCAACTCCTCGGGCTCCGGTGCGTCGGGGAATGATTTTCCCTTTGTTCTTTTTCCTTTTCCCTTTTCTATTTAGCGAAGTATTAACCGGCGGCGAAGCCGCCGGCGGAAATTTTTGCGAGAATCGAGTGATGGGAACAAAGCCGAAGCGCTGCGCGGCGGTTCGTGGAACAACAATGCCAGGAACACGCGCGTGTCGAACCGTAACAGGAACGAACCAGGCAACCGCAACAACAACAACGGGCTCCGGTGCGTCGGGGATACGGGCAACGCCTGCTCGGCAGGCAAGAGGCCGGAGCCGGCCGGGATTCCGGTCCCGCCGGGAGCGCCACGCCCGCTTCCGGGCTTTGGTCCCGGCGAGCCGCCACCGGGCGGAGCGCCAAATACAACACCGGCCTTCCCGCCCTGTGGTAGTTCCCCGATAAGGAGCGAAGCTTGGCGGGGAGGACACCTGGCAAGAGCGGCGAGCCGGCGGTGGTGGTCCAGCACGCTTACGATCTGACGCTCTGGCTGATTCGAAAGGTGGAGAAGTTTCCTCGCTCGTTCCGCTTCAGCGTGGGAGACCGTGTGACCGCGCGGAGCATGGACCTGCTGGAGACGCTCGTGGAGGCGGCCTATAGCGCCGACAAGCGCGCCCTGCTCGAAAGGGCCAATCGCAGCGTGAGCGGGCTTCGCTATTTGCTCCGGCTGGCCGTCGACCTGAAGCTGCTTTCCGGCGACTCGCAGGAGTTCGCGGCGGGCAGGCTGGAGGAGATTGGCCGCATGGTGGGCGGTTGGCGGAAGTCGGCGGCGCAGCGGGCGGAATCATGAAGCGCGCCGGCGGGCTGTGGCCGGCGCTGGTGAGCTGGGAGAATCTCGCCGGCGCGTTGCGCCGCGCCGCGCTGGGCAAGCGCAAGCGGCCCGACGTAGCGGAGTTTCTGCTGAATTGGGAACCTCGGCTCGTCGAGCTTCAGCGCGAATTGCAGAGCGGCGCGTATGTTCCGGGCGATTACCGGAGCTTCCGGGTGCTGGAGCCGAAGCCGCGGCGGATTTCGGCGGCGCCGTTTCGCGACCGCGTGGTCCACCACGCGCTGACCCAGATCCTCGAGCCGGTCTTCGAACGCCGTTTCACTCCGCACAGTTACGCCTGCCGCAAAGGATTCGGTACTCACAAAGCCCTGGATGCGGCCGGCGCGGCGTGCCGGCGCTTTCCGTTCGTTCTCCAATGCGACATCCGCAAGTACTTTCCGTCCGTCGACCATGGCATCCTCAAGGACCTTCTGGCGCGGGCCGTCAAGTGCCGTCCCACACTGGACCTGGCCGGGAGGATCATCGACGGATCGAATCCACAGGAACCGGTTGAGGGCTACTTTCCAGGCGACGACCTCTTCACGCCCGGCGAGCGGCGGCGCGGGCTGCCGCTGGGCAACCAGACTTCGCAATTCTTCGCCAACGTTTACCTGAACGGACTGGACCAATTCGTCCTGCGCGAGATTCGGCCCGGCGCCTACTGCCGCTACGTGGACGACTTCCTTTTGTTCCACGACGACCCGGACCTGTTGCGGGACGCGCGGCGCCGGATCGAGGCGGAATTGGATTCAGTCCGGCTGCGGCTGCACGAGGGCAAGAGCCGCATCCGCCGGACCGCCGCCGGAATCACCTTCCTGGGCTGGCGCATTTTCCCCGATCACCGGCGGCTGGCGCGCGGCAACGTGGTCCGCTTCCGAAGGCGAATCCGCCTGCTTCAGCGGCGGTTCGCGGCCGGCGAGGCGGGCTGGCGCGAAATTCTCCCACGCCTCCAGGCATGGAATGCGCACGCGGCCCACGGCGAGACCTGGAGGCTCCGCGAACAGGTCTTCTCTCAGTTTCCTTTCGCGAGGGAGCGAAGGAGCCGGGTAGTTTTCCCGGCCGCTTCCGTGTAAGCGGCGCCAGTACAGCGACCGTTTGATTTGGTCCTCGACGCTTCGGGCCGGGCATGCCCGGCCCGAAACCACTCGGTCCTGGCGCCGATTCGGCCGGTCGTGCGATACGAAAGTGGACGCCGGCGTGATTCATTGGCAAAACAGCTTGAACCCGAGCGCATGTGTGCGCAAGGACGAACGCTCTTGTGGGGCCGGCCCTTTCGGGCTGCCGCCGGCTTTTGAGCCGGCGTTCTTCGTGTTGTCGCGCCACGCCGGGCCAAAGCCCG
>CAIRXZ010000357.1 GCA_903882645.1 uncultured Acidobacteriia bacterium | reverse complement strand
TGCTGCTGAAGGGGTTCACCCCAACCGAAAGAAGCGCAGATCGTTCCCACGGGCTGCTTGGCATCGTCGTCACAGCTTTCCCGCCCGCAAGGAGTCCCAATGAGCTATTTAAGTGGCATTGGGCGCTTTCGCCTGCCAACCTCCTTTCGCGGCAACATCCCCAAGACGGTTAAGCACCCGTAGGGGCCGGGCATGCCCGGCCCGGCCCGGCGACACGAAAAGGACGGCCCTCTAAGGTCTCCATTTGTGACCTTAGAGCGTTGGCCTCCAGGAGGATGAGCAAGCCATGCCGGAAAGCCCGCACGCCCCTCGGGGCCGCATGATCATGCCCGCGGTCAAATATAATGACAGGCTGTAATGAACCTAAGGCGGATATTGAAAAGTCTGGCCACTGGAGCGTTCCTCGTTCTTGTGTTCCCGTGCGCATTGGCAAGCGGATTTGGCCGTCTGGAAACGGTCTTCAGCTTATTTGCGCAAGCTTTTGCTCTGGCCCCCGGCATCATAGGAAACTATGTCCGGGTCGCCTATTACAGGATGACGCTCCGTAGCTGCGCGCGCGAATTCCGGATCGAAATTGGAAGCTTTTTTGCGCATCCGCAAACTACGGTGGGAAAGCATGTCGCCATTGGGCCGTACTGCATCGTCGGTTACGCGGCCATCGGCGAAGGAACGCTGATCGGCCCCGGCGCGCAAGTCCTGAGCGGGGGCCAACAACACAAGCGGGATTCGGAGGGCCGGCTCACCGACGAAGGCCGCCGCTTCAAAGAAATCGCGATCGGCGAGCACTGCTGGATCGGAGCTTCATCCGTCATACTTGCGGATATCGGCGATAAAAGCACCGTAGCGGCCGGATCGGTCGTGTTGACCCCCGTTGCTTCGGGGATTGTCGTCGGAGGAAATCCCGCGGAAACATGGTGGCCTCCCCGGGCGTCGGGTAACGCATCTGGGACCTGACAACGCGAGCGCTTCGCTGCCGTTTACAGGGGTTGCCGGCAACCTCTCCTCCTTCCTTTTTGATAGCTCTCCCGGTCGGGCATTAGCGCGGGCTGAGCGCCGGAGCACAATTCGGCTATAGTAGGAATTCCATATGAGCAGAAAAGAATTCCTTCTGCTGTTCGATGAAGTCCTCGAATTGCCGGCCGGCACTCTGAGCGGTCCCGAGAGGCTTGAAGATTTAAAGCAGTGGGACTCGGCCGCGATGATTGGCTTCATCGCGCTGACCGACAACCATAACGGCAGAAGACTGTCGCCTCGTCAAATCGTTAACTGCGCCACGGTCGAAGATCTATTGACGCTGGCGCAGGTGTACGGCGAACCCGGTTAACATGGCCGGAAACCCGATGGACCTTGCGGGTACGACCGTGCTGGTGACGGGCGCATCGAGCGGGATCGGGCGCGATACTGCAATCCTTTTGAGTTCGTTGAACGCCAGGATTGTGCTCACCGGACGAAACCGGGACCGCCTTCGGGAAACATTGGCCCGCCTCGACGGACAGGGGCACCGGGTTGAACCCTTCGATTTTAGTCGTCTTGAGGAAATCGCCGATTGGCTCCGGTCGCTGACTGCGGGCGCCGGTCCCTTAAACGGCTTGGTTCATTGCGCGGGCGTGGAACTCATCTCTCCGATCCGGTTCGTTAGGCAGCAGGACGTTGAGGAATTGGTACGAATCAACTTGCTTAGCTCCATCATGCTGGTCCGCGCGTTTACACAGAAGGCTTGCCATGCCACCCCAAGCAGCATCGTATTCCTTTCGTCGATCATGGGGACTAATGGAGCGCCGTCCATGTCGGTATACGGAGCCTCCAAGGCGGCCTTGATCGGCTTGGCAAAGTCTCTGGCGGTAGAGTTGGCGCCTCGTCGGATCCGGGTGAACTGCGTAGCGGCGGGATGCGTGCAAACCGAAATGCTGGCCCGATTTCGTGACTTGTTCTCCGTGGAGCAATTCCAAGCGCTTGAGCGTGCGCACCCGCTAGGGTTCGGTACGGCGCGGGATGTTGCGCATGCCGCGGCTTTCCTCCTGGCGGACACGGGGCGTTGGATTACGGGATCGACATTGACCGTGGATGGAGGCTACTCGGCCCAGTAGCGTGTCGGGAGCCGGTGAAGCTCCGCGTGGATGATAATACGGAAACAGAGGACCATGTAAACGTCACGGGATTCAGGCGGCTTGACAGACGAGCATTCTGGGCGCCCGGCGCCGCGCTTCCGTGATTTGTTTCCCATGCCGGCCAGGATGCGGTATCTAGCGTGGCGCGTCAGCGGAGCGAACCGGTTTTTTCGATGTTCCCTGCGGTTGCGGGGCGGGCCGCTGCTTGTGATGAGACCTAAGCCCAGCAGCGATTATGATACGGCATACGAGATCTTTGTTAAGCGAATCTACGACCTTGGTCCGGATCGTCCCAAGAACGTTCGCCGGATCGTGGATTTAGGCGGGAACGTCGGCTACTCGTGTCTGTATTGGTGCTGGCTCTATCCGGAGGCTGAAGTCCTGACTTATGAGCCCCATCCCGTACATTGCGGCATACTCGAGCGGCACATGCTGCGGAACCGTTATTCGGAACGGGTAAAGCTGGTTCGAGCGGCGGCAGGCGTTCGGAACGGCCCTTGTCAATTGTCCGACGCCAGTGACGCATCGGCAGTGGTCCATAGCGGCGATCCCGCTTCCTTGCGTCCCCTGATGCAAGTCGACAGTGCGGACGTTTTTGAGGGGATAGGCCCTGATCGCATCGACATTCTGAAGATGGATATCGAGGGCGCCGAATACGAAATCATGAGCGACCCGCGCTTCGATGAGGTTATGGCGCGAACCCGCTGCATCTTGTTGGAATGGCACAAGCGCGGACCTCGCCATTTCGGCCTGGATTGGTGTCTCGGGCGGCTGCGGACGCTGGGTTTCGAGGTGGAGGCAGGCCCCTCGTACTGCCAGGAGTACGGGATGGTACGCGGTATCAACATAGCGTGCGGTAGCAGCTAGTTTTCTCAGCTTTGCTTTTGCCAGTACACAGCGCGCGCGTCGATC
Source organism: uncultured Acidobacteriia bacterium (assembly GCA_903882645.1). GTDB lineage: Bacteria > Acidobacteriota > Terriglobia > Bryobacterales > Bryobacteraceae > BOG-224. The sequence continues at coordinate 5,007 of CAIRXZ010000357.1, read as the reverse complement.
CGGCGGATCTCTTCCGTAATCCCCTGATCGCCGCGGAATTCGTCTACCGCCCGGCGGCAATCCGGCAGGTTCTGGTAATCGTCGAAAATCGCATACCCGCCCGCCGAAAGTACCGGATAGAGGTTACGAAGAACGTCCATGGTGGACCCGTAAAGGTCCGCGTCAACCCTGAGGATCGCCAACCGCTTGATGGGTCCATCGCGCAAAGTTTCGCTGAAGAACCCCTTCAGGAACTCCACCGATTCGTCGAGCAGCCCGTACCGCGCGAAATTGCTACGTACGGTATCGAGAGAGACCGCCATGTCTCCGCTCTGCCAGGCGAAGGTCTCCTGCCGGCCATCGATCGCGGGAAGTCCGGCGAACGAATCCGCCACCCAAACTTTCCGGTCCCCAATCCCGTATGCCTTCAGCGCCGCGCGCATGAATATCGTCATGCCGCCGCGCCAGACTCCGGCTTCGAGGAGGTCGCCCGGGACGTTCCGCTCCACCACATCGAGAATGCACCGCTGCATATGATCCAACTGGCGTGTCCCCAGCATGGTCTCGGCATCCTCGACGCGATTCTCGGCTTCGTGCCCCGATTCCAGGTAGTCCTCGGCGCGTGAGGGCGCCAATCGCACCAGTTCCAGCCCAAAGCGCCCCGCCAACCGATTGACTTGGTCTACGAGCCGCGATTTCAGTCCGCGTGGCTGAATCGTGTGCCGCTCCATCCCGCGCGCCATCAGCGCGCGGGTCAGGACCTTCTTCATCAAATCGAGGTACAGCTCAGTTGGATTCCGCGGGATCGGCTCTGTGTGAACGGACAGAACGGCTGGAGCAACTTGGCGCTGTCGGAGCATTTGGACCTTCATGTTAAAGAGTTACTGCCGCTATCCGCAACCACTACGCCTGTGCTCGACGCCGGTAGCGCCGCCGGTCTTTGCCGGCGGTGTTCTTCGTTCAGGCTTCGCCGGCCTGTTATGATCGCCGTATGCCAGACCCAAACCCTCCACGGGCGGATCCCCATTGGCCCCCCGCCGTGGTGGCCGGCGCCTACCAGACGGGCGTTGTCCTCATGCGGAATCTGTCGCGGCGCGGAGTGGCGGTCTCCTGCATCGACTGCGATTCCCGGCGGCCCGCGTTCAAATCCGTTTATGGCAAGGCCCATCTCTGCCCCAACCCGGATGAGGACCCCGCCGCGTGGGCCGAGTTCATGCGGCGGTTTGGGGCCCAATTCCGCCAAAGGCCGGTCCTGATATCGAGTTCGGATCGCTACGTTTCCGCCATCGCGGATCACGTGGCCGCGCTGAAGGAGCGCTTTATCTTCACGGACGCCGCCTCCGCCTCCATCCAGGGGCTTCTGGCGACCAAACGCCGTCAGTATGAATTAGCCGCGGACCACAACCTCCCCGTCCCCCGCACCCAGGTCCTCGAGTCCGCCGGAGACCTGGAGACGTTTGCGGCCACGGCCCGATATCCTTGCCTCCTCAAACCCCTCCACTTTCGGGAGTGGCAGCGCTTCCCCAAGGGCCACCCTCTTTTCTTCGAAAAGATCGCCGTGGCGTCTTCCCGCGAGGAACTGGACCGCATTTACAAAATGGCGGCGGAAACCAATCCGCACGCCGTCGTCCAGGAAATCATCGAAGGCCCGGATACCGCCAAGCTGGTTTACTTGTCTTGTTATGCCCAGGACCGGCGGCGTCTGGGGTCCTGCGTACTCAGGGAAATTAGGACCGACCCGATCGATTTCGGCTCCGCCAGCGTTGTGGAACCCGTCTCGGACCCGGCCACGGATGCCATGTGCGACCGCTTTCTGCGCTCCATCGGCTATGTCGGTCTTTGTGAAATCGAGCTGAAGCGGGATGTGCGCGACGGATCGGTGAAGATGATCGAAGCCAACCCCCGATACAGCGTAACCGCCGACGCCGCTCCATATGCCGGCGTGGATCTCGGCTGGTTGCACTATCTGGACCTGATCGGACAGCCCGTGCGCCCGGTGGAGCCCCAGCTCCGCGCCTTCCGCCATATCGTGCTTTACCGCGACGTCAATACGTTTCGCAGCTATCTTCGCGCCGGCCTGCTCACCTGGAAGGGGCTGTTCCAATCCTATCGCCCCCCGGTGTATTTCTTCGACTTGGATCCTCGAGACTGGCGTGTTACCGCCGAAAACCTCTTCGCCCTCCTGAAGCTCCTGCTCCGCCCCTATCTGCGGCGGCTGCTTTGACGCGGAGACGCTGAGGAAACGTAAGGTATGCGCTGGCATTCCTCCGCTTCCTCTGCGCGCGAACCCCGGGAAGATTCGCATACCAGAGTGACAAACTGATCCTTTGTAAAGGGTTTTCTCAGCGCCTCGGCGTCTCTGCGGTGAATCCTTACGTTCCCTCAGCGTCTCCGCGTCTCCGCGTCAAATACGCTATCTAAAAGCCCTCGCAACCCGCTGACGCGCACGCGCATCGCCCCCGGTGGAACATGCCCAACCGCGGAAATGCGCGAGATCGAAAAGCAATTGCCGGTTGGCCGGTGCAGCCGTTCGTCCATGATAAAGCCCAACTCGTATCCGGCGGCCTCGGTCTCCGCGACAACCGCCGGCGAAACGTCGCGCGTCTTGCCGTTGGGGTATGCAATGGCGAAGCAGGATTTCCCGGTGATCTCTTCAATGCGGCTCTTGCTGTCGCGCAGTTCCCGTCGAAGCTCCGCCGGATCGAGCTGCGACAGGATGGGATGGTCCACGCTGTGCGACCCGATTTCAAAACCCTGGTTTGCCAGCGAGCGTACTTCATCCCAGTTCATGGGCCGTATCGTCTCCCGCTCGGCGTTCCCCAGGCTCCACTCCGGAGTCTCGCGGCGGACGTAGTCCGTATACTCCAGGCGCGCGTCGTTCGGGATGGCCTTGCAGCCCGCCGAGATCCGCTGCGCGAAAGCGCGCCGCGCCCCCGGTTCGCCGGGCCACAATTGGCTCTCGCTCAGGCCTGGTACGCGGATATCGCGGCCCCGCCACGCGAGCAACCGCAGCTTCAATTCGTCATACCAGTACAGCCGGTCCGCTTCGATATATCCGGTACTGACGAAGAATACGGCCGGGACGCCGTACTTTCGCAATATCGGCGCCGCCAGGGTGAAGTTATTCCGGTAGCCATCGTCGAACGTGACCAATAGAGGGTGGCGCGGCAGGGCCCCCCGGCCGGGACGCCAGTCGCGCACGGCCGTCGCGCTCACGGGCGTGAACCACCGCGAAAGCCACTGCATTTGCTCCGCGAAGTCGCTCGCGGAAACCGTCGTTCGGAATTGGTGGTGTTCCGGACCCAGCCGCTCCTCGACGACGCCGTGGTAACACAAAACCGCGAGCCTGTTCGCGTTGGCGAGGTGGACCAGGTGGTTCAGCGCTTCGTTTTGCAGCCCGCGAACCAGCATTCTGCGGAGTATGTTCATTCAGTGGGGCGGACCTCCCGGTCTGCCTTCTTTTTCAAACCGTCATTTTACTGGATATCGGCGCGGCAGCGCCTCGGGGAGTTTTTGGCTGAAGGCTGACGGCTGAAGGCCGATGGCTTTCTTACCGCTATAATTCCGTGTATGACCGGAAAGTTCTTCCTATGAGTTCCGGCGCGGCGCCCGTTTCTCTGCTTCTGGTTTCCCATTCTTATCCACCCCACTTGGGAGGATCGGAAATCGAGGCGCAACGCGTCTGCGAGGGGTTGATCGGGCGCGGGCATCGCGTGACGGTTCTGTGCGCCGGCGGCCCTCCCATGCCGGACGCCGCCAGATGGGTCGATCCGGTTGGCGTGCCCGTTCGCATCTTTGCCCGCCGGTTGACGGGCCGGCTCAAAGACTATGCTTTCGCTCTCGCCGTCGTATGGACGCTGCTGAAAGAGCGCCGCAATTACCAACTGGTGTACTTTCTCATGCAGGGGGTGCACTTGGCCGCCGGATTGCCCGTGGCCCGCTGGCTCGGTAAGGCCATTGTCATGAAGATTTCCGGTAGCGGCATCCCTACTTTAATGAGCCGTTCCTGGATGGGCCGCCTGGAGTTGCGATGGCTTGGAAAATGGGCCTATAGGGTCATGATCCTCAACCAGGGGATATCCGGGGAAGCGCTCGCCGCGGGGCTGAACCCGGGCGTCCTGCTGTGGATGCCTAATCCGGTGGATATCGATGAATTTGCTCCGTGCGGCCCCGGCCGGAGACGGGAACTCCGGGATCGATTGGGCATCTCTCCCGGCGCGGAGGTGGTGATTTACGTGGGCAGGCTTGCTCCCGAAAAGGAACTCGCCTCTTTGATAGGAGCCTTCGCGGCGGTTGCTTCACGCAGACCGCGCGCGGTTCTTATCCTCGTGGGCGATGGGCCGGACCGGGAAAGTCTCGAGGCGCGTGTCCGGCAATTGGGCTTGCCGGCCTGTGTCCGTTTCGCTGGAAGACAACCGGCCGGCAAAGTTCTCGAGTGGCTTCAGGCCGGCGATTTGTTCGCCCTCGTCTCCTCGAACGAAGGATTTCCCTGCGCCCTGTCGGAGGCGATGTCGGCGGGCCTCGCCGCCGTTGTCAGCGATATTCCCGGAAATGCTCAGTTGATCGACCCGGATGTTCATGGCCTGCGCGTTCCAGTGTGCGGCGAGGCGCGCATCGCCGAAGCGATCGCGCATCTGCTCGGCGATTCGGAGTCCCGCGCGCGGATGGGGCTGGCCGCCCGCCGACGCATCGTGGAAAACTACTCCACCGATCGAGTGCTGGACCGCTATGAGGCCCTTTTCGCCGACGCGCTAAACGCCCGACGTGGGGTCGGGCCTTTTGGCCCGCCGTCCCCAGCCCCGTCAGGGGCGCAAGAAAATAGACGTGGGGTCGGGCCTTTTGGCCCGCGATGACGCCTTCTGGCGTCATCAGCCGGGCGAAAGCCCGGCCCTGGAGTTTCTACATTTTCTCAGGCAGCGGCACTGCGGACGAGTTGCTTTTCCGTGATTTTGACCTCGAACTCCGTCAGAAGTTCGGGGTGTTCCGCCATCTCCTTGCGTAACAGAGTGACCAGATCCAGGCAGGAGG
>CAIRXZ010000356.1 GCA_903882645.1 uncultured Acidobacteriia bacterium | reverse complement strand
CCCTCCTGCCTGGATCTGGTCACTCTGTTACGCAAGGAGATGGCGGAACACCCCGAACTTCTGACGGAGTTCGAGGTCAAAATCACGGAAAAGCAACTCGTCCGCAGTGCCGCTGCCTGAGAAAATGTAGAAACTCCAGTCCCATGGCTCACGCCATGGGCTACTGTCTTTCGCCCTACGGGCTGGAGAAGTGTCCGCCTGGAAGCGAGGTGTCATGCGGCCGGGTCGGACGCCGCCCGGCGGGCCGCTTCAAGCTTCGCGTACAAGGCGGGGTGTCGTCGCCTGCTGTCTTCCCGTACCCGTGCGAACTCAGTCCTTCCGTCCCGCAAATACGCCTCAATAGCGTCTCGCTTCTCGAGGAAGTACGCGATGGCGCCAAACACCTGCTCTATGGTCACGGCCGGGAATGAGTCGGCGATGGCTTCCGGCGACTCACCCCGCAAAAACGCATAGACGACCGGGTCGAGTGAAACCCGGCTCCCGGCGAGATAATATCCTCCATCTCGTTGTTCCACGTATTCCTTCGCCGCGATCTGTCCCACCAGCGGTATAGAACGCCTCGGTTGCGGCCGCGAGGACGCCTAATCATCTCCTTACATGCTTGTACGGCGTGCGCCTGGGGAATCCAGGTATGCCCGCAACGGACACAGACCCAACCGTGCTCGTATAAATGCTTCTTAGCTTCCCACGCCGAGGCGCAATGGCCTTCTACCAGCCGACCCTCCTCAGTCCTGGCACAAAATCGAAATGCCGGTCGCGGCTGAGCAGCGGCAGGGCGTGCTGCCGCGCCAAGGCCGCAATCCAGAGGTCGTTCCCGGGGATCGGGCGCCCGCCGCGTTTCAGTTCGTCGCGAACCTCGGCGTACTGGCTGGCCGTTCCCTCGTCCACGGCCAGGACGCGGCAACTCGCCAGCACTTCCGCCAGCCAGCGTTCATAACGCTTGCGGTGGCGCGACTGCCGGATGCCATATTTGTACTCGCCCAGCACGATCGCCGGGATCGCGATTTCAGCGGCCTCCTGAAGAAGCGGCTCCAGTTTCACGTCGCCGTCGGCCATGGCCGATAAGCCGTTGGTGTCCAGGATCACTGCCAATCCTCAGGGTCGATCCGGCCAAACTCCTCCTCGACAATCCGGCCGATGTGCGCCGTCTCCTTGTGCAGGCTCCGCAGCTTGCCGAACGTCTTCAGCCATGGCTTGTCCCGGCGTCCCCGGACGCGCAGCTTTTCCGAAAGCGCATCCGATACCAATGCCCGCAGAGGAATCCCTTGTTCAGCCGCGGCCGACTTGGCTTGCCTGAAGAGCGCGTCCGGGATTTCGAGGGTCGTCTTCATCAATCGGCATTATCCCATATTTATGGGTGACGCCCCCCCCCCAGCCCTCACGGCTTCGTGTTCGAACGAAGCAAGGGTCGAGACGAGTCTCGACCCGGCGGGCGCGAGCGCCCGCGTCATAGCGCTTGCGGAATCGATCGATCCTGGGACCCCTGGAATCGCCGGATCCAGGCTCAGACTTCCAATTTCCAGGGGGCGCGATAGTCGAGTCTCGTGAACGGGATCGCTTCTGGCTGGCGTACGGTGAAGGTCTTCTCGTCGAGATCGACGCGCGTCTTGGCTCGCATGGAGACATTCGCCAGGAGGCAGGACGCGGATGCGCGCACCAGCCATTCGATCTCGGCGGCCGGCGTGGCCCGGGTCTTGACGCACTCGAGGAAGTTCTTCCAATGGTCACTCGGTTCCGGCGGGGCTCCGGGCGGCCGCCCCGGCGCCTGGTAGGCCACCGCCTCCACTTTGGAGGCCCGGCCGGAAGGCGCCAGCCAGCACCCGCTCCGCGTCACCACGACGTAGGCCTCGGTCCCCAGGACGGCCGACGCGCCACCCTGGCCGAGCAAGGGAACCGGGCAGCTCTGGCGCAGCTCGTAGTTCATCATGAACTTGGGGTACTGGAAGGAAGCCGACATCGTGTCGGCGGTCTGCAGATTGTCCTGGACCCAGAACCGGCCGCCCAGCGCGGTGACGGATTGCACCAGCGGTTCGCCCAGAAACTGGTGAATCGGGTCGATGTAGTGGACGCCCCAGTCGGTCATGTCCCCGCCCGCGTAATCCCAGAAGTAACGGAAGCTTGGGAAATTGCGGCCGTCCACTCCCCAGCGGTTCTGATTGAACGGAACCTTGGGGGCGGGGCCCAGCCACATGTCCCAGTCCAGCCCCGCGGGCGGCTCAGCGTCGGGCGGGTTGCCTTTGCCGGCCTTGTTGGACAGTCCGGCGGCCCACGTCTTGCACCAAGTGATCTCCCCGAGCACGCCCTTATCGATGTATTCCTTCGCCTTCAGGAACGTCGGCATGGTGCGCTGCATGTTGCCGCCCTGGACCACGCGCTGGTATTTCCGCGCGGCCGCCACCATCTTGGGCCCCTCGTCGAGCCGGGTGCAGGCGGGCTTTTCCACGTAAACGTCCTTGCCGGCTTTGCAGGCTTCCACGGTCATGTAGGCGTGCCAATGGTCCGGCGTGCTGATGCAAACGGCATCGATGGACTTGTCGGCCAGGATCTCGCGGAAGTCCTTCACGGACCTCGCATCGGACCCGTACTTCGCGCGCACCGCGGCGGCGGCCTTGTCCAGAGCGGGCCGATAGCAATCGCACAGCGCGACCACCTGCGCCTGCGGGGCCAACAGCGCGTTGTTCAGGTTGCTCGTGCCCTGCATCCCCAGGCCGATGAAGCCAAGGTTGATGCGGTCGTTGGCGCCTTTGATGTCGCCTGTGAAGATGGCAGCCGTCAACGCGGCGCCCGCGCTTCCCAAGAATTTTCTGCGATCCGTCTCCATTTGGTGTTCCCTTCCGCGCCGTGCGTCAATGCCAGTGAGGATGACTGACGTTCGTATTCCGTACTCCCGGCTTCCAGTTAGTATATATCGAGGCGCGCGCCCTTTTTCGGACTTGCGGCCGTTTTCTCAATACCAGTACGTCGTCCTGCCGGCCCAGCCGCTCGGGCCGGCGGCCCGCCGTCCCCGAAGAAGGCAGGCCGGGAGGCCTGCCCCACCAAGCCCCGCCCCACTTTCGGGAAGCTTCGTCAACTCCTTTTGCATCTGTAAACTGTGGCCGGAGACCGGCCCTACATGCGCGACTATATCGAACTGACCAAACCCCGCATCACCTGGCTCATCCTCATGAGCACGGGGATCGGCTATTTCTTCGGGCTGCCGGGCGCCGCGAACTGGCGTCAGTTTCTGAGCGGCATCCACCTCCTCTCACTGTTTCACACGACGCTGGGCACGGGGCTGATGGCTTCGGGAACGGCGGCACTGAACCAGTGGTACGAGCGCGAGGCGGACCGGCGCATGCGGCGCACATCGAACCGGCCGCTGCCCTCGGGCAGAGTCTCCGCGAATGGCGCCCTGGTGTTCGGCATCCTGGTTTCGCTGGCCGGCTTTCTGGATTTGTGGCTCGGCGCGAACCTGCTGGCCGGGCTGATTGGCCTGTTCACTCTCACCAGCTATCTTTTCGTCTACACGCCGCTGAAGCAACGGACCTGGTGGTCCACGACGGTCGGCGCGATTCCCGGCGCCATGCCGCCGCTCATCGGCTTCGCGGCCGCGGCCGGGGCCATCACGCGCGAGGCCTGGGTGCTGGGCGCGATTCTCTTCCTCTGGCAATTCCCGCACTTCTACTCCATCGCCTGGATGTACAAGGAAGACTACGCGCGCGCGGGCATCCGCATGCTGCCGGTGGTCGAGCCGGATTGCCGCTCCACCGCGCGCCAGATCGTGTTGTTCGGACTCGCGCTTATCCCCGTGAGCCTGGTTCCGGGTATCCTGGGAATGTCCGGCCGCATCTACCTGGCGGGAGCGCTCTCGCTCGGTATTTGGTTCCTGTATTCGGGCGTGCGGGTAGCCCTGGAGCGCACCGCGGTTCGCGCGCGAGGCGTCCTGCTGACATCGGTGCTTTACTTGCCGCTCATCTACGGTCTGATGCTGTTCGATAGGCCCGGTTTGTGATCCAAGTTCAGAATCTGACCCACCGCTACGGGGACCGCGTCGCGCTGTCGAACGTCGGCTTCGAGGTGAAAACGGGCGAAATCTTCGGCCTGCTGGGGCCTAACGGCGGCGGCAAATCGACGCTGTTCCGCATCCTCGCCACCCTGATGGCCCCCACCGAGGGGCGCGCGGCCATCGCGGGAGACGACGTAGTTCGCAGCCCGGCCCTGGTACGCCGCCACATCGGCGTGGTCTTCCAGTCGCAGAGCCTGGACAAGGCCCTCACCGTGGAAGAGAACCTGCGGGCGCAGGGGCATCTGCACGGTCTCAGCGGCCCCGAGTTGCGCGGCCGCATGGCGTCCGCCATGGAACACCTGGGACTTGCCGACCGGCGCAAGGACTTGGTCGAGACCCTTTCCGGAGGTCTCCGGCGGCGGGTGGAAATTGCCAAGGCGCTGCTGCACCGGCCGCGCGTACTGCTGATGGATGAAGCGTCCAGCGGTTTGGACCCGGCGGCGCGTCGCGACCTGACCCGGCACATCGAGAGCCTGCGCGACCGCGAAGGCGTCACCATCCTCTTGACCACGCATATCCTCGAGGAAGCCGACCGGTGCGATCGCCTCGCCCTGCTGCACCAGGGGAGCATCGTCACCGAGGGCAGCCCCAGCGAACTGCGGTCTCGAATTGGAGGCGACGTGGTGGTGCTTGAGTCGGCCGGCGCGGCGTCGCTCGCGGCCGGGATCGAAAGCCGCTTCGGCCTTAGGCCCACTGTCACCGATGGGCGCGTGCGCGTGGAGATTCCCAACGGGCACCGCTTCATCGCGGAGGTGGTCGAGGCGTTTCCCGGGGCCATCGAATCCGTGGTTCTGCACAAACCCACGCTCGAAGACGTGTTCGTGCATGAGACGGGGGCGTCCATTGAGTAACTTCTTTCTCCCGGTTATCACGCTCTGGCAGCGCGAGTTGGTGCGCTTCTGGCGCCAGAAGAGCCGCGTGCTCGGCGTGGTGGCGTCGCCGCTGGTGTTCTGGCTGCTGATCGGCTACGGATCGAACGATCTGGCGCGCTTCTATTCCGGGGCCCTGGTCCTGACCGTGATGTTCTCGGCGATTTTCTCCACCATCAGCATCATCGAGGACCGCCGCGAAGGGTTTCTGTTATCGATGCTGGTGTCTCCGGCGCCCCGCACCAGCATGGTCTTGGGCAAGATCCTAGGCTCGGCGACGCTGGCCTGGATTCAAGGGCTGATCTTCCTGGCGTTCGCGCCACTGGCGGGGGTTTCCATCGGCGCGCTGGCGCTTCTGCCCGTGGCGGCCGCCATTTTTCTGATTTCGTTCACGCTGACCGGCCTCGGTTTCGTCATTGCCTGGAGCATGGGATCGACCTCCGGCTTCCACGCCATCATGAACCTGCTGCTGGTGCCGATGTGGATGGTTTCGGGATCGCTCTTCCCGATGGCCACGGCGCACGGATGGGTGAAGGCGATCATGTGGGTGAATCCGCTGACCTATTCGATCGCGCTTCTGAACCACGTGCTGCGGCTGCCGAACGCCGCCCCCGGAGGCGTAGCGAGCCTGGCGGTAACCGCGGCCTTCGGTTTCGTGCTGCTGATGGCCTCCGGCGCCATGGCCGCGCGCAAGAACGCGGTATGACGGGCATGAGTAGCATGAGTGGGGCAGACCATCGTTTTGGGTGGTCTGTTGGAGAGGGGCTGCGCCCCGCAGAATTTCATGAAAAACACCGATGGCGGCCCCCCGGGGCGCTCCCGTGGAGTGGGCCTCTGGCCTGCCATGCCCGCTTTCTTGCGGGCATCTGCCAGCCGAGAGGATGCCGCCAAGAATGGCGGCATGGCAAGCCGGAGGCTCGCTCCACGAAGGCGCGCCGATGCCTACGCTGGTTTTTCAACCCTGCCACGGGCGCTTCGCAGAAAAAGGGCAGACGACAAAAATCGATCGTCTGCCCCACCACGCTGCTCTTCGCTCTCCTCCTCACTTCCTGCGTGAAGCCCACGCCACTGCCTGTTCTCGGCGCCGTGCCGCAGTTCCATCTCACCGCCCAATCCGGCCTGCCCTTCGACTCCGGTGCGCTCGCCGGACATATCTGGGTGGCCGATTTTATCTACACCACCTGCCCCGGCCCGTGCCCCATGATGAGTTCCCAGATGCGCCGCCTCCAGGCATCCACCGCCGGAACGCCGGATGTAAAGCTGGTCTCGTTCACGGTGGACCCCGCCCACGACACGCCTCAAGTCCTGACGGAGTACGCCAGGCACTTTCTAGCCGAACCCGCGCGCTGGTCTTTCCTCACCGGCGATCCCGCCGCCCTGAACAGCCTCGGGCGCGACGCATTCCACCTGAACAGCGTGGACGGTAGCCTGATCCATAGCACGCGCTTCACGCTCGTGGACCAACACAGCCGGATTCGCGGCTACTATACGACCGACGACGATGGTTTCATGGCGAAGTTGCTCCACGACGTCCGCCAACTGGAGCGCGAGAGATCATGACCCCCGTTCTGCCCTCCATTAACGCCGCTTTGAACGCCACGGCCGCCGTGCTGCTGGCGTGGGGTTACAGCTTGATCCGGCGCGGGCGCGTCCGGACGCACCGCAAGGTGATGACCGCCGCCTTCGCGGTTTCCTGCCTGTTTCTGGTTGGCTACCTGACGTATCACTATCGAGTGGGCAGTGTGCGATTCCCCGGAACCGGCGCTATCCGCACGGTCTACCTGAGCATACTGGCCACGCACACCATCCTGGCCGCCGCGGTGCCCGTGCTGGCGATTATCACGCTACGCCGCGGCCTGGCCGCGCGCTACGACAAGCATCGCCGCATCGCCCGCTGGACGCTGCCGATCTGGATGTACGTAAGCGTGACGGGAGTGGTGGTGTATGTGATGCTGTATCACCTTTGACCGCCCAGCGCCTCTTCGATCCCCTTCGAAATCTCCTCGAAAGTGAACGTTTCGATGAACGGCGCCCCGTTCACGAACACGGTCGGCGTGTGCACCACGCCCCGTCCGACGCCCTCCTGGTAATCCTTCTCCACCAGAGCCGCCAGGCGCGCATCGTCCAGGGCCGCTACGGCCTCCTCGGGCTTGACGCCGTGCGCGCGCGCGAATTCCGCCAGCCGGTCTTTGAAGGTCTCGACCTTGGTTCGTTCGATGCTGGCAAAGCTATAGCGGCGGTATTCCAGGCCGAGCTCGGGGTCTTTCTCGCCGAAGAAGCGCGCGGCGATAGCCGCCATCCGCGCCCACGGATGCTTGGCCAGCGGAAAATCGCGGTGCACAAACTCCACGCGGCCGCCGTACTTCGGCAGGATCCGCGTGTCCATCATGACCCGGAAGTTGGCGCAGTCCGAACAAGCCAGATCTTCGAAGATCACCGCGCGGACCGGGCTTCCGGCGCGGCCTTCCACCAGGCCCTGCGCGAACAACCCGGCGCCGAGGCACAGCGCGGCGACAGCCAATCGCATCGTCATATCTTAACCGCGGTTTCCAGAATGAAGGTCAGCCTGGTTTCGGACGGAACCTTCACGCGCTGCCCTTTCAGGACCGCGGCCGCCCCGGTCCCCACCGCGCCGCCCGCGATCGCCCCGCCGACGGCCCCTTTGCCGCCTCCGGCGATGGTCCCGAGCACCGCGCCCAGCGCCGCGCCGCCGCCCGCCACCTTGGCCGACTGCTGGCCGCGCGAATCGCTCTGCCGCGAGACGCTCTGCGAGTTAATGTCCACCGGCCGGCCGTTGACCTTTACGGAAACGAGGCGGAGCGTCACTTCGGCGCTCCCGGTGAGCCGGCCGGACTGGCTGGCATCCACCAGTCTGATCACCACGTCCGCGCCGCGCGGAATCGCAGGCGCGCCGTTTATCATGACGGGTTCGTCGATGGAGGCGGCGAAGGTCTGGCCAACCCGGTTAACGTCCGAATCCACGCCATCGATCATCCGCACCACGACGTTCGTTCCAGCGGGAAGCTCGATGGTCGCCGCCTGCGCGGCTGAATCATCCGGCGCCGGCTGCATGACGTTGCCAGCACGGCGCAATATGGGCCGGCCGTCGTCGGATGGATCCGGGGCCGGCTGGCTCGCGTTGTCGGCACGGCGCAAGGTGGGCCGGCCGTCGTCGGAAGCCGCCGGCCGCGCGGGCGGCGCCTGATCCGAGCCGCCAAACTCGATGCGGACGATGTCCGATACGTCGAACGTCCGGACCTGGTCGCCCACGTCCACCCTGACCTGGCGCGCCGTGCCGCCCAGGTACGTACCCTCGATTACCCGCCCGCTCTTGAGCGTGATGGTGTCCGCAAACCCGCCCACCGCCACGGCCAGAGCCAGCATGAGGCGCAGCGTACTCATAGATAGGCCTCCCCGCTTCCCTTCGCTCAATTGTAGGACGTCCGGCGACGGTTATTGGTTTACCCGGCCAAGGGCCGACCCAGCGATCGATTGCGCCACCGACCTGCCGCGCTCGAACGCCTGCCGGTAAACCTCCCGCCGCTCGGCGCGCGTGTAGCGCTCGCCCGCGTGGTACAGGCGCTCCAGCCCCTTGCCGATGGCGTAGGTCACGGCGTAGGCGATGGCGCCTTTCGGAATCAGCCCGCCGCCGAAGGGGATCTTGCCGGCCAACTCGCGCGCGATGGCGCGCCACCCGAAAGCTCCCGCCGCAATCGTGACGATCTCCGCTTTCTGATGCGCGAAACCCACCGGCCTGCCGCAGACCGCGGCAATCCGGAAGGCCATGCGCACCTGGTTGGCCGTCAGGAAGGCGGTGTCGGAAGCGAACTCGCCGAACGCCCAAGGCAGTTCCCCGAGATTCGGAACCAGATCCGGCAGCGCCGTCGCGACGGCGAAGAGAGCGTTCTCGCGCGCGACCGACTGGATCACTCTCTCCACCACCGGCGCGCGGAACGCCGGATACCGATGCGCCAGGGCCGGCGCGATGTCGTCGTTCTCGCGCACTATCTCGGTCACCGTTCGCCCCGGATCGCCCCGGTGGAACGTGTAGGTTCCCTTGGGTCCCGCCACGCCATGCTCGTACAACACCAGATCGACCTTTTCCGGAACCCCGGGATCTCCGGCGCGGCAGACCAGTCCCGCCAACCGCGCCCGCACTGCCGGGGGGGCGTCCGCGGGGATCAGGAAGTCCTCCATCTCGGCGAAAGCGCCGTCGCCCGCGGCGACCAGCCCGAAAGTGACCGGCCGGCCGGCGCGCGAGCGGATCTCATCGGGGCTAAGGAGCGAGAATGCGGTGCGGGCTTGCTTGAGAGCTTTGAGCATGGTGGGGCGGGCCTCCCGGCCCGCCTGCTATCTATTTGAGCACAGGGGGGATCAACCGGGCCGTTGCGCGCCCATCAGGCGGAACATCACGCGCAACCCCTTTCGCCATTCTACCCCCAGCCCGATTCGCTCCACCTCGATGCCGGGAGAGAAATAGCTCAGGATGGTTTCGGTCGACGCGTGGAATTCGAGCGCCGGGCATACCAGCAGCAGGCGGGGCGGCTCCGGCCGCAGCTCGATCCCCGGAAAGTAGCCCGAGGACGAAAACTCGCCCCGGTCCAGGTGCCACTTGACGTGGATCCAGTAATCCAGCGCTTGCAAGGGCAGATGCAGGTCGGAGGAAGCCTTCAACTCGACCACCGCGAGCCGGCCGGCCCGGTCCACCGCCAGCAGGTCGATGATTCCTCGCTCGCCTCCCGCGAATACCGGCGTCTGGCCGTAGACGGGATCGCGCAACAGCGAGGCGTCCAGCGTCCGAATATCGGCGCGGGCCTGGGATTCGAGCCATGCTTCCGGCGCCTGCCGGTAGAGCGGATGCTCGCGATCCGCCGCATCGGCCGTTCGCGCCCGGTCCAGTTCCTCCACCAGGCGCCGGATCTCGGCGGCGTGGCGCTCGCCGGCCGGGCGGCGCCCGGTCAGCCCGAACAGGAGCTCGCCGCCGGAGATCTCGGCGAACTCGATGCCCCGCACCCGCAGGCTTTCCCGGCCGCCGTGCTTTGGAACGCGCTCCACCCCCGGCAACGAGGCGATGTCTTCCCACGCCCGCGGCCCATCCGGGGCGGAACGGCGGCAGCGCTCCAAACGCGTTTGAAGATTGCCATGGTCGCGCGGATCCACCGGCGCGATGTAGTCCTGTTCCGTGTAGGAGAAAACCTCGAACCGCGCCGTCGCCTGATCCAGGCAGAGCACGCGCGTGGCGGCGGCGCGCTCGCGGCCCGCGGGGACGTAGATCGCGAGTCCCTCGACCACCACCCGCTTTTCCCGCGCGCGCAGATACGCCAGCCAGATCAGGCCGAAGGAGAGCGCGGCGGCCGCATCGCCGTCCGGCGGGCAGGCGATCGCCGCCCAGCCGTGCTGCCCGTGCCGCAGAAAGCCGCGCGGGAAGGCCGGCGAGAGGCTATGCTCCAGATCCGTCTCGGCGCTGACTTCCACCAGATTCCACTCCGGGAATTGACGCCGCAGAAACCGGCGAAAGCGCTCGCGGAAGACGAGCCGCGCGCTGCGCCGCCCGGCATCCGCGCCCGCCGGGCGTCCGAGGTCCACCAGGAACAGCCGGCCCTCGCGGCGCGCGAACAGCTCCACCGCGATCTCCAGCCGCCCGCCGCCGGACAACTCGACCTCCAAAATGCGGCGGGTCAGGTTGCGCGTGCGGTCCCACGCCTGAAGCGTAAGGCGCGATCCCCGCATTTCGAGCGAGAAGTTGTCCGCCGCCAGCGGAAACAGTTCCTCGCCCGGTTCGAACAACGCCGGCTGGCGCGCGTTCCTTATGAAGGCTTCGATCGCCGTCCGAATGTCTCCGGCATCCCGCACGGCGGCCCGCCGAGCTGTTGGCATGGAAACCGGATTGTAGCGCCGGACGCCGTCAATGTGCCATCCTGAACGGTTCAGATGGATATCATCACCGGCAATATCGGATGGATCGAAGTCATCTGCGGGCCCATGTTCTCCGGCAAGAGCGAGGAACTGATCCGGCGCCTCCGCAGGGCCATGATCGCCCGGAAACGCGTCGAGGTCTTCAAGCCCAAGATCGACAATCGCTACTCGGAGGACGAAATCGTCTCGCACGGCGATCTTCGCATGACCTCCCAAGTGGTCGCCAGCGCCTCGGAGATCGTGGAGCGCATCGACTGGCGCTCCGAAGTGGTGGGGATCGACGAAGCCAACTTCATGGGGCCGCAATTGGTGGACGTGGCGCAGCGGCTGGCCGATAGCGGCAAGCAGGTAATCGTCGCCGGGCTGGACACGGACTACCTGGGCCGCCCGTTCGCGCCCATTCCGGACCTGCTGGCGCTGGCGGAATCCATCGCCAAGACCCTCGCCGTCTGCGTCCGCTGCGGCAACCCGGCCAAGCACACGCAGCGGCTGCGCGGCTCCGACGAGCTGATCGTGGTAGGCTCCAACGACATGTACGAAGCCCGCTGCCGCCGCTGCTTCGAGCCCGGCATCCCCAAGCAGACGGAACTCGATTTCGTGAAGGCGAAGCGGGTGGAGAGGGGTTAGCCCAGCCCGGGCCTGTGTGACCAGGTCTTCGACCGCGCGATGTTGCGCTCGTGGGTGGGAACCGCTGCCTCAGAAGCTGGGAAGAAATAGCCCGCAAGCGGGCCCGGCAGGCGAAACCGCCTGTCCCGCCACTGCAAACACAGGACTTCCAGCTAACCCAACTTCCACACTACGATTGTAGAATTTGGCCCGAAAGAGGGATTCCTGATGTGTATCTCGTTTATGCTCAATCAAGGACCTCTAGAAATTAAGAAATAGTCACGAATTGTTAAAGCATATCCAAAGTCGGCTGGCCGCTTGTGGTGAACCTATGATTGCACATTTCCCTTGCCAAGGTGTCTACTTCGACGTATAATTAGGGACGAAGTGTTCCTGAAGGCTACGCGCAAAACCGTCCGCGGCAAAACCTACAT
>CAIRXZ010000355.1 GCA_903882645.1 uncultured Acidobacteriia bacterium | reverse complement strand
TTTTCCTTCTCAGAAAGGTTTTGTTTGGGTTCTCAGAGGGTGCGCCCCCCGTCGGGTGCAGGAGGGTTCACTCCCACCGATTCAGCCACGAATTCCCCCAAGAGCCACCAATCCTACCCATAGATTCTGCTATAGAGCCAGATTACGCCAGCATTGAAGCCGATCTTGTACCGCTATGTGGATAAAGTGATGCCCAAAACGGCACGCTTTGTGTTTGGTACGGCGACTGGAAAGAAGATGTCTCAACGAAATGCATTGCGGGATATTGGCGTGGTGTTGCGAAGAGCCAAGGTGCGTGAGTTAAGCTGGCATTGCTTTAGGCACACATTTGGAACTGGCTATATTCTACGAGAAGGACATGTTGAGAAACTAAAGAAGATTTTGGGTCATGCTCGAATCGAAACAACGATGATCTATGTTCACATGGCAGAATCGTACCACCAAACCGGCAACGCACGGTTTAGCAGTTTGACTCCGGTTCGTTAAAGAGTCACAATATCTCAATCGCTGTGGAAGGATTTGCTCTCAACAATAACTCGCTTCAGTAACAAACGCTCGTCCACACGGTCCAGCCCTTCTTCCCGTAATTCCTGGTCTATTCGACGCCGATCCATCTCGACCAGAATTGCGTAAAACGCAGTTTGGCACGCATGGATCGGACCTTGATTGCCGCCGATTAACAGAAGGTCACACATCCAGCGTGAGTGTTCATCGACGCCGCAAATTAGTTCGAGGCCGAATTGATGTAGGACATCGACGTAAACCGTCTGAAGTTCGGCGTCGGACATTGCCGATAGTGTCGCACTTCTCTCGTTATCCGACTGGAGAAGTTCGTCGCAAAGGTTTTCGAGAAAGGCGAGGTTCATTGTGCCTTCTCCTCGCCCCGGCGTCTGGCTTCGGCTTCCCGCATATGGGCTTGCCAATTGCCCCACGCTTCGGAAGCTTCGTCGCCCCGAAAATTCATTTCGCAGAAGTCTTGGCGTTTCGTCCACACTTCTACCCAAGGCATTCCATAGCGTTCGGACAACTCAATGATGTCGATGATCTCCGATTCGATATAGAAGCTCTCTGTCAATTTGATGTGCATATTCGCTCTCCTACGTCAGTGCCGCCTGTGTTTCCCGTCTATCCAGAATCGGAAGTTCGTGCTCAAGGTTGTGGGCCAAATGTCTTGCCACGGCTCGTCGCAACCACGTTGAGCGATCCATCCGCATGGTGTGGCGAACGCTGTCTATGTTGTTTACGGTATTTTCATCTAGCCTCAGAACAATTGCCTTTTTCGCTTTCTTCATGTATGTCTCCGTTGACTCGGCAGCAACCCATCCGGTCAATCGTGATAGCCGGATTGGGCGGGTGCCCGGTTGATGTATTTAGACATCCACGAAAACATGGACACGGGCGGGGTTCAGTGCGGATTCGAGATGCCTGTTTGCCCCGGAGTTGACAGAATCCAGATTCATGCGATCATAACTTCAGACGCCACAGAGCTTGCCAACAAAAGGTGAAATCTGCGGATGTCTATATAGAAGTGATGAAGAAATTTGTCCGTGTGGGTGAGTTTGCTGGCAAGCTGCGACCTCTGACACACGCTAATACCGGCTCATGACTGATAACCCAAGGTTGTGGATCTCGCCAAGGTAAGCAGGATTCCGGTTCAGAGGATACGCTTGTGTGAGCTACCCCATACTGGACTGTGGTTCACCTAATCCTTATACGGACAAGACGGCAATAGCCAAGGTGTTGGTCTGGTAAGGATTAGTGTGGAGACCCGCCTGGATTGAAGTTCTAGATAGACACAAAGTCGTTCTTGAAACGAATTGTTGGAAGAGATAAGAATTTCAGGAACCGCACACTTTTGACCTCCAAGAACCGAAAACCAAATTGTGCGGGGTATGACGATGAAACTGTTTACTGACGGTGGATGCAGCAACCAAATGGACCCGGACCACAGCAAAAGGGTGATGCGAATCGTGGTGACCGATGAAAACGGAACGGTTTTGGTGGACAAGACAAAGACTGGCGGAAGCAACAATGTGGCTGAACTGTGGGCCGTCACGGAAGCGTTGCTGTACGTCAAGAATTGTGAAATTCCAGCGGATCAGAAAATCGCTGATGTTTTCACCGACTCTACGAACACCCTTGCCTGGATTGATGGGCGAGTGGGCAACAACATCAACGACAGGAAGGCGGTTTCTCATCTCCTTACTGCTGTGTACCGGCTCCGTGAAAGGGTGAAGTTGAAATTGACATGGCTTCCAAAAAAGCACAATGTGGCGGGAGTCTTTATGGAACGGAACCGTTGATTCACTCGATGACAGGATCGGCAGATTTGACGCTTGCGGCCCGACTGGAACGCCGTTCACATAGGCCAACGCCGCCATTTCTAGCCCCGTAGCGGCCTTGGATCGCCTACGGCGGCATCAAGGCACCCGACTGGAGCCAAGCGGCTTTGTAGGGCTGCTATGCGGCGTGATGGTTGATCTTCATTTCAAATCCTGGGACCGTAACAAAAACCCATGCGAACTGCCACCACCTGAACGCTGCAAAATAATGCGAATCCGGCCTCAAAAAACTGTCACAAAAACACCTGTTTATGTTACAATAGTTTCTGTGAAAGTTGCCATTTACGCACGAACTTCAACCGACGATGGCCGTCAGGAACTCACCAACCAAACCAGGGAACTTCATGAATACGCCAAACGCATGGGTTGGACCGTGGTGGGTGAATACCTTGACCAAGTGTCAGGCCGGAAGGCAGAGCGGCCACAGTTTCAAGCGGCCATGAAGGACGCCAGAAAACGGAAGTTCGACGTGCTGCTGTTTTGGTCGCTGGACCGCCTTTCCAGAGAAGGTGTCCTGAAAACGTTGCTGATCCTTAATCAACTTTCCAGCTATGGCGTCAAATACCGTAGTCTTCAGGAACAATGGATAGACAGCCTTGGTGCGTTCAGCGATGCAATTATTGGAATCCTTGCCACGGTCGCCAAATTTGAAGCTGACCGGCTTTCCAGCCGGGTTCGCAGTGGACTGGCGAGAGTCAAGGCAGAGGGCAAAGTGTTGGGCCGTCCCAAAGCAATCGTGGACCGGAACAAAATTATTAGGCTGCGTTCAGCCGGGATGAGTTTGCGGGAAATAGCGGCCACCACCGGCAAGAGTGCAATGACGATTCAGCGGTTGCTAAAGGTGGCTGACCTGGAAGCTGCGTAGTCCAGCGGATCTTACGTTGGCCGCTCAGGAAAGTCTTTGGCAGTGTTTTCTGAAATGAGGCCTCCCCGAAAAAAAGTGTATACAGTGCGACCGCCCGTAGTTCGGGCCGGATCGAAAACTTCAATGGGACTCCCAATGAGGCTCGTGGGAACTTTTCCGGCTGGCCCCCGGC
Source organism: uncultured Acidobacteriia bacterium (assembly GCA_903882645.1). Classification (GTDB taxonomy): domain Bacteria; phylum Acidobacteriota; class Terriglobia; order Bryobacterales; family Bryobacteraceae; genus BOG-224. The sequence continues at coordinate 22,279 of CAIRXZ010000355.1, read as the reverse complement.
GAAGATTTCCGATGGGAGTCCTGCCGGTTTACTTTGGCCGTTCTAACCCTCCAATCAGCGTCCACCCCACCGCAACCGTGGCCGCAGGCCTTCCACAAAAATACCCCAAAGACAACGAAATATGTTAACATTTTTCGCCGGGGCGTGCGGATTCGGCGGTGATTAGTGGCCTTCGTGGACAACCTATGAGACGAATAGTGATACTAATGCTTCCGTTGTTGTACGGAACGCCATTGCTTGCTCAGACAGAGAAAAGTGAACCTGCAACGCTGACCACTAGCGTTTTCCTAATAACCAATAGCGGCGACCTTAAACCGGCAAGATTAGCCAAAGTGGCGGCGTTTTACTTACACAAACAGAACGCCAAGGAAAACACTCTTGGACAGGTCTATGCCGACGAGATAGAGGCAAAACACACCATCCACAAAGATGAGATAGAGGGATTGCGAGCTATCTACAAGAATACGCCTCCAGGCGAGAACCAGATGTGCCTCAAGGAGGTTGCGGACTTGGTGCAGGTCACTGAAGATTCGGCAAGAATGATGGCTGATTCGTCGTTCGCCAGCCAAGTTCTGACAATTACCCTTGATGAGGAAGGCAAAGGTAGCGTGAAGGTCTCACTTCCCGGCATGTACGTCATAGCCGCATTCGGAAACGCTGGCATAAATGCAGGATTCTGGCTTGAGTTTGCCACGATGGAAGCCGGGAAGGAAACACGGCTGAAAATGTCAGGTCCGCTCGTGGCTTGCGTGCGGGAGTAATAGCTTCTTGCTGCCGCCCGCCCGTCGTTCGGGCCGTCGGAGGGTGCCGGTCAGTGGTTCCAGCTTCGACTCACCGGCAGGACTGTTCATCGCTTGGTAATGTATTCTGACGCTGGCGGGAGCATTGCTTTACGTGATCGTTGAGATAGCGGATGCACGGTGTTTCTGTTCCTTGCGTGCTTTGAGAATCTGACCTCCTAAACGCCACATAAATTCATCTAGCTGTATGAAAGTCAGAGATTCTAGTTTGTAGTACGTGCGAAAGTTGATTATCTTATCGACGAATGTCAGGTAGTACCAAAGATCCTCCTTTGGGAACTCTGCGAACCCATCCTGCTCCTTGTAGGACCAGAGACATTCACGAACATTTCCGTCATAGATCGGATAAGCCGTTGGGTTGTGCCAACTACAGAACTTGCTGGCAAACGAAAGGTATTTTTTCTTCAGGGAAGGACACCTGGCGATGGGAATAACGGCGTCGAGTGAACCCTGGTCGAGAAGCTGGTCGAGAGAGTGCTCGTTGGCAAGCCCGACGATGTGGTGAGCAAGGGGTTCAACATCATTGTCGTTAACCCGTGCTCCGTAGAGCTTATTGAGTACCAGAACCTTCAAGAGTACGTGACGGATATCGGTGTTTACGGGAAACTGTGCTCGGAGTTGACCGAGTGCTTCTGTGTATAACCGGGCTTCCAGGTCGAAGGCCTTGCATTCCTTTTCTACGAGTTCGACAGTTGGGCGGGGCAGCATAAATCAAGTCCTTTCTTGTTCGCTTCGCTTCGTTCTTTCATGAAGTATAGGCGTGCGATATGGCAGAAAGCAAGCGGCTCGTCTTGCGGCGGCGGCGACGATCAGGGAGATCGAAAGGTGCGAATAGCGGCCCTGTGGCCGTCGCCGGGTATGCCGGTCATCCAGCGGGCCGGTGGCGAACGAACTGAGAGGCGATTGTGTGCGTTCAGCGGCCACTCTGGAAGGGACTGGCGTGGTGATGACGGTGATTACAACGCTTGCGGTGATTCCTGCCGCCCGTGCATTCGGCGTTCTGGTAAAATCGAAGCGATCTGGCCCTGTAGCTCAGTTGGTTAGAGCGTCGGTTTTACACACCGAAGGTCCACAGTTCGAACCTGTGCGGGGCCACCATTTCTTAGATCGCATACCTTACATAAACTCGGCATCCATATATGCTCGTAAGTTGTTAAAAACAAAAGAGTCAATGGAAAAACCAGATCGGATGCCTTACAAGCAGGAGGTCCGCGGTTCGAGCCCGCGACCGCCCACCACCTCAAGACCAACCGAATCGCCTGCCATCTTCCGCGCGCCTCACGACCTGAGATACGTCGCCACTACGACTACCAGGATCGCGGTTCCGAGAACCACCAGTGCGGGCGCCAGCCAGCTACTCCAGAACGGCCGCATCTCGCCGGCCCAGTCCCGGACCGCCCGTCGCCAGTCCACCCTGGCAGGCTGGGGATGCGAAACTCGGGGCGGTCGCGGGGGAAGAACCATAGGCGCATCCTGTATCGCCCGGACTTGTGGAAGGGGAGCCGTTGCGGGACCGCGCCGCGTCTCTCCGCCCGCAAAGAGAGGGCGGAAACCCGGATTCCCGCCAGGCGGGGGCGCGGCCGGCGGCGGAGGCGCCGCCGCGGGACCGCCCGGCACCAGCCAGCCCAGGGGGCCCCGATCGGTCTCCGGGACGCGCTGCCGGACGGTGGGAGGCGCCAAGGCCGGACTCTCCACTTCCTCCGCGGACGGGCGCTGATTGTAGAAGTCCAGAAACTCGGCCGTCGTGGTATTGCCGGAATCCGTAAAGGCGTCCGGCGCGGGATTGAATTCGGGCGGGCGCCTGCCGGTGTTCGCGGCGGCCGAACCCGCCGCGGCGCCGGAGTAATTGCGTGTGAACTCTCCTTCCGGTTGCCGGTCCCGCCGGCCGCCCGGACTAGGGGGGAGACGGAGCGGCGCCTCGGCAGGCAGACCCGGAGCCGTATTGAAAAGCGACGCCGGCTGGGAAGCCGCGGCCAGCCACTGGCGGAAGGTCCGGCCGCCCGGCAGGTCTTCCGTAATGAAAAAGATCCCCTGCTCGTCCTGCCCGAAATCGAGAATCCGGGAGCGCTCCCGCGGGGGGAGAGTGGGGAGCAGAGCCAAAACCTGCCGCCCCTCGCCCATCGCCTGGTTCTGGAAGAGGTGCGCCAGCAGCAGGGCGCCCGTGCGGCGATGCCGGGCCTGGAATGAGATTACACGGCCATCCGGCCGCCGTTCGACCAGCTCAAAATCCTTAAGGGAGATCATCCCTCAACTCGGCCCTTTCCCAAAAGCGTCGTCAAACCAGTTCCCCGGGGCGCCTAGTCCGGGAGCAGCGTGATCTCCTTCACCTGAATATTCGGCGGGGAGATCCCTCGATAGTAGCCCTGAACCAGATTGTCGATGGCGGGCGCCTTCGCGCCTTCCGATACCGCCGATTCCGGCGCCGCCTGCGGATCGCCAAGCAGGTCCTCCGCGGCCTTAATCGGCTTCTCCGACCACAAGGCCCACAGATTCTCGGCCCGGGTAAGCCGCTCCGGATCATTCGGATAATTGACGTTCCCCCTGCTCTTTATGCGTAAGGCGGGGTCGGAACAGCTCAAATTCGGCAACAAAATGCTAAAACGCCCAGGCCCGCGCTCCTCCAGGAGGTAAAAGCACCCCGCTTTCCACAGAATACGTACCCGGGACTTACTGATCTTAAACACGGTCAGAGCCGTCGGTGCCGGCTCCGGTTTCCCGCATCCTCGGTCGAGCACCACGAATCCCAAGCCGATGCACAGGCCGACAAGGACCAGCACGCTCCAGCGAAGAACGCTCTCCCACGGGGGAAGCTTGACCGGCTGAAGGGCGGCCAGTAGTTCGTCGCCAAAATCGAGCACGCGGTCGTGACGGTCGGCCGCCAAGGGCGCCATGGCCTTCATGATGGAGTTTTCCGCCGCCTTCGGGACGCCCTTGCGGTACTCGGAGAGCCGTTTTCGCAGGCCGTGGCTGTCGCGCTTGGGCCGTTGGCCGGCCAGCATTTCGAATGTCATCACGCCGAGGGCGTAGAGGTCGCTGGCGGCTGTGGGCTGGCCGGCAAGCTGTTCCGGCGGCATGTAGGCGATCGTCCCCACGGCCCGAGTCCATTGCGTGCGCGCCGACTCGCCTTCGCGCATGGTGGCCACGCCGAAATCGATGATGACCGCCAACTCCTCCCCGTCACCCAGGTCCTGGAGCATGACGTTTTCGGGCTTTAGATCCCGGTGGCAGATTCCCTTGTCGTGGGCGGCGGCGAGGGCGTGGCTGATCTGGTGGACCACGTTGGCCACCCACGGCATCGGCATTTGGCCGGATTGCATTCTCTGGCGCAATGTCATCCCGGGAACGTACTGCATGACAAGATAGGGGATGCCACTGGCAATCTCCCCTACGTCCAGAACGCCGACTACTCCGGGGTGTACGATGCGCGCCATGGTGGCGATTTCCAGCCGGAACCGCTTCATGAGATAGGCGTCCATGGGACCGGCATCGCCTCTGCTCAATTTAAGGACCACCGGCTTGTCCTGAACCTGCAAATCGCGGGCCAGGTAAATGACTCCGAAGCCGCCGCGGCCCAGTTCGCGCTGGACGACATAGCGCCCGCCGACATGTTCGCCCGGGGTCAGTTCCGTTCCACCAGCCCGCATCTCCTGGGTGGGCAGTTCCGATGCCCGCGCGGGGCGCTCCAGGAAGCTGTCGCTCCTTTCCGCCACCGCCAGCATTTCGAGCGCCTGAGTTTTCATCCGATGGTCGTCGCCGCAGCGGCGCTCGAGGAACTCAGCCTGTTGCTCGCGAGGCAGTTCGCGCGCCTGTTCGAAGACCCGGCGCAACGTTTGCAGGCGCTCGGGCGTCACGGCGTCGTCGGGCGCGGGTTTGGGTTCCGGATGGGAGGCGACGCGGTTCAGCCAATCGACGAAGCCTTCTCCATCGGGCAGACCTTGAGTGATGAAGTAGGTCATGCGGCCGTCCTGGCCGTGATCCAGAATGCGGGCGCGCTCTTCCGGAGGCAGGCGTTGCAGCAGCGCGACGAGCTTCTGGGACTGCGCCCCCGGATCGAGCGCCACATGAACGGAAACTACATCCCCGGTCCGCCGGTGCCGGGCGCGATAGGTCACGATCCCGTCCTCGGGAACCAGTTCGACCATATCGCATTCGTCAACGCGCATGAGCTAAGTCACGTCGCGCCGGGCGCGGAAAAACGGCCCCGGCGCTCTTGGACAAGCACAGCAACTCTGTGTGTTCCCTTCTAGGGTATAGTACAAGGGTAGATTTCGGCAAGGCTTGCCGGAATAGCGCGATGGATCCACATGGCAACTCACCGACGGCATCCTGAGCCGGTGCGGAATTTGTCCGCATGTTACCAGGAGGCGTTGACGGCCACCGCCCGGTTGATGTCGCGCAGCCACGAGCTCCCGGACGCGGCGACCTTCCGATCGCGGATTCTGACGCTCTTGAAATACGCCGAGAGCCAGGCGGCCCAGGCCGGATTCGATGCCGGGGACATCGGCCCGGCGTCTTTCGCCGTCGTGGCTCTGGTGGACGAGGCGGCGATGAACTCCGGCCTCGGACTCGTGGATAATGGGATGGTGCGATCTGTTTCAGTGCGCGTCGGCGGCCGGCGGCGCCGTCCGTCGCCGGGCGGCGCGCGGTTCGCCCCGGGAGTTTTCCAGCTTCAGTCCCGCGGGCCGCAAATTGTGAGGTGATTGTGCCTGCGCCCCATTCGATCCCACCCTCCTTAGCCGAGCACCTGAGTAAGTACGCGCGCTTGCAGGCGATCGATTCGTCGGGGCCGGAAACGGTCTACGCGGCCGACGATACCATCGGGCGGCGGCGCGTCGCCATCAAGCTGCTTAGCGAAGGGGACTCGGAGAGCGCCGAGGCCTTCGCGCAGCGGCAGCGCTCGCTGATCCGGGCCGCGACCATTTCGGGCAAACTGAACCACCCAAACATCGTGGCGATATACGACGTCGGCGTGCAGCAGGGCGGCATGTACCTCGTGATGGAATATGTGGACGGCGGCAGCCTGGAGCGGAAGATCGCCGCGCAGCGCGTGCTGGACCCGGAGTACGCGGCGGCGATTCTGCTGGACGCGGCCGCGGCGCTCGATTATGCGCACAAATCCGGCATCGTGCACTGCGATATGAGCCCCTGCCGGATCCTGGTCGCGGGACAGGGCGGCGCGAAGATCGCGGGTTTCTCCCTGGCCCGTTCATTGGGCGCGACGAGCGTCCGCGGCGGCGCCACCCTGCCGCGTTCGCTGGTGTTCGCCGCTCCCGAGCAGTTGAGGGGCGACGCCGAGCGCGCCACGGACCAATTCTCTCTCGCGGCGATCGCGTACTATGCGTTGACCGGCCGGCGTCCCTTCCCCGCTCCGATGCTGGTAACCCTGATCCGCCAGATCCTGACCGAAACCCCCGTCCCCGCCAGCCGCCTGCGGCCCGAACTGCCGCCCGCGCTCGACGCCGTATTGCAGCGAGGGATGGCCAAGAACCCCGCCGACCGGTACCGCGATTGCACCCAATTCGCCGAAGCCGTGGTCGCAGCTTTCCGGCCGGATCAGGGCCAGACGCTCTGGAAGACCCTGTGGAATTCCGGGACGGGCCGGCATGGCACGCGCGGGAAACGCCGGGAGGAACCGCCTACGAACCTGGGGCTGACGCGGTAACTCGGCGCCGGGCCGATTGCCAAGCGGTTTGGTGGCGCGGCGCTATCCATAAGCCCCTCGCTCGCGCTCAAACCCCCGTCGGAGCCGCGACCGTGAGGGAGCGGTTCCCACCCACGAGCACAACATCGCGCGCTCGAAGACCTATCGTAGCTGCGAAAACAGCCAGGATTTGGCGAACACCCAGTCGCGTTTGAGAGCGGAGAGGGAGATCCCCAGCACGTTGGCAGTTTCCTCTTCGGTCAAGCCGCCGAAGAAACGCAGCTCGACGACGCGCGCCGCTTTGGGGTCGAGCTTCTCCAGCCGCGCCAGGGCTTCGTCGACGGCGAGGATCTCCTCGTCGCGCTTCTCACCGATGCCGTGGACCTCGTCGAGCGAAAGCTTGACAGCCAGGCCGCCGCGCTTCTCGGCCCTGACCTTGCGCGCATGGTCCACCAGCACGTGGCGCATCTGGTTGGCCAGAACGGAGAAGAAATGGGCCCGGTCCTCCCACTCGATGGGCTCCTGCCCCGCCAGCCGGAGGTACGCCTCATTCACGAGCGCGGTGGGTTGCAGAGTGTGGTCCGGCCGTTCGAAACGCATGTAGGACTGGGCCAGCCGCCGCAGTTCCTTGTAGGCCGCCGCAATCAGGTGCTCGGAGGCCGCCGCGTCGCCGCGCCGGCAGTCTTGAATGATCTGCGTGATGGATTCGGGATCCGGCATCGAATCACCACAGTAGCGCCGCGCCGGGCTCGTCCGCCGGCGCGGTCAGGCTTCGATTTCGCCAGGGAAGGCTTCGGCGATACCGAGCAGCTTGTGTTTCGCCTCGTGGTAAAGCCAGAGCGCCTCGCCGCGCGTGAGGGTCCTGAGCCGGATCCAGGCGAATCGGCCGGCTTCGTTCGAGTCCGGCTCGGTCTCCTGCTCCTGGCAGAAGTAGTTTCCCCGCGGCGTCACGAACAGGTGCAACCGGTACGCCGTGCTGTAGTAACGGAACTCATATCCGGGCCGCCAGTCGTAGGCGATGCGCCGCCCGGCGCCGGTGCGGTACTGAAGCCCGTCAATCACTCGCTCCATGGGAACGGGGTCGGGAATGGAATTGGAACTAGGGTTGTCGCTCATGGGCCGAAACCTCCGCTATTCGTATTTGCCGCCGTTTTGGCCGGAGCGGCGAGGATAGTCACTGCTTCAAACCCGGATTCGGTTCGGACGGAGTATCGCATTACGACGTTGTGCACCTGTTGGACGCCTCGCTGACTGGCCGCCCGTTTGATCTCGGTCTTGAGAAGCTGCTCTTGAGACCACGGGAATAGAGCATAGGACAGCGAAGCGCGGTCGATCTTTTTCTGGGCGCACAGACTCGTGGCAAGCGAATAATTGGGCATGGGCAGGTCGAGGGAAAAATACAGTTCCGTCGATTCGAGTCCACCCGAAACCGTCTCGGCCCGCCAGTCCGGCGCGCGAAAACGGCTCGTGATATAGCCGTACGGCTCCTTGGGTCCGAAGGCGATGGATCCACGGAACTTGGCCAGCACCGCCCCCAACTGATGCTGATCGTCGATCACCTCCAGCGAAGCTTGCGTCGCCTCGACCTGATCCATGGGAATGATCAGCTTGGGCTCCTCGGGAGGCGGAGGGGGCGGGGGCGGCAACAGCATCGTGACGGAGCAGGGGTCGTCGGCGGGAAGATTGGTCCGATCCGGGGGGCAGATCGGCTTGACTATCCGCGTGACGGGATCGCGAGTCTCGGGTTTCGCCAGCAACTGCAAATCAAACCGCATGAAGTGCCCCACAAATACCAAGTGCGCCAGCAGGCTGAATACGAGGCACCGGCGCCGGGCTCGAACGATCCGCCAACCGGAGCCGACCGCGACGTAATCGATAACTGAAGGGTTGCTTGGCATGACGAGGCTGCGCCCGAGTCCCGTTCAGCCGTTACTGCATCGGGACTAGAGTATCGGCGCCGCTGCGAGTAACGCTGAATCGCTTGCCGGAATCCTTGGTTATCTCCCATTGGACAACGATCTTTTCGGGGGCGGGAGCGATGCTGATGACGCCGGTAGCGCCTTCGGAAGCCCACGTCCCCGACAGCTTCGCCCCATTCCACGCATCGATTCGAAAATCGAAGTTCACGTCGGGCCGAAGCCCCGAAGAGCCAACTAAGATGGTGTAGTTGAGCGTACCGGTTCCATCGCTATGCAGGGACAAATCGACTAGCTTCGCGGGAGGGATTACCCACCCGCCGAGTTTCTTTGGTTGTGGCTCCGGATTTCCGGGGTTCAGCATACGCCAGTTGCCGGAGAGTTTCCGCAACTGGGCGGTCATTTCCGCGTTTGAAGCGGGGGCCTGGGCCGCCGGGCCGGGCTCGGCGACCGGTTGCCTGGGCGCCGGGGGTGGCTGGACGGGCGGTTGCCTGGGCGCCGGGGTCGGCGGGATCGGACGGCCGGCGGCAATCTCGACCGGCTTGCGATTGGTGGCTTCGGTCTCCAGGAAGGAATAGTAGTTCCTCCAGGCGGTCGCCCCTTCCGTGGCGGTGGCGCCGCCGGAAGCCGCTCCAAGGGCCTTGATCACGTCGGCCATCGACCGTTTCAACTGCTCACGCGCGGCCTGCAGTTGCGCCGGGCTATCCTTCACCGAATCTACCCGCTGCTGTTCGGCTAACATCCGGCTCTGCAACTCGGTCAGCCTGGTTACTTTCTGCCGGAGTACTTCGCGGAGTCCGATCACCGGCGCCGAAGGCGGCGTCGACGCGAGCTGTTTCAGCTCCTCCTCCGCTTCCGACTTCTCCTTTGTCACGTCCGCAAGCTGCGTTTCGTATTGCCCGTGCAAGCCGGCGGGACTGACGGCGGCGATCGGCTTGGCGTCCACCTCTTTCGCGGCGCTCTCGTACTTGGTGCGCAAATCGTCCAGGTACGCCTGCCGCGAGCGCTGCATGGTCTCCCAATTGGCGCGCGCCTGCTGGATCATCCTGACCGCTTCGGCGGGGGGCAACTTCAGCAATTGCTCGCGGTTGACGTCCGACTTGAGCCAGGTCGAATAAGCGTCTTCGTATTGCACGCGCTTTTGGTTTCTCTGGGTGATCCCGCCCCCGCGTTCCGTCTGGGCCGGAAGGCCCGAAACGAGACACATCACGCCCAACGTGGTTTGAATCGCAATGGAGACACGTAGCATATTCTTGAGCTCCCGATCGGATCGCTTACGGCTGCCTGCCTGCCGGCGGCGCCGGAACGATGATGACGCGCGCCGCGCACCTCAGAGACACTTCTTTGTCGAGGCCGCTGTACTCGGTCTTGAAGGACGCAGCCTCCGCCTCGACGTTCCGCACGGACTCCTCGGCTTGCTCCTTCAAGTTCGCCCAGAGATTCTTCTTCAACTCGATGTTCGCTTCCGCCTGTTTCAGGGAGTCGAGCGTGCTCTTCCACTGGGCAACTTCCTGCTCGGTGGACTGAATGAGCATATTTACGACAGTGAAGTATTCGCTGACGTCGTCGGCGTTGGAAGAGGCCGCGGTCTTCTGCCGCTCTTCCTCTTTGGCTTTCTCTTCTTTCTTGGCCGCCAGGCGCTCTTCCGCGCTCTTCAGGAACCCCTCGACAGCCTGTATGGATACGTCGGAATCGGCCTTCACCAAGGGCGCGTCGTCCTGCACCAGGCCCTCGAGAGTGAGGTCTTTGTACTTGTTCCACAACAACTGGTTCTTCAAGTCGTAATTGGTCCGCGCGGCTCTAATGCTCTCGATTGACCTCTGGCGCCGCAATGCGTTGCATTCCTGCTTCACCTTGGGCATCTCTGCCGCGACAACCTTTTGCCACTCGATGAGGGCTTCGTCGGCTTGGTTCCGCAAGCCCTCGAAAGGATCCACCCTCTGCATGGCTTCGGCCTTCGGTATGGCATCGGCCTTCGGTTCGGTCGCCGCCTTGTCCGGCTCGGGAGACGGGGCGGGCGTCGCGGGCGGATTGTCTTGCGCCACGGCGAGCTGTAGCGCCAACGAACATACTATCAGAATGAAAAACTTCATTGCAGACGCCTTTCTTGTTTTCCAATGCCCAACGTTGGTCACTTCTCCAGGACGAAATCGAAGGTCGAACCCGGACGGCCATTCACCAGCAATCGCACGTGGTATCTCCCGGCATCCGGAACGTTGTGATAAGTCAGCACCTTCCCCAACTGATCCAGGCCCACCAGGTAGCTATCCCAGGGATCGAAGCGGCCGGAACCCTTCTCGTCTTTCTCCCAGATCAGTCTGAGTTCGGTGCCTGGCGGCGGCGAGCCTTGCGGGTTTATCACAGCGTGGAGGTCCCTGTAGTTCAACTGGCCATATTTCTCGTCGTCCAGTTTGATCCGCTGGCCTGAAGTGAGCGGCTCGTTCCGCGTGAGTACCGCAAGCGTAAACCTAGGTTGCGGCGTCACGACGGCCGGGCCGGCGCCCTTGCCCGCCGTGGCCGGCGGCGTTACGACGGCCGGGCCGGCGCCCCTGCCCGCCGTGGCCGGCGGCGTTACGACGGCCGGGCCAGCGCCCCTGCCCGCCGTGGCCGGCAGTACGCCGCCCCCGCCAGTACCCCCGCCCGCGGTCGTCGTCGTCGGCTTTGGCTCGATCACAAACCGGAACAACTTCTCGACGTGGCCGTTGGCCACGGCCTGGACAGTATACTGACCGGCGGCCGGGTCCCGCTTATCATAGGCGAGCGCGCCGCCCGGCGCCACGTCGCTCCGCTGAACCTCCTTGCCGTTCAGCAACCAGGCGATCTCCGTGCGGGTTCCCGCCTCGGGGAGCGGATCGGCGGTCAGCTTCGCGGAAAGCTGACCCTTCTTGATCCAATTGAATGGCGGCGCCCCGGCTGTCAAGCCCTGGCCTTCCGTAAGAGGCTTGTCTTTCGCCGAGACTTCCAGACCGTAGACGACGGCGGGCTTGACGGCCCCGATCTCCGCGGCCACGGGGCCCTCTATGGCGAAACGTACGGTCTTCTTTTCCACGCCGTTGATCTTCAGCGTTACGGCGTACTGCCCGGGCGACGGCTCGCCCGGCAGCTTAGCTTCGCCGGCGCCGGAACTCAGCTCCGTCGGTACGCCCAGTGGCGACCCGCCTCTTTGCCAGGCGACTTCCTCCTTGGTATTCGGCGGGATCATCACCGCCCCCTCCACGCTCACGCGGGCGCCAATGTTGGTGGTGCGGGGATCGTTCGCGGGAAGGCTGGTTCCGGGGGTGATCGGAGCGCCCCCGCCAGAGACGTCCAGGTTCCAAATGACGGTAGGTTGGAACCACGTGTAGTAAGCGTAGTACAGCCCGGCGAGCGCAACCACCATCGCGGCTACGGCCAGAAGCCACTTCCAGGAGCGTTTCCGTTCCTGCTGGCCGCTCACGGTGGCGGCGCCTCCCTCGAGCGCCTTCTCCAGCGCATCCACGAACCCCGCGCAGGTGGGAAAACGGCTTTCCGGCTTTTTCGCCAGCGCGCGCAGGAGCACCGCATCGACTTCCCGAGGAAGGCCGTGGTTGACCTCGTGGGCCGGCGCGGGGTCCTTGCTTATGATCGCCTGCCCGATGGCCAACTGGGACTTACCATCGAACGGCTTCTGGCCGGTCAGCATGAAATAGGCGATTACGCCCAGGCTGAACTCGTCCGCCTTGCCACTGATGTTCTCGTCGTTTTGGACCTGCTCCGGCGACATGTAGTGCGGCGTGCCCATCGCCCCCGGAGTCACGCTGTGGCGGGAGATGCTCTTCGCGATTCCGAAATCGGCGATTTTGATCCTCTGCGAGGAATCGAGCAGCAGGTTGTCGGGTTTGACGTCGCGGTGGACGATGCCCTGTCCGTGAGCGTAATCGAGCGCCTCCGCCGTTTCGCGCAACAGACGGACCGTCGTCTGGGAATCGGGCCGGCCCTTCGCCAGAAAATCGGACAGCTTGCTGCCGTCGACGTACTCCATGACAATGTACGTCTTGTCGCCATCCTGCTGCACGTCGAAGACGGTGACGATGCCCTCGTGCCGCATGTTGGAGGCGGCCCGGGCTTCCTGCAGGAGCCGGTGCAGCAAGTATTCCTGCTCGTCGGGCGCAAAGTTCGCCGCGGAGATCGTCTTGATCGCCACCTGCCGCCCGAGCAGCGGGTCTTCAGCCAGATAGACTACGCCCATTCCGCCGTGACCAAGCTCCCTGGTCACCTCGAAGCGCCCGATCTTCTTGATATCCGACATCGGTCAATAATTATAACTTTGTTCGGGTCCGTTGAAAAGGCTTTTCGCCAGTCGGCGGCGGACTCGCTCGCAGTTCCTACCACAATAGCGGAAAAAGTCGCCCTTTTCGGTCAGACCCCCGTATCCGATTCTCCGAAAGCCGTGGCCGGCTGGGAATCCCGGTCTGCAAGACGCGCAACCTGCAAGCGTTAATAGGATCGCACAGCAGAGCGGGGGTCCACTTTCTTTGCAGCCTTCAGAAGTACTAGTATTTTAGAACCATGCCGGCTCCGGCTGTGCGGAACTCGGCGCCGATGCCGTTGAATCCACGCCGGACGAGGCGCGCGCCATTATACTAATCGTTGAGTTATGCGCATCCGGGTTCATGGGGTAGCTAAGAAGCTGCTGCGCCGTCTCGCGCCGTCGGTTGTCGAGCGGGTCCCGGCGCCCGAGGCAGCCGCGGCGGACGACATGTCGGCGACACAACCGGCCACCGGGTTCACGGCGCCATCCAAAGCGCTCTCATACACGCTGGAAATGCTCAAGCTTACAGCGGAGGCGATCGCGGCGCGCGCGCGTCCCGACGCGCACATCCAGTTTGGCTGTCTGGAGGTGTTCTATCATGCCTCCTCGGACACCGGGTTGGTTCGCAAGCGCAATGAAGACGCCTGCGGGTTATTCATTCCGCCGGACCCGGGAGTGCTGGCCGCGCGCGGCGTCCTGGCCGTGGTTGCCGACGGAATGGGCGGTCACGAGTGCGGGGACCGGGCCAGCAGCCTGGTCCTGGAAACGGTCGGGAAAGCGTACTACGATTCAGCCGAACCGGACCCGGGCGAAGCGCTGGCCGGCGCCGTGTCGAAGGCCCACGAGGCGCTGCTGAGCGACGCCGCCGCGAGCCACCACGATATGGGTTCCACCTGCTCGGCGCTGCTCATCTGCTGCCGGGGCGCGTATGCGGCCCACGTGGGCGACAGCCGCATCTACCGCCTCCGGGATGGCCGCCTCGAACAGCTTACCGAAGACGAATCCATGGTGGCCGAAATGGTGCGGCGAGGGATGCTGGCCCCCGAGCGGGCGCGTTCCCACCCCGGCCGCTCCGTGCTGTTGAACGCCCTCGGCCAAGGTCTGGATCTGAAGGTTGCCCGCTGGCCCGGTCCGCAGGAACTCCGGAGCGGAGACGTGTTCCTGGTCTGTTCGGATGGCCTCCACTCGCTCCTGGAGGACCCGGAGATCGCCGAGTTGATCGCCGGCGCGCCCTCCCTGACGGAAGCGAACCGGCGGTTGGTGGGCAAAGCGCTGGAGAGGGGCGGGACGGACAACGTTTCTTCGATCCTTGTCCGCGTGGTTCTCTGAGAGCGCCGCGGCGCCCGGCACGAAAGCGTGAGCGTTATGCGCGACAATTAGCCAAGGAAGCAGTTCATGCTCGACTGGACCACTTGCGGAGTAGTGGAACGGCATCCGGGCCGAGTGAGCGGCGCCTGGGTGTTTCGCGGAACCCGTGTGCCCATATCCGCGGTGTTCGCCAACCTCGAAGGCGGGGCCACCGTCGAGGAATTTCTGGACTGGTTCCCCGGCGTCTCGCGCGAACAGGTGAACGGCGTGCTCGAACACGCGGGCCGCAGTCTGGCCGCGCCAGAGGCCGCGTGACCGCCTGATGCGCATTCTGTTGGATCGCAATACCCCCGCGCCGCTTCGCTATGCCCTGCGCGGCCGTCGGGTCGAGACGGCCTACGAAAGGGGCTGGGCGGAACCGCTCAACGGGGACCTTATCGTGGAAGCGGAGTCGATCGAAGGCTCGGCCCGGCGCGGCGCAAAACATCTGAAACAATTAGGAAATATTGTGGAAATGAATTCGTTTTTCATTCATATAAAGTATTTATTTTCAACGTAAACATGAGAATGTTGACTGCATCTTTAGAGTGTGGCAGACTCGTCTCATGGCTACCTCGTCTCAAGCCATTCCCTACAGGCCGCCGACGCAGTGGATTCGCTACAACTTGAGCGCTGTATTTCAGAACCTGGTTGACGCGAAAGCAGCGATCTTGTCCTTGAAGGCCCTCCCCCACCAGAGGGACTGGGTAGAGGATCTGCAGAAACTCCAACTCAAGATGGAAGTCGCGGGCACCTCACGAATCGAAGGCGCCGAGTTCACGGATCGGGAACTGGATGTGGCGTTGGATCCCCGCGAGCGCGCAACAGACCTGTTGACTCGCTCCCAGAAGCAGGCCCGCGCGGCTGCCGAAACCTACAGATGGATCGCGAAGGTCCCGGATGACTACCCGATTTCTGGGGACTTCGTCCGTGACCTGCACAGGCGCATGGTCGGCGGGTGCGACGATGACCACTGTCCGCCCGGCCAACTCCGGGGTCGCGACGAGAATGTCACCTTTGGCTTTCCGCGGCATCGCGGATGCGACGGCGGCGAACCGTGCGGTGCGGCTTTCGCTGCGCTGATCAAAGCCGTTCAGACCGAGTACCGGGGCCACGATCCTCTCATACAAGCCATGGGGCTGCACTACCACTTCGCCGCGATGCACCCTTTTCTGGATGGCAACGGCCGGACGGCGCGCGCTCTGGAAGCGCTCATCCTGCAGCGGGCCGGCCGCCGCGACACGGCCTTCATCGCAATGTCGAATTATTACTACGAGGAGAAGCCCACGTACCTGGCGGCGCTGGCAGGCGTCAGAGCCGCCGATCACGACCTCACGCCATTTCTCAACTTCGGCCTCAAGGGCATAGCCCTCCAGTGCGAGCGGCTCTTCCGCGAGATCAAGCGTCACATTCAGGTGGCCGTATTCCGCAACATGATGTATGACCTTTTCCACCGGCTTGAGTCTCCCCGCAAGAGGGTGATCGCCGAGCGCCAGATCGAGATACTTAAGCTGCTGCTCGCGCGGCAGGAACTCGATCTTAGTGAGCTTCTGAAGCAGAGCCGCCGGACGTACTCCAAACTGAAGAGCGGCAACAAGGCCCTGGAACGCGATATCAACGCGCTGATCAGTCTGGGCGCCATCCACGCATCGCGGAGCGACAAGTCGTGGCGGTTCGTGGTCAACCTCGACTGGCCGGAACAAATCACCGAAACCGACTTCATGGAGAGCGTCAAGCAGATGCCAACCGGCAAGATGCACTCTTTCCTGTAGCGAATGGCGAACAGGACAAATCTGGCCCCTTATCCCCCAAACTGATTTGCGGTCATGGGGTTCTGGCTAGTCCCTAGCCGTTTTCACGATGGCTTGATACAACCGCTCATCCTCCACGACGTTGCGACATTCACCCCTGAGCCAAAGCACGCTCACCGATGCCGCCGAGTGGTTGCCATCCGTTCTTGATTGCCTTGTTTACAAGCTCCTGCAATGTCTCGCAACCGTCTGCATAGATTACGCTGTACTCAATTATCATCAAATCGCCTTCCATCCTTCTGGGCCCGGCGCCTGATCGCCGAAGGCCGTGACCGTTCCAGCGCCGTCAACCAGTGCTGCTTCATTACAGCGCCCCCCTACCCCTCCCAGTGCGTCAGATCCTCCACTCCCCGCCTCTCGGGCGCTTCGGGCGCGTCGGCGGCGCGGCCTATTGGCAGAATCGCCACCGGCACGATTCCCGGCGGGGCCCCGATGACCTTGCGCACGTCCTCCGGCTCGAACGCGCCGATCCAGACGGTGCCCAGGCCCTGGGCCGTCGCCGCCAGCATCGCGAAGGCGCACGCGATGGTCGCGTCCTGTATCGAATAGAGGCGTTCCGCGCGCTTTCCGTAGCGCTCCTGGGCGAGCGCCGCGTGCGTGCAGAACACCAGCGAGACCGGCGCCCCGGCAATGAACAACTGCTCGCGAGCCGCGCGCGCCAGCGATTCCCGCCGCCGCTTCTCCATCACCACGTAGATCTCGTAGGATTGCAGGTTGCCGGCCGACGGCGCCGAGTTCGCAGCCTCCAGGATGCGTTTCAGTTCGTCTTCGCCGATGGGCGCCGGCAGGTAGTTGCGGATCGCGCGCCGCTTCTTGATTACGTCGAAAAACTTCATCTCAACTCCTCGAGCACGCGGTCCAGGATCGCGGGCATCCGGCCGGCCAGCTCCGCTGACAACCGCTCCTCCATCCGCGCTTGCGAAACCGAAACCCCCAGGAGCGTAAAGGAAACGGGCATGGTCATGCGCAGAAGTCCCATGGCCTGCGCCGCCGAAAGGTGGTGAGCGTGCTCCTGCCGCTCCTCCGCCTCTCCCTCGCCGATCTCCGACACCGTTCCGGGCGCGGCGTCGTCCCTCACGGCGTCAACCACAATGACCCGGCGCCGCCCTTCGATCCGGGCGGCGCATCGCAACAGGTCGGTTCCCCCTTGAATCGCCTCGACGCCGTCCGGCAGCCGCGGGTCGGCGGCCAGCCGTTCGGCTACGTGCCAGCCGATCCCGTCGTCCCCCATGAGCGGGTTGCCGAGACCGATGACGGCGACGGGCTTCATCGTTTGCGTACGAGGTGAACCGAGCAGGAGATGCACGGGTCGTAAGCCCGCGCGATCATCCCCAGCCGCCGCGCAATCACGGCTTCGTCCCGTTCCGGGCACTGCTCCACCGCGCGGCGGAAATGCTGCTCCATGCTGGCGGCGTTCAGCGCGGTCGGGGTGATCACGTCGGCCGAGACGATGCGGCCCTCTTCGTCGTACGTGTAACAATGGATCAGCAGCCCGCGGGGCGCTTCCACGATCGCCGTGCCCGTCCCCGCGCGCGGCTTCGCAGGCATCGCGCGTTCGTCCTTGACGCCCTCGCGCAGCAGTTGCTCGATGATCTCGAGCGAGCGTTCCACGTCGTTGATCAGCTCGAGCGCCTGCGCCTTGTTGTTGTCCATCGGGTTGTCCGCCGGCAGCGTCAGCTTGAGCCGCTTCATGGCCACCGCCAGCTTTCCCGTGAGCCGCCGCGGGTTCACCGTCAGCCGCGCGAGCGATCCCACCATGAACGGATTCCCCCGGAACGTGCTGTGCTTGGCGTGCGAGTGCGCCACGGCTTTCTCGTTCGTGAGCGACCGGTAGTCCGCCGCCGGCACGATGGCCCGGTTCCCGGCGGATACCACCATCACTTCGTCGCCGCTGTAGTAGCTGTCCACGTTCGGCGAGCGCAGCGCCGCGTAGTAGGTCTCCGAGCGGCAGAAATCCGCCGCCGGAAGGGCCGCCATCAGGTCGATCACCGCGTCGGAGTCCGCGGACGCCTGCATCAGGCCGCTGCGCAGTTCGATCAACTGGTCCAGGCTCGGCGTCTTGCCGAAACCGCCCACGACCGGGTTCACCGGGTGGACGGCGCGGCCCCCGATCGTCTCCTGCATCAGGTTGCCGAGTTTCTTGAGGCGCAGGCCCAGCAGGACCGCCGCCGGCTTGTCCGCCGCCAGCGCGATCGCGCTCGGATAGTTCAGGTAGTCCGGCACGGCCAGCAGGAAGATATGCAGCGCGTGGCTCTCGATGCTCTCGCCGCGCAGGAGAAGCTCCCGTAGCAGGTCCGTCTGCGGGCTTACCCGGATTCCGAACGCGTCCTCCGTCGCTTTGAGCGACGTCAGCGTATGCGCCGCCGAGCAAATCGAGCAGATGCGCGAGACGATCGGCGCCACCTCGTCGTAGCGCTTGCCCTTCAGCAGCGGCTCCAGCAGCCGCGCTCCTTCGAACACGTCGAACCGGACGTCCCCGACCGTGTCCCCCTGCAACTCGACGGTGATGCCCCCGTGGCCCTCGACGCGGGCCAGGTGCTCGATCACAATGGTGCTCATCAGGCTACTCCTCCGGGCGCGAACGTCCGCAGCCGCGCGGCGAGTTGCGGCCGGCTGAACCCCATCTCTTCCATGACCGCCACCAGCGACCCCGCGTTGGCGTCGCCCGCCGGCCCGCGGCAGCCCACGCACGGTACGCGCAAGTCCGGACACCGCGCGTCGCAGCCGCCTACCGTGATGGGACCGCAACACAGCAGCCCGCGTTCAATTAACAGGCAGTTGTTCTCCCTCATCCGGCACTCGGTGCACACCGGATACTCGGGGTAGAGCGGCAGGTCGCCGTTCAGCAGCGAAGCCACCGCCGCCAGAAAATGCTCCTTCTCGATCGGGCATCCGGTGATGTTGAAGTCCACCGGCACAACTTCGTGCAGCGCCTGCGCCGGCGTGGAATCGTATCCGCGTCCGATGTCGCCGTACACTTCCTCGAGCAGCGCGTCCCGGTCGGCGTCGCGGTCCGCGCCGCGGTTCATCGCCGCCACGCCGCCCCATACCGCGCACGTCCCCAGCGCCACCAGCAGCTTCGAGCGCTTGCGGATCGCCCGCAGCGTCTCCGCGTCCCGGTTGCTGAGCACCGCGCCTTCCACCAGCGCGAGGTCGAGCTGGCAGTCCTGATTGTTCTCCGACGAGGCCATCAGGAAGTCGCGGATGTCGATCAGGGAGACCAGGTCCAGCAACTGGTCCTCGCAGTTCAGGATGACAAGCTGGTCTCCCGCGCAGCCCGTCAAGCCAAAGATGCCCACGGTTGGTTTGCTCATCAGATCATCTCCGGCAGGTTGATGGCGTCCCAGTACGTGAAAATCGGCCCTTGCAGGCAGGTGTACTTGTAGCCGATGCCGCAATGCCCGCATTTGCCGATGCCGCACTTCATGCGCCGTTCCAGGGACATCAGGATGTGGTTCTTAGGGAAGCTCAGCTCCAGCAGCCTCTGGAGGATGAACTTGTAGACCACCGGCGGACCGCACACCGCGGCGTACGTCCGCATGGGGTCGATCTTGGCGTGGTCGAAGAGGCTCGGCAGCCGCCCGATATGGTTCTTCCACGTCGCCGAGGGATCCGCGTCCACCGTCAGCAGGCAGTTGATGTCGGTGCGGTCCACCAGCGCCGTCAGCTCTTCGCGGAAGAGCATATCCTCCGGCCGCTTGGCGCCGTACATCAGCGTAATGTTGTTGAACTTGTCGCGGTGGTCCAGCGCGTACCACAGCAGCGAGCGCAGCGGCGCCATTCCCAGGCCGCCGGCCGCCAGCAGCAGGTCGTTGCCGATGATCTCCTGCATGGGGTAGCCGTTGCCGTACGGCCCGCGCACGCCCACCACGTCGTTGGTCCGCAGGCGGTAGAGGGCGTTGGTCACCCGGCCCACCCGGCGTACGCACAACTCCAGCACCTCCGGCCTCGAGGGCGACGACGAAATCGAGATTGGCATCTCGCCCGCGCCCGGTATGCTCAGCATGATGAACTGCCCCGGCTGGTGGCGGAACGAGTGCGCCAAATGGTCTTCGAGGAACCGCAGCGTGAACAGGTGGTTGTTCTCCACCATCTTGTAAATACGCACGATCCGCGCCATGTGCGGCTGGTACGGATTGTCGCTCAAGACCGGATGGTGGCTTGAAACTTCATCTGCTAGCAACATCTTCGACCCTCCGCAGCCTGTCGATCACCTGCACTACGTCGATATGCACCGGACAGGCGCTGACGCACCTGCCGCAGCCCACGCAGCTCGGCCGGCCGTACTCCGCCACGAAGCCGCGTTGCTTATGGTAGAAGCGGTACTTGATGCGGCTCGAGCGCGATCCCCGGAAGTTCTCGCCGCTGCCCACCAGCGCGTGGCTGGCGAACAGGCAGGAGTCCCACAGCCGCGTGCGTTTGCCGGCGCGCGATCCCAGCTCGACATCGTCCGCCACGTCGTAGCAGTAGCACGTCGGGCACACCATGCTGCAGCTTCCGCAGGAAAGGCACTTCTCGCCCAGTTCGTCCCAGATCTCGCTCTGGTACTCCATCTCGAAGATCTCGGGCAGGTCGCGGATTTCCACGTCCACCTGGAACGCGCGGCGCTTGTTCCAGGAGCGCCGCTTGTAGTCGTCGATCTCGGCGGCGTCCACCGGCTCGAAAAGATTGCCCGTGGCCAAAACCATATCGTCGCCGAGCGCCGTGCCTACCAGCGCCTGGTAATAATCGCCCGTGTCGTAAAAGAACAGATCGAAGCCGTGGTCCACGAAATCGGCCCGCATGGACCGGCAGAAGCACTGCTTGTCCGGCAGGCAGTCGATACCGATGATTGCGATGTTTTTCCGCCGCGCTTGGTAGTATGGGTCCTTGTATTTGCCCGCGAACACCCGGTCCAGGATGTTGATCGCGTAGACGTCGCACGCGTGAACGCCGAACAGGATGATCCGCTGATCCAATCCGTCGGTGTTCGGCACGAATCCCTCGCCGGGACGATACCGGAACAGGGCTTCGCGCGGGGGTAGGAAATATTTCTTCGGTGGAAGGATCGTGCGGTCGTATTCGAGCCGCGCATCCGACCACCGGGTAAGTCGCTTAAAAACGTATCTGCCGTCCTGCTCGACCGGCGCGTGCAACTCGCCGAACTGCTGGACGACCGATGCAAAAAGATCGAGCTTCTCTTTCGGGAGCTTAAGGATCTTCACCGTGGCCTCCTTCGACCTCGGGAATCGGCCCAAACTCATTATAGGACAAAAATATCTGATTAGAAAGCCCCATCGGCCGCCTTGGCGGGGCGGGCGCCCTCGCCCGCGCCGGACCCCCTGGTCCGGCCCTTCTGCGCCGGCCACAATGGACCTGTGCGCCGTGCCACAATATGCCCATGCCCAACACGTCTTGGACCGTAAGGGTGGCCTGCGCCGTCCTGCTTTGCGCCGCTGGATCCAGGGGCTCCGCGGCCGATAACCAGTTGACCGCTCAGGAGAAAGCCGCCGGCTGGCGGCTTCTGTTCGACGGCCGGACCTTCGCCGGCTGGCAAGACCCCGCCCGGCGATCCCCGCCCGGCGATTCCTTCACCATCGAGGACGGCTGCCTCAAGGCCGCGGCCCATCCCCGCATCACCGAGGATCTCTTCACCAGGGACGCCTTCCGCGACTTCGAGCTGGAATTCGACTGGAAAATCGCGCCGGGCGGCAACAGCGGCGTCAAATACCGCATCCAGGACCATGTTTTCCTGATTGAACGGCCGGCGGCCAGGTTCGAAGATCAGGTGAACGCCTCCCTGAGGAACCGGCCCAAACAACGGCCCGCAACCGGCCAGGACTACGTGGTGGGCTTCGAATACCAGCTTCTCGACAACCGGCTGAACCCGGACGCCCTCAATGGCCTGACGCACCAGACCGGCGCGCTTTACGATATGTTCCCGCCATCCCAGGACGCCGCCAGGCCGGTGGGTGAGTTCAACCATTCCCGGTTGGTGGTCAGGGGCCTCCATGTCGAGCACTGGCTAAACGGCGTAAAGGTGGTGGATGCCCGCCTGGACGCGCCCGAGGTCGCTCAAGCCTGTACCCGCCGCTGGGGCGCCGGATCCCCCGTCTTCGATCTCCTGGTGAAGCAGCCGCGCCGGAAATGCCCCATCTCCCTCCAGAACCACGACACCGAAGCCTGGTTCCGCAACATCAAGATCCGCCGTCTGCCGTGAGTGGGGCAGGCCCTTTCGCCTGCCAGCGGACTGTTCACGACTTCTCAGGGGGCCATTTTTCGTTCACCAAAACTTCAAAAAAAGTTTGCGCCGTATTTTCAATGAGTTAGCGGCCTCTGGGAACTTGTTCCGCTCTGCCCGTCTGCTATTTTGGAATTGAAGAGAGGCTTGCGGCCCACTCCCGCAGGCCAAACGGTTTTCTTCCTGGCCAGGAAGCGTTGCATTTGGGGTGGTACTGAACTTCTCGTAGGGCCTGAATGAAGCCCTAACGGCGGTCACTGTCAGATGACCCCGG
>CAIRXZ010000354.1 GCA_903882645.1 uncultured Acidobacteriia bacterium | reverse complement strand
TCCGGGTCGTTCTGGACTGTCGCCGGCGCCAATGCCATCATCGCTTTGCGCTGCTGCCGCCTTAGCCACAGGTTCGAAGACTACTGGGAAACCCGTTCCCGAGCCGCCTGATTACCCACTTTTTTGTCGTGCACCCGATCGGGATCGGGCCGCGTAGTACACTGAAACTTCAACATGTACAGGTGGTTGCGGCTGGGCCTCTTGCTCGCGCTGGGAGCGTCCGCCTGGGCGGTGGACTGGAAAGCCCTGCGGCCGGAGGGCTATGTCAGCGACTACGCGCGCGTGCTCGCCAACCAGCCGGAAACCAAGGCGCGGCTTGAGGCGTACTGCGGAGCCGTCGAGCGCTCCACCGGCGCTCAAATGGCGCTCGTCACCGTCGCATCGCTCGAAGGCGAGCCTATAGAGGATGTCGCCAACACCATCTTTGGCGCCTGGGGCGTGGGGCGGACGGGCGGCAACGAGGGCATCCTCTTGCTGCTGGCGGTCGGCGACCGCCGCAAGCGTCTCGAAGTTGGATACGGGTTGGAGCCGATCCTGCCCGACGGTCTGGCGGGCGGCATTCTGCGCGAAATGTCGCCCGCATTACGCCAACAGAACTACGGGGAGGCCCTGATGGCCGCGGCGCAGACCATCGGCGACGCCATCGCGCACGCCAAGAACGTGGCGGTTACGGCCCCCCTGCCTCGGACCATCCGTCCGACCGTCTCCGACTCCATCCCCTGGCCCATGATTTTCGGCGGGGTCCTCATGCTCTTCTGGCTGCTGCGCGCGGGCGGATCGCGCGGCTATGGCGGCGGAGGCGGCGGCGGCTTCCTTCCGGGCCTGATCCTGGGCGGATTGATGGGCCGGGCCACGTGGGGCGGCCGCGGCAGCGGCGGTTTTGGCGGGTTCGATTCCGGCGACAGCTTCGGCGGATTCGGCGGCGGCGATTCCGGAGGCGGCGGCGCCTCCGGCGATTGGTGAGGAACGGTTCATGGATAAGAGACTGACCCAACTGGTGGAGAAGCTCCAGGCGGCCCACGGCGAGCGCCTGGTCTCGGTGGTGCTCTACGGCTCCGCCGCCACCGGCGAACACCACCCCAAGTTCTCCGATTTCAACGTCCTCTGCGTACTCACCGAAATCACGCCGCGCGAACTCGGATCGAGCGAGGACATCTTCCGCTGGTGGCGCGAGCAAGGCAGCCCCTCGCCCCTGCTGCTCACCGAGACCGAGCTGGCCGCCTCGACGGACTGCTTCGCCATCGAGTTCAACGACATCAAGCGGCAGCACGTGCTGCTCTACGGCAAGGACTTGGTGTCGGGGCTGGAGGTCGACAACGTTTTCTACCGCGCCCAGGTGGAACACGATCTCCGGGCCAAGCTGCTGCGCCTGCGCCAGAAGGCGTCCGGCGTGCTCTCCGACGCCGGTCTGCTGCGCCGCCTCCTGCTCGATTCGCTCTCGACTTTCTGCGTCCTCTTCCGCCACGCCCTGATTTTGCACGGGGACCACGCGCCGCCCCGGAAACGCGAGATCCTCCAGCGCGCCGGCGAGCGCTTCGGCTTCGATCCGCTTCCCTTCGAGAAGCTGCTCGATGTACGCGAAGAGCGGCTCAAGGCTCGCGACGCGGACCCGGCGGCCCTGCTGGCCTCGTATCTTCAAGGAATCTCCGCCGTCATCGAGGCGGTGGAGAAGCTGGAGAAATAAGATGCAAAGCATCAAGATAGTCTGGATCGCGATCGGGGTGACCGTTGCCGCGGCGGTGGTGGCGGGCGCGGAGTTCGTAAGCCTCAGAAACGGCCTCGCGCGGCAGCGCGAGGCCATCAACGGGCAGTGGGCCGACGTGGAAACCGTGCTGCAACGGCGGGCGGACCTCATCCCCAACCTGGTCGAAACGGCGAAAGGGTTCGCCAAGCACGAAACCGAGGTCTTCAAGGACATCGCCGATGCGCGCGCGGCTCTGATCTCCGGCCGCACGCCGCAAGAGAAGATTCAGGCCAACGACCAGCTCTCGGGCGCGCTCGCGCGGCTGCTGGTGGTCTCCGAGAACTATCCGCAGTTGCGCTCCAACGAGAACTTCCTGCAACTTCAGGATGAGATCGCCGGCACGGAGAACCGCATCGCGGTCGAGCGCCGGAAGTATAACGAAGCGCTGCAGAATTACAACGCCGCCATCGAGGTGTTTCCAGGCAACGTCGTGGCGTCGATCTCCGGCTTCGCCCGCAACGACGCCTACTTCAAGACCGAGCCCGGCGCCCGCACGGCGCCCAAGGTTCAGTTCTAGGCGCGGCCGTGGCGGACCTCGAACGGTTGACGCAGATCGCCGCCGGGCTGGCCATCCCGGGAATGCGCCGGCACATCTTCCTCTGCTGCGACCAGTCCAAACCAAAGTGCTGCTCCAGGGAAGCCGGCCTGGAATCGTGGGACTATCTGAAGCGCCGGCTGGCCGAGTTGGGACTGCTGGATCGCGTGTACCGCACCAAGGCGAACTGCCTGCGGATCTGCGAACAGGGACCCATCGCGCTGGTCTACCCGGAAGGCGTCTGGTATCGCGCGGCCACGCCCGAAGCCCTGGAGCGCATCATCCAGGAGCACCTGATCGGCGGCCGCGTGGTGGAAGACCTCGTTTTCGCGCGCGCGCCGCTGCTCTGACGGGATGAGTGGCGCGCGCTTCAGCGTGCAGCCGTGGGCTTGAGCCCACGGTCTGGCGGTCCTCCGAAGATGGCAAGCTGAAGCTCGCCACAGCACGCTAAAGCGTGCGCCACATCGAGGGCGTATAGTCTAAGTAATGACCCGTCTGGCAGTCGCGGCGCTGTGCATCCCGGTCTTGGGCGCCCTTTCCTTCGCGCAGGCGCAGTCCGCCGAAGAGCAGGCCCGATACCTCGAGGCGGCGCGCGCGACGGCCCTCGGCTATGCGGATCTCCTGCCCGATTTCCTGTGTTCCGAGGTCATCCACCGGTCCGTGGGCGACTCCGGCCAGTGGCGGTTCCTCGACACCCTGACGGTGCAACTCACCTATTTCAGCAAGAAGGAGAGCTACAAAGTCATTCTCGCCAACGGCAAGGAGTCGGACGCGCCGTACGAATCCCGCCTGGGGGCGATCTCGAAAGGCGAGTTCGGCAGCGCCCTGCGCTGGATCTTCGAGCCCGATTCCGCGGCCGAATTCCACTGGGCCAAGACGGCCACGCTCCGCAAGACGCCGGTTTCGATCTACTCCTACCGGATTGCTCGCGCCAACACTCAGTACGGCCTGAGTTATGGAATGGGAGCGGATGCCCGGGTGATCGATGTCGGCTTTCACGGGTCGCTCTACATCGCGAGCGGTACGAAAATGGTGCTGCGCCTGACTACGGAAGCCGATGACATACCGGCGGACTTTCCCATCCGGCAAGCATCCACCACTATCGACTACGACTTCGCCGATGTCGGCGGACGCCAGTACCTGTTGCCGGCGCAGGCCGAAACCACCATGCTGTATCAGCCGAATCGGTCGGCGCAGAAAGGGGCGATCCGGGTTCTTCGCCCGACGTTCTGGAGAAACCTGGTGGATTTCCGCTCCTATCGTAAGTTCGCGGTGGATTCGGGAATCCAGTTCGGCGAAGATGGCGCGCCCTGACACGCTCTCGGCGGTCGCCTCGCTCTCCCTGCGCTTCCGCCGCCGGCGCATGAAGCGTTTCGAGCGCGAGTTCGGCATCGGCGCCGGGACCCTTGTGCTCGATATCGGCGGAACGCCGGAGTGCTGGAATCTGATGGCGGCGCGGCCTCGCGTCGTGCTCCTGAACCTCCCGCAAGCCATCGGCGAGCCGGCGGGAGAAGAGCTTCGCGTGGCCGGCGACGGGCGCTTGCTGCCCTTTCGCGATGGCGCTTTCGACGTGGTGTTCAGCAATTCGGCCATCGAGCACGTGGGCGGCAAGTCCAGCCAGGAGAGCTTCGCCCGCGAACTGGCGCGGGTGGGACGCGGCTACTGGATTCAAACTCCCAATCGCTGGTTTCCGGTGGAACAGCATTTGCTCACGCCGTTCATCCACTGGCTTCCCAAGGCCTGGCAGCGCGCTATCGTCCCGCGGTGCAACCTTTGGAACGCGCTCTCGCGCGTCACGCCGGAGCGGCGGCGATTCTACGTCCACCATTTCCTGCGCGACATCCGGCTTCTCGGACCGCGCGAGATGCGCGGGCTGTTTCCCGGCGCGCGGCTGATCCGCGAGCGGTTCTGCGGGATCGCGAAATCGCTGATCGCGGTAAGGCGCCCGCCGGCGCCGGAGGATTCCTCGGAGCAGC
Organism: uncultured Acidobacteriia bacterium; assembly: GCA_903882645.1. Taxonomy (GTDB): domain Bacteria; phylum Acidobacteriota; class Terriglobia; order Bryobacterales; family Bryobacteraceae; genus BOG-224. The sequence goes on along the minus strand of CAIRXZ010000354.1, from coordinate 6,282 downwards.
CGATATGAGACTCGATTGCATGTTGTCCAGGAAGCGGCAGCCGGCTTACCATGTCTGGCAGGCGTGAGAATGGAAACCCGCTTGCCTGTTCCCCGCGTCTACTTAGTCGGACTGTGCGGATTTTGGATTCGGCGCTGGGAATCGACTCGATGATAGGGCCAGAGGGGGATTGTCTATGAACTCGGAGACCAGCCGGAAGCTCGCATGTTTTCGGCTTTTTGCGGTTGCCGCGCTGGCGGCCATGGCGGCGGCGCCGCTCGCCGCCCAGCAGGACCGGATCAACGGCCGCATCGATAGCAGCCAGATGGCGACCTTGACGGGGCATGTGCATCCCCAGGCCCGGGCCGAGTTCGACCAGGGACCCGTGGACGCCGCCTTTCCACTGAACGACCTGGCGCTCGTGCTGCAACCATCCGCCGAACAGCAGGCCGCCCTGGCGGCGCTGCTCGCGGAGCAGCAGGACGCGGCGTCGCCCGAATACCGCAACTGGCTCACTCCGGAGCAATTCGCCGATCGTTTCGCGCCCACCCAGAGCGATCTGAACCAGATCGTGGCGTGGCTGGAAGCGCAGGGTTTCGTCATTCATACGGTGGCTCCCAGCCGCAATTGGATTTCCTTCGGCGGCGCCGCGGGACTGGCGCAACGGGCCTTCGCCGTCGAGATCCATCGCTACCAGGTGAATGGCGAGACGCATTTCGCCAATGCCTCGGATCCCGCCGTTCCAGCGGCGCTGGCCGGCGTGGTGGCGGCCATCCGCGGACTGGACGACTTCCTGCCCCGTTCTCCCCGGCGGCCGCTCGTTCCGAATTACACCTCGGCGACTTCCGGCAAGCACTACCTGGCTCCCGACGACGCGGCCACCGTCTACAACCTCAACGCCCTGTACAAGGGCGGCTACGACGGAACCGGCCAAAACCTGGTGGTGGCGGGCCAGTCCGCCATCAACCTCTCGGACATCGAGAACTTCCGCGCGCTCTTCAACCTCCCCAAGAACGACCCGCGGGTGGTGCTCGTCCCCGGCGCGGTGGACCCTGGGATCGTGAGCGGGGACATGGTCGAGGCCGATCTCGACCTGGAGTGGGCCGGCGCGGTGGCGAAGAATGCCAGCCTGACCTATGTGTATTCGCGCAACGTCTTCGACGCCGTGCAGTATGCCGTGTCGGCCAACCTCGCGCCAGTGATTGGCTTGAGCTACGGCACGTGCGAAACCGGCGCCTCGGCCGCCGCCGTGGCGCTGCGGTTGCTGGCCCAGCAGGCCAACGCGCAGGGTATTACGTGGATTGCGTCTTCCGGAGACTCCGGCGCCGCCGGTTGCGAATCGAGCGCCGCGGCTGTGGCCACCCACGGTCCGGCGGCCATTCTGCCGGCCAGCGTTCCCGAGGTCACCGGCGTGGGCGGCACGGCTTTCAATGAAGGCGGCGTCTCCTGCTGGGCCTCGACGAACGACGCCAATCAAGGCTCGGCGCTGTCCTACATTCCGGAAACCGCCTGGAACGAGACGGCCTCTTTAGGTCCCCTGTCGGCCAGCGGCGGTGGGCCTAGCGTCTGGTTTTCGAAGCCCTCGTGGCAAACCGGAACCGGCGTGCCCAGCGACGGCGCGCGCGACGTTCCGGACGTAGCCATGCCGGCGGGGGTGGGGCACGACGGCGCCATCGTCTGCACCGGCGGCAGTTGCGCCGACGGGCTCGCGAGCGGCGGCATGGTGGCTGGCGGAACTTCGCTTTCGGCCCAGATCTTCGCCGGCGTCGCCGCCCTCGTCAACCACTTCCAAGTGGCCACGGGGGCTGCGTCCAAAGCGGGTCTGGGGAACATGAATCCCATCCTGTACGCACTCGCCAGCGGCCACGCGGACGCCTTTCACGACGTCGCCACGGGCGACAACATCGTGCCTTGCCGCAGCGGCTCCCCCGGCTGCGCGGCCGGTTCGTTCGGCTATCGGGCCGGGCCGGGTTATGACTTGGTCACGGGTCTGGGTTCGGTAAACGCCTACAACCTGGCGGCGGATTGGCAACCGATCGAGCTCGCCCCGGCCGCTCTTGCTTCGGTGGCGATCGCCCCCGCGTCCATCAACGGCGGAGACTCCGCGACGGTGACCGTCAACTTGACCGGGCCGGCCCCGTCCGGCGGCGCCACGGTGACGCTCCTGAGCGACAACGCCGCGTTCCCCGTGCCTGCCAGCATCGTGGTCGCGGCCACCCAGTTCGGCGCCAGCGTGAGGGTCCAGGCGGCGCAGGTCACCGCCCCGGCTTCGGCGGCCGTCACGGCCAGTTATAACGGCGTGAGCAAGAACGCCAGCGTAACCATCGCGCCCGTCGTGCGGCCCACCCTGACCGCCGTCGCTCTGAGCCCGGCGTCCGTGACGGGCGGGTCGAGCGCGGTTCTTTCGATTACCCTCTCGGGAGCGGCCCCGCCCGGTGGCGCCGCGATCGCGCTGGCGAGCAACAATGCCGCGCTCGCCGTGCCCGCCTCGGTTCTGATGCCTGGGGGCGAGAAGTCGGGCAGCCTGCGCTTGCAGACTGCGGCCGTGAGCGCTCCGGCCACGGCGACCGTTACGGCCAGCTACAACAACACCAGCGCCACCGCCACCCTGGCGGTCGCGCCGCCGGCGCTGGCCGGGGTTGCGGTCACTCCGTCGAGCGTGGCGGGCGGGTCAAACGCAATCCTGACGGTTACGCTCAGCGGACCGGCCCCTTCGGGCGGGGCCACGGTGACGTTATCGAGCAATAACGCCGCCTTCCCCGCGCCCGCCAGCGTTTTGGTGACGGCCGGCCATGCCGACGCAAGCGTGAGTGTCCAAACCAAGGCCGTCACCGCCTCGACTTCGGGCGCCGTTACCGCTACTTGGAGCGGCGTCACCAAGACCGCCGGCGTCACGGTGACGCCCGTAGTCCTGCCCACCGTGACCGCGATGGGCGTGATTCCAGGGACCGTGACGGGCGGATCGAGCGCGCTCCTCACCGTGATGCTGAGCGGACCGGCCCCCGCTGGCGGTGCCACCGTGGCGTTATCGAGCAGTAACGCCGCATTCCCCGTGCCCGCCAGCGTGGCGGTCGGGAGCGGCCAGCGGGCCGCCTCTGTGTGGGTGAAAGCCGCGGCCGTCACCGCGCCGGTCCCGGTTACGGTCACGGCCAGTTACAACAACTCCAAGCAGACCGCCACCGTTACGGTGACGCCGCCGCCCACCGGTACGCGTTAGTGTAGTACGGCAAACAGAATAGCGGTTATGCCTCCGCATCGTGGCCCGACTGCGGCCACGGGGCGCCGGGAGGTGGAGGAAACGCTTTCGGATCGACGATTTTCTGGCGCTACCGTAACCTTGCGGCGTTGGTTTTCGCCTTAGTCTTATTTAGGGTCAGAATATTCCATTTACGGAGCGCACCAAAATGAACTATCGATGGCCGGCGGCTCTTGCGGTAGCTGCCGGAGTATTTACACTCGCCCTTCCGGTTTCGACTCAAGGGCAAGCGGGGCCTGGGACTCAGGCTCCTCCAACTCAAGCCCCCGGCGCGCCGGGGATGGGCGGCGGCGGCGGTGGCCGGGGCGGCCGCGGGACTCCCGCTGTCACCGGTCCATGGTCCGACAAAACCCTGTCTCCCGACAGACGCGCGGATCTGGTCATGGAGACCATGACCCTCGATGAGAAAATCCAGCTTCTGCACGGCGGTCCGGGCGGATTCGGCGGCGGAGCCGCCGCCACTCCAGCGGGAATCACCACGCGGTCCAATGGCGGCGCGGGCTGGGTTCCGGGAATTCCACGGCTGGGCATTCCGGACGTCAACATGGCCGATTCGGCCGTCGGCGTCACCAGGGGCGATACGGAGAGTCGTTACTCCACGCTTCTGCCGTCGGCGCTGGGCGCCGCGGCGTCCTGGAACGCCGAGTTGGCTCTTCTCTACGGCCAAGTCATCGGCAGGGAGTTGCGCGACCAAGGCTATAACATGTCTATCGGCGGCGGGGTCAATATCACCCGCGAGCCGCGCAATGGACGCAATTTCGAATATGCCGGCGAGGATCCCATTCTGGCCGGAACCACGGTCGGCACGCTCATGAAGGGCGTGCAATCGCAACAGATCATGGGCGACCTCAAGCATTACGCGCTCAACGATCAGGAGAACGGCCGCAACACCGCGAATGCGCTCATCGACAAGCGCTCCATGCGGGAGAGCGACCTGCTGGCGTTTCAGATCGCCTATAAGATCTCGGATGCCGCCGGCTTCATGTGCGGCTACAACCTGGTAAACGGCGACTGGGATTGCGAGAACGACTACCTCCTCAACCAGGTTCTGAAGAAAGACTTCGGCTTCAAGGGCTGGGTCATGTCGGATTGGGGCGGGACGCATAGCACCAAGAAGGCCATTATGGCCGGCCTCGACCAGGAACAGCCCGGCAGCGGGTTCTTCGGCGACGCGCTGAAGGCCGCTGTGCAAAGCGGCGATGTGCCGCTCGCGAAGGTCAACGATTCCGTGCACCGGATTCTGCGCAGCATGTTCGCCACCGGCGTATGGGACAACCCTCCGCAACACCGCGTCGTGGACCCGTTCAAGGGCCTCGAAGACGCGCAGAAGATCGCAGAGGAGAGCATCGTCCTCCTGAAGAACGCGGCTAACCAGTTGCCGCTGAGCGCGGCCCTCGTCAAGTCGATCGCGGTGATCGGCTCGCATGCCGACGTGGGCGTGCCTTCCGGCGGCGGATCGGCGCAGGTCCTGCCTCCGGGCGGGAACGCGGCTCCTCCGGCTCCGGCGGCGGCGGGACAGGGCGGCGGTGGATTCGGCGGCGGCCGGGGCTCGCAGTACTTTCCCTCTTCCCCAATGAAGTTCATCCAGGCCAAGGCGCCCAAAGCCAAGGTGGAATACAACGAAGGCACGGACGTGGCCGCGGCCGCGGCTCTTGCCAAGGCCTCCCAGGTGGCGATCGTGTTCGTGAACCAGCCCATGAGCGAAGGATCGGACGCACAAACTCTGACGCTGCCCAACAAGCAGGACGATCTGGTGAACGCGGTGGTGGCGGCCAATCCGCATACTATCGTGGTGACCGAGACCGGCGGTCCGGTGTCCATGCCGTGGGCCGATAAGGTCAGCGGCATCGTGTCCGCCTGGTTCCCCGGCATCGGCGGCGGTCAGGCGATCGCCAATATTCTGTTCGGCGACGTGAACCCGTCGGCCAAGTTGCCGGTGACTTTCGCCAAGAATGACGCCGACTTGCCGCATCCGCAGATTGCCGGCCCGGCTCAGGGCGCTGGACGCGGCGGCGCGGGTGGCGCGGCCGGTGGCGGCCGTGGCGGCGCAGCCGCGGCTGCCGGCGCGACTCTTACCCCCGAGCAAATACAGGCGATGCAGCAACAGCAGCAACTGACGCAGGCCCAAACGGCGGCAACCCAGGCGTTGCAGCAGGCGACGCAGGCGGCGCAGTCGTTGGTCCAGGCGCAACAGCGGCTGGCCCAGTTGCAGCAGCCGGCGGCGCCGGCAGCGGGCGCGCCCGCTACTCCGGCCGCTGCGGCCAACCCGGCCGCGGCTACCGAAGCGGCGGCCCAGGCGGTCCACGCGGCGTTACTGGCGTTGCAGGCGGCGCAACCTCCCGCCGCGGCGGGTCGAGGCGGCGCGGGCGGCGGTATGGGCATGGGCGGCGGCCGCGGAACGCCGTTCGACGTCCCCTACACCGAGAAACTGCAAGTCGGCTACAAGTGGTACGATGCCCAGAACAAAGAACCGCTGTTCCCCTTTGGCTTTGGTCTGTCCTACACCACCTACGCCTACTCCGATCTGAAAGTCACCGCCTCCGGGCATAACGTGACGGTGTCTTTCGCGGTCAAGAACACCGGCAAGCGCGCGGGCAAGGAGATTGCCCAAGTGTACGCCTCTCTTCCGGGCAGCACGGGCGAGCCGCCCAAGCGGCTGATCGGCTGGCAAAAGGTCGAGCTTGCGCCCGGCGCGAGCAAGACCGTCACCCTGACCATCGATCCGCTGTACCTTTCCATCTTCAACGAGGCCAGGGACAGCTTTGAAGTGGCTGGCGGCGAATACAAAATCCTGGCCGGTGCTTCGTCAAAGACGCTTCCGTTGACGCAGACCGTCCAGATCGCTAACTAACCAACTCAGTCTGCATCGTCAAAGCGGCGGCCCGGATCGATCCGGGCCGCCGCTTTCTGGAGTTTCTACATTTTCTCAGGCAGCGGCACTGCGGACGAGTTGCTTTTCCGTGATTTTGACCTCGAACTCCGTCAGAAGTTCGGGGTGTTCCGCCATCTCCTTGCGTAACAGAGTGACCAGATCCAGGCAGGAGGGC
>CAIRXZ010000353.1 GCA_903882645.1 uncultured Acidobacteriia bacterium | reverse complement strand
TTTTTCCTTCTCAGAAAGGTTTTGTTTGGGTTCTCAGAGGGTGCGCCCCCCGTCGGGTGCAGGAGGGTTCACTCCCACCGATTCAGCCACGAATTCCCCCAAGAGCCACCAATCCTACCCATAGATTCTGCTATAGAGCCGTATTAGGATAGATGTATCCGATCCATCCGATCCAGGAGAATTCAATGACTTCGCGCAAGGACATCGACGATTTCCTGGGGCTGAAACGAGTGGCGGTGGTGGGCGTCTCGAGGAACCCGAAGGATTTCTCGCGGTCGCTGTTTCGCGAATTGCGCGCGCGCGGGTACGATGCCGTCCCGGTGAATCCGGCGGTGTCCGAGGTGGACGGCGTGCGGTGCTTCGCGCGTCTTGGCGATGTGACGCCGCCGGCGGGCGGCGCGCTTCTGATGACGAGTCCATCGGTGACTGAGGAAGTAGTACGGGAGTGCGCGGCCGCCCAGGTGGGGATGGTGTGGATGTACCGAGCGGTTGGGGCGGGCGCGGTGAGCGCCTCCGCGGTTGCGTACTGCCGGGAGCAAGGCATCCGGGCGATCGAGGGCGAGTGCCTCTTCATGTTCCTGCCCAATACCGGCCTGCCGCACCGGATCCACGGGTTCGTGCGGAAACTGTTCGGCAAGTACCCGAGCTGAGCGGCGCGGCGCGAAGGGGGTTGAGGCTCAAAACGGGCAGGCCTGGAGGCCGGCGCCGCCGGACAGCACTGCGTCGAGGGACGCGAGGCCGGCGCCTTCCTCGGCGCGAACCAGGCGGTAGAACTCGCAGTCCATACAGGCCGCCAGCTTCGGGGCGCCAGCGGCTTGGAATCTGCCGCGGCACAGCGTTTCGGGCAGCGCCCAGCAGATCCGCCCGCCATTTCTGCCGCCGTTTAATCCGTCCGCCGCGCGATCCACGGCGGCCGGGCAAACGCCCAATCTCGCCACCCGGCGGCCCCCCGGTTGCAGGCCGCATTGCCGGGCTTCCCAGCAGTTCAGTTTCATGCCATGTCTATCGGCGGAAGCGCTTCGGTGCATCATAGGAGAAGATGAGCGAATTGGAGGCGGCGGTGGCTATCGTTCACGCGCGCGGCGCCGAGGAATCGGTTCTGCTGATGCGGCGGGCGGAGCGGGAAGACGATCCGTGGTCGGGGCACTGGTCGTTTCCGGGCGGGCGGCGCGATCCGGCGGATCGAGATCTGCTCGACACGGCGCTCCGCGAACTGGAGGAGGAGTGCGGCGTCAGGATGACGCGGCAGGATCTGGAGGCCGAATGGCCGCCGAGATACGCGCGGCGGAGAACCGGCGCCTGGGTTCCGGTGACTCCGTTTGTGTTCCGCGCGGCTGGGGAGCCGGCGGCGGTCCCCGACGGCCGCGAAGCGGTCGAGGCCGTGTGGATTCCGTTGAGCGTTCTGCGCGATCCGGACCGGCGCCAGATGCTGCCGATCCCCGGGCTTCCACAGGAACTGCGTTACCCCGCCGTAGCGCTGAGCGGCGCGCCGCTGTGGGGCTTCACCTACCGGCTGATCTGCGATTGGCTGGGGCTGGCGCCGAAGGGACCCTAGTACGATCCAGCCCGAGGAGACGTTGACGGTTGCGCGATGCCTGTGGTAAAAAACTACCAGTAGTCATCAGAGAGGGTCGGGTTCCAGGGCAGCTTTTGGACGAACAACGACAGACATGAGGATCGCCGGCGCGCGGGGAGGAAGTTCCGTATTTCGCTCGACTTGCCTGGCCGGGGCGCTCCTATGGTTCTGTTCGGCCCCTCCGCTTGGCGCCATCGTGACCGCCTTCCCGACCTACAACCCGAACGTCCTTGGGTCGAGCCCGGTGGACGAGGGGGTGGATCTTAATGGCGTGGTCGAGCTGATCACGAGCAGCGGCATAGGCTGCTCGGGCAGCCTGTTGACGGACGGGTTCTCGATCCTCACAGCCGCCCACTGCGTCACCAACAAGTTCGGGGGATCGCTTCCCACGAGCGACACGGCGTATTTCCTGGGACCGAGCGGCACAGTGTCGATTTCGGTGGCATCCTACTTCGTGGATCCGGGCTATACGGGCGACTCTACCCTAGGCGGCGACTTGGCGGTCCTGCGGCTCAGCCAGGAAGCCCCGGCGTTCGCCACCAGGTACTCGCTCTACGCCGGGAGTTTTACCACCGATCCCATCCTAATGGCCGGTTACGGTGTGACGGGCACTGGGGCCACGGGCGCGGGCGGGGGTTTTGGCACGCTGCGAGCCGGCACGAACGAGTACGTCACCGACGGGTCCAATTCGCTTTTCGGATGGTCTGCCAGTCTGCTGATAGGCCAGTTTTACGATAGCGACCTGCCGACGACCAACGCGCTGGGAGTTGGGCTCCCGCATAGCCCTTTCGCCGGGCTACCCTACAGCGCCTTCGACGAAGTCGATATCGCTCCCGGCGATTCGGGCGGACCTTCGTTCTACAACGGCCAGATCATTGGCGTTCACGACTTGGCCGTATGCTTCGGGTCGACCACCTGCGACACGCCTCCGTCGGTGAATCCGGCACTCAATTCGTATTTCGGGGAGATGTTCGCCGATACCAGCGTTTCGGCGAACTTCCTGTGGATCGAGCAGCAGGAAGTCCCTGAACCGGCTTCGTTCGCTCTGATTGGGGCGGGGCTGGCAATCATGGGGGCGGCCTTTCGGCGGCGTTCGAGGCGCGTGAAAGATGGTCTGCCCCACTGGACTTGGCTGCCTGGCTAGCGGGAGGCGGCGCGGATAGACTGGATTTCGCCGGGGGGGATGTGGAGGAACTCCAGGAATTCCTGGTGCTCCTCCGGGGCGGCTTTCTCGAACGCGGCGTGCCAGCGGTGCATGTCTGCGTCCGTGAAACCGGCGGAGCGCATCACGGACACCCACTTCTCTTTGGTTACCATCGGTATTCTCCTCAATCGATCTGTCTGCTGCAACAGGCGCGCTATGGCCCGCTGGTGTTCGCGCAACGTCTCGATCTCCGCGCCCAACTCGAGCAACCGGCGTTTGAGGACGCCGGCGGCGTCGCCGCGCGGTTCGTCGAGCATGGAACTAATGTCGCCGAGCTTGAGGCCCGCGCCGCGGTAGACACAGATCCGCCGCAGCCGCTGAAGCTCCTTCTCGCCGTAGGCGTGGTAGTTCCCAGCCGTGCGGCGGGCCGGCTTCAGCAGGCCCAGGGATTCGTAGTACAGCACCGTGGTGCGGCTCAGCCCGCAGGCGCGGGCCAGATGAGTGACGGTGAGCGGCATCGTTCCTAACTCCAGTTTCAACCCTACAGCCTTAGACAGGTCAAGAGGGCGGCGAAAGAAAATCGCGGAAGGGCGGGCAACCGCTCCCTGACAGTCGCGGCTCCGATTGAGGCCATGGCTCGATCTCGCGATTCATGGAATCAGAGGAAATCGAGAGTGGCGGCGATGGCTTCCACGTCGGCTTCGCGCACCAGCACCGCGCCCGTCATGCGGGCGGGAGCGGGACGCTCGTCGAAGGCCTGGAACAGGGCCATCTTGGCGATGGCGTAGCACTCGGTGGAGGAAAGCTCGCGGGCGTGTCGGCTCTGCCACGCGGCGATGGCGGCGGCGCCGAGCAGGACGCGCGCGGGGCGCCAGCGGGCGCTATCCGCGGAGACGCTGAAGACGTATTCGGCGCCAGAACGGAGGGGCCGTCGGCCTTCATAGAAATAGCGATAGACGTAACCGCTTTGCGCGGAGTAGGTCTTCATGCGGCGCACAGGGGGCGCGCCGCTCAGGGCAACTTTCCCGGAGAAGATACTTCGCAGCACAGTGGTTCACCGTCAACAAATGAGGGACGGGCCTTACGGTACTTCAGTAATATTGACAAGCATAGCAGCCCGGCGCACACTGGTATTGGAATCGAGCCGGTCTGCGATTCCGACGCCGTTCACAAGCCAGTTCGGAAGGCTGGCAGGAGGTGCTCGACATAGAACCGGACAACGATGAGGGCGGCCTCATTCGCGGCAAGCGACAAGCAGTGTGGGGACTCTGAGCGGTCGGAGCAGCGCCAATCTACGATGGCGCGGCGCGCAATGCGCGATCTGATGACTCGCCTACGGTGTTTCCGGGTTCGCGCGCCGTCGAGCGGCCGCCCTTTTTTCATTTCTTCCCGGCCGAATTCCATCTTGCGCGACACGCAGTGTTGTAGACTGGAAGATTCAACATGACATCGCCCGCCTGCGTGGAAATCGTCAGCGCCCACAGCCCCGACTCCGACGACGCTTTCATGTTTTATGCACTGGCGACGAAGAAGGTCCGCTCGCCGATGGTCTCCTTCCGGCACGTGCTCGAGGACATCGAGACGCTGAACCGGAAGGCCCTGGAGGGGCAGTACGAGTTGAGCGCGATTTCGTATCACGCATACCCTTACGTGGCGGACAAGTACGTGCTGATGGCCAGCGGGTCGAGCATCGGCGACGGGTACGGACCGACGATCATCACGGCGCGGCCGATGGAGCCCGAGGAGCTGAAGGGCAAGCGCATCGCAGTTCCGGGGACGCTCACCACGGCATACCTGGCGGCGAAGTTGTTCCAGCCGGATTTCGAGGCGGTGACGACGCCGTTCGACAAGATCACGAACGCGGTGCGGGAGCACATTGTGGACGCGGGACTGATCATTCACGAGGCGCAACTGACGTTCGATGGCGAAGGGTTTCATCGGGTGGTGGACCTGGGCCGATGGTTCAAGACGCGCTACGACCTGCCGCTGCCGCTGGGCGGGAACGCGCTGCTGCGGTCGCTGGACGATGAGATCAAGAGCGAGTGCTGCCGGCTGATGCGGGAGAGCATTCAATACGCGCTGGACAATCGCGACGAGGCGCTGCAATACGCCCTGCAATTCGCGCGCGACATGGAGCCGCGCCTGGCCGAGAAATTCGTAGGCATGTACGTGAACCACTTCACGCTGGAAGCCGGAGACATAATCCAGCAAGCGGCGCAGAAGCTGCTGGACATGGGCTACGAGGCGGGGCTGGTGAGCAAGCGCGTGGAAGTGGAGTTCGTCAGGTGAAGGGCTTCGCCCTTATGTCCCTGCGGGACATGGGAGACAGGAGACGGGAGTCAGCATTGCCAGCGGCGGCGCCCAATTGAACGTGGGGTAACTTGGGTGCGGGCAACCGCTCCCTTACGGTCGCGGCTCTGACCCGGAACGTCTCGGCTGCCAGGTAGGGGCCGGGCATGCCCGGCCCCTACGGCGATGGTTCACTGGCCGGAAGACCGGCGGCGCGCGCCTACTTCAAGTAGAACAGGCTGAGGCGGGGGAGAGCGGATTGCTCTAGCAGGCGGCGATCGAGGTACTGCTTTTCCAGCATGGCGATCTGGCTGGCGGTCATCTTTCCGCGGTACGGGCGTAACTGGCGTTCCAGGTCGCGGCGCGATTCGAGCATCTCCTCTTCGCCTTGACGGGTGCGGGCGGCGGCGACCATTTTCTCTTCGAGCACGGTGAGCCGCGTCTCGAGATCCTCCAATGCGGCGTAGTAGCGCTCGGCATCCGCCGCGAGGCGCAGCAGGGCGGCGGCGGTTTCTTCGTATCCGGCGGGGAGGGCGGCGGCATTGCGGAAGAGATACCTTCGCAACTCGTCCAGCGTGAATGGAGGGGAGGCCTCGCGGCGCGGGGCGGGGCGCGAGGCGCCGGCCATGACGGCCGCTTCGGTGAGCACGGCCTGCGCGCAGAAGGCCAGCGAGTTGACCATTTGGGTCTTGACCTTGCGGCCGCGCCATTTTTCGAAGGCGGCATCAATGCCGCGCATCACGGCTTCGAGCGGCACGCCCGAGTTCTTCCAGGTCTCGATCAGGGCCCAATCGAGCGGGGAGAGCAGGAACAGGCCGGTGCCGCGGGCGAGCTGAAAATGCTCCTCGATTTCGGTGAAGTAGTTGAAGTAATTGTAAATCCAGTCCTGGTTCACCGCAGATGCGCCTTCCGCGCCCGGCCGCGCTCCCAGATCATTTGCAGGCCTTCTAGCGTGAGGTATTCGTCGACCTGCTTGAGATGGCGCGAGCCGGCGACGATGAGATGCGCCTGGCCTCCGGTGGCGATCATGTGCGTCTCCGGACCCATGGTCTCGATCATGCGCTCGAGGATGCCGTCGATCATTCCAATGGCGCCGAAATAGAGGCCCGACTGCATGCTGGCCACGGTGTTCGATCCGACGACGCTCGAGGGGGCGCGGAAATCCACCATGGGCAGCCGCGCGGTCTTATGGAACAGCGCGTCGATGGCCATGCCGATGCCCACGGCGATGGCGCCGCCGAGGTATGCGCCGTCCTTCGAGATGACGTCGAAGTTGATGGTGGTGCCGAAATCCACTACCACGCAAGGCCCGCCGTACTTGTGGAACGCGGCGACGGCGTTGACGAGGCGATCGGCGCCGACTTCCTTGGGGTTATCGTAGCGAATGGTCAAACCGAGATCGGTGTCCGGCCCCACGAACAGGGCCTCGGTGTGGAAGTAGCGCCCGGCCATGAAGGCGAGCGTGGCATCGATGGGCGGCACCACGCTCGAGATGATCATGCCGTCCACGCTTTCGATATCGAGCCCGGCCGGGCCGAAGAGGTTATGCAGCAGGATTCCCCATTCGTCGGCGGTTTGTTCACGGACGGTGCGCAGCCGCCATTGGCAAGCCAGGCGGCGGCCTTCGAAAGCGCCGATGGTGATATTACTGTTGCCTGCGTCAAGAGCCAGAAGCACGTACGCCTCCCGCAAGAACCAGGGTATCGGTTCCGTCGTCCTTGCGCACGATGAGGAAGCCGGAGAGGTCGAGGCCGGCCGTGGTTCCCTCGATGGCGCCATCGGGTTGCCGGACGGTGACGCGGCGTCCGGACGCATAGCTGGAGGCTTCGGCGAACAGGCGCAGGATGGAGGCCGGATCGCGATGAAGGAATCTATCAATGGCGGGGAGCAGGGCCAGCAAGATATCAGTGGAAGACGGCAGGCCGGGAGGCCTGCCCCACTGAAGGCGCAAGGATGTGGCTTCGGAGGCGATCTCCGGAGGAAAAGCGGTTTGGTCCACGTTGATGCCGATGCCGGCGATGGCGTGGCCGTCGGCGGCCTGAACCAGAATGCCGCCGACTTTCTTATCGGCGAGCATCAGGTCATTGGGCCAGCGGAGATCGCAGGTCAAGCCGGAGGCATCGAGAATCGCGCTACGCGCGGCCAGACCGAGCGCCAGAGTCAGGAGCGGCGCGGGTTTCAAAACGATGGAACAATAGACGCCCGCTCCCGCTTCGGAATGCCAGGCGCGGCCCAGGCGGCCCTGGCCGGCGGTCTGCTCCCCGGCCAAGACCACGGCGCCGGTTTCGAGCCCGGCCGCGGCGCGCATGGTGGAATCGATGGAGCGGTAGTAGTCGATGCGACGGCCGGGAAAGGCCGCCCGGATGCGGACGATATCGAGGGGCATCACGCCAGCTCCAGGCGGAAGCTGAGGTCCATGGCGCGGGCGGAGTGGGTCATGGCGCCGGAGGAAACGAAATCCGCGCCGGCTTCGGCATAGGCGCGTACGTTTTCCAGGGTGACGCCTCCGGAAAGCTCGACGGTGGCGCGGCCGTCGATTTCGCTGATCCAGACGGCGGCCTCGGCGGGAGTGAGGTTATCGAGCAGCAGGCGCTCGGCGCCGGCGTCGAGGGCTTCGCGCAGCTCCGCGAGGGTGCGCACTTCGATTTCGATGGGCAGGGCGCTCAAAGCGCGGGTACGCTCGATGGCATTACGGACGCCGCCGGCCGCGGCGATGTGATTGTTCTTGATGAGAACGGCGTCGTAGAGACCCAGGCGGTGATTGGTGACGCCGCCCGCTTCGGTGGCGAACTTCTCGAGGAGGCGCAGGCCCGGCGTGGTCTTGCGCGTATCGAGCACGCGGCACTTGGTCCCGGCGACGCAATTGGCGAAAAGCCGCGCGGCGGTAGCCACGCCGCAGAGGCGTTGCAGGAAGTTGAGCGCGACGCGCTCGCATTCGAGGAGCGTGTGCGCGCGCCCGTAAACCTGCGCAATGACCTCGCCATCCTCGCAGCGGTCGCCATCGTTCTTGAGCAAGACCAAGTCGTAGACGCCGCCGCGCAGGCGATAGACGATCGGCAGCAGAGGCGCGCCGGCGAGGATCAGCGGCTCACGGGCAATGAAGCGGCCGCGGGCGGTTCGCGACTCGGGAACGCAAGCCTGGGTGGTGACATCGCCGGGGCCGATATCCTCCTCGAGCGCCCGGCGCAGCGTTTCCACGATGGCCGGGGATTCCCAAACGTTGCGGGTCATGGCTGTTCGCCGAGTGTTTCGCCGATCTTGCGCAACTGGGCTTCGTAGCGTCCCAGGTTTTGGACGAGGTTTTCGATTACGTGTCGTGGAGCCTTGGCCCGAAAGGCTCCGTCGTCCAACTGACGATAGATGTTCGCGGTGTTCTTTTGAAGCTGCTCACGCTCTTTTTCTAGACGTTTGCGCTGGGCGTCTTCCTGCGTCTTGGGCACATCGAGAACGAGATTCCAGTTGGTCCTGTCGTCCTCCGCCTTGAAAACTAGTGTGATGCGTGCGAGTTTCTGAATAGCATCGGCGTGCCGCGCGATTTGCAGGTCGGCGGCCCCCAGGAACAACACACCAGTGAGTTGCTGCTTGGGGTCGAGTTTGTTCTCGGCGCGCCCAAGCCGGGCGGCGGTGACGACATCCTGCAATAAGCCGACCACGCGCTCGGCGTCGGGGTCCGCGAGATTCTCCCGGTATTGGGGGAAGCCAGCCAGAGCGATGGACTTCGGGTGCGCGGGAACATCCTTCGCCAATCGCTGCCAAAGCTCTTCGGTGAGAAACGGCATGGCGGGATGCAGCAGGCGCAGGGCGGTTTCGAACGCCGCCAGCGTGTTGCGCCAATCGGCATTCAAGCCTGAGTTCT
The DNA here is from genome assembly GCA_903882645.1 of uncultured Acidobacteriia bacterium. GTDB lineage: Bacteria > Acidobacteriota > Terriglobia > Bryobacterales > Bryobacteraceae > BOG-224. The sequence goes on along the minus strand of CAIRXZ010000353.1, from coordinate 14,977 downwards.
CCTGGAAGTGGAGCTTCTTCAGCTCCACATACCAGTCGCAGAACTCATGCCACAAGAAGTGCCACAGGGCCTGCGCGGCTTCGTGATAGAGGTACTGCCCGATGGCACCGTTGACTTGCCGCGTAAGGGCGTTCAGGCGGCTGAAGATCCAGCGGTCCTCAATAGGAACTTCGAAGTTCACAAGGTCGGCCGCCGGCCGGAATAGTTTGAGGCTTTCGGGAAGCCAGGGATCGACGCCGGAGCGCTCCATGTTGAGGAAGAGGAAACGGGCGGCGTTCCAGATCTTGTTGGCGAAATCGCGCGAGCCGGCCATGCGGTCTTCGGTGAGCACGATGTCGGTTCCCGGCGCGGCGCCCTGGAGCAAGGCCATGCGGACGGCGTCGGTGCCGTACTTCTCGGTGACCACCAGCGGGTCGATGGTGTTGCCGCGGGTCTTGGACATCTTCTGGCGCTCGGCGTCGCGCACGAGGCCGTGGATGTAGACCTGGCGGAACGGGACGTCGCCCATGAATTCGAGGCCCATCATGGCCATGCGGGCGACCCAGAAGAAGAGAATGTCGAAGCCGGTGATGAGCAGGGAGGTGGGGTAGAAGGCGGCCAGATCTTCGGTCTGCTCGGGCCAGCCGAGCGTGGAGAAGGGCCAGAGGGCGGAGCTAAACCAGGTGTCGAGGACGTCGGGGTCCTGGTCGAGGGCGGAGGAGCCGCAGTGCGGGCATGCCGGGGGCGTCTCGCGCGCAACCACGATGTGGCGGCACTGGCGGCAATGCCAGGCGGGGATGCGGTGGCCCCACCAGAGCTGGCGCGAGATGCACCAATCGCGGATGTTGTACATCCACTCGAAATAGGTCTTGGACCAGTTGGCGGGGATGAACTGAATGCGGCCGGATTCGACGGCTTCGATGGCCTTTTCGGCCAACGGCTTGGTGCTGACGAACCACTGGGTGGAGACGAGCGGCTCGACGGGGGTCTTGCAGCGCGCGCAGGTTCCCAGGTTGAGGGCGTAGTCTTCGGTGCGTGCGAGCAGGCCGCGCTCCTGCAAGTCCGCGAGCACGCGCCGGCGGGCCTCGAAGCGGTCCAGCCCCGCGTACGGCCCGGCTTCGGCGGTCATCGCGCCGTTTTCGTCGATGACCTTGACCTGCGGGAGGTTGTGGCGGCGGCCGGCCTCGAAATCGTTCAGGTCGTGCGCCGGGGTGACTTTCACAACGCCGGTGCCAAAGGCGGGGTCGGCGAGATCGTCGAGGATGATGGGGATTTCGCGGCCCATCAGCGGAAGCTGGACCGTGAGGCCATGCAGATCGAAGTAGCGCTCATCATTGGCGTTGATGGCGATGGCGGTATCGCCCAGCATGGTCTCGGGGCGCGTGGTGGCTACCACCACGAAGCGGCCGTCGAGGCCATTCACGGGATAGCGGATGTGCCACAAATGGCCGGCCACGTCGGCGTGCGAGACTTCCAGGTCGGAGAGCGCGGTGTGGCAGTGCGGGCACCAGTTGACCATGTACTCGCCGCGGTAGATGAGACCCTTTTCATAGAGGCGCACGAAGACTTCGCGGACGGCGCGCGAGAGGCCCGCGTCGAGGGTGAAGCGTTCGCGGCTCCAATCGCAGCTTGCGCCGAGGCGGACCATCTGGCGCTTGATGACGTCGCCGGATTCCGCCTTCCATTGCCAAACGCGCTCTTCGAATTTCTCGCGGCCGAGTTCGCGGTAGTTGACGCCCTCTTCGGCGAGCTTGCGGGCCACCACCATCTGAGTGGCGATGCCGGCGTGGTCGGTGCCGGGAAGCCAGAGGGTGTGATCGCCGAGCATGCGATGCCAGCGAATGGTGACATCGATTTCGGCGTGCTCGAGCATGTGCCCGATGTGCAAGAAGCCGGTGACGTTGGGCGGAGGGATGACGAGCGAGAAGACGGGCGCGGCGCCGGGGGCGCCGGACGGCGCGCCGGCGCGGAAGATACCGGAATCGATCCACCATTGCGCCCAATGCGGCTCGAACCGCTGAGGCTCGTACACCTTCTCGATTTGCATGGGAAATACCAATATATCAGGGGATAGCCGTCAGCCATTAGCCGTCAGCCATCAGCCTTCAGCCAAGGAACGCTCCCTGAGAAGCCGCAAAAGAAACGCCCGCAAGCGGGCGAAGCAGGCGAAACCGCCTGCTCCACCAACGCAGGCACACGACTTGTCTTGGTGGCGATGGCGGATTCTTTTGCGGGTTCTCAAAGAGCGGTTCTTGCGCGAGCCTCGTCAAGACCCATGCTTCCTTAGGTGCGCGCGTCACTCGGAGCGGACGATGTCGGCGGGCTGGATGCGGAGCACGCGGCGGGCGGGCTGCGCGGCGGCGGCGATGGCGGCGGCGAGCACGATTGCGGAGCTGAGGCCGAGGGCCGGCACGGACCACGGCGTGAATCCCGGCAGCTTCGAAGCGGTCATGACCGCGACCGGGAATGCGATAGCCAACCCGAGCGCCAACCCGCAGGCGGTCAGTTTCAGGCTGCTCGAAAGGACCGCCCCCATGATCTGGCGCGGGGCTGCTCCGAGCGCGATGCGAATGGCGAATTCCTTGGATCGGCGGGCGAAGAGCGCGGCGGTGATGCCATGCAGCCCCGCGGCGGTGAGGAGCAGCGCCAGGAGGCCAAGCACATAAAACAACTTCATGGCCATACGTTCCAGGAACAGGTCGAGGGAGTCCTGAAGATGTTGCGAGAGAGTCTTGAGGGATATTACCGTCGACCCCGGCTGGGCCGCGGCAAGCTCGCCGCGCAGCGTCGCCATGTAGGCGCCTGGATTGCCGGCCACTTCGACGGCGAACGTAACATCCCCTCCGGAGCGCGTTGGCGCGAGGGCCACCGCCCGCGGCCGTGGCGAATCGTAGATGGAACCCCATACCGTGTCCTGGAAAACGCCCACGATTTGCCGGATGGCTCCATCCAGGCGGATCTCCCGTCCCACGGCGCCGCCGGCCGGATCGAGCTGGCGGGCCAGAGTCGCGTCTACCAGGACGCCGTGCTGATCGGAAGCCTCCAGGTCGCGTCCGGAAAGAATCCGTACGCCGAGCGTGGAGAGGAAGGCCGGCCCCTCGTAGGCCCCCATCACCTCGCGGGGTTCCTTCCCGGGAGCCTCCAGGCGGAACGTGACCCCGCCCCCGGATCCCGAGAGCGGAACGCTCCGGCCGTACGCGACGCGGCGGACGCCGCCGATTCGCGCCAGACGGTTCCGAACCGCTTCATAATCGACCTGGCGCTGGGTTCCGTCTTCTCCCGTAGCCACCAGCGTCGCGAGCGCGACGGGACGCTGGGGATCGAACCCGAGATCGAGATGCCGCACGGCCGAGAGGGCATCGAACGCCAGGCCGGCCGAAAACAAGAGGACTTCCGCGGCCGCGACTTGCGCCACGATCAGGAGACTGCGGACGGGGACGCGCACGCGGAGAATGCTAACAGCGGAGTCCCGGCGAAGACCGGAAAGCAGGTTCGGCCGAGAGCCTCGCCAGGCCGGGACCAGTCCGAAGGAGAGCGCCGAGACGCAAACCAGTGCGAGGGCGTAGAGCCATACGCGGGGGCCAAACGAAAACTCGAGGTGGACCGGTAACCCATAGGAGGGGATCAAGCCGGGGAGCCACTTCATCAGCACGCTGGCTCCGGCCAGGCCGAGCGCGGCCCCGAACGTGGAGAGCACGGCGCTCTCCACCACCCATTCCCGAACCAGACGCGTGCGAGAGGCTCCCAGCGCCTGCCGAATTGCCGTTTCGTGGCCGCGTTCTTCGGCGCGGGCGAGCAGGATGCCCGTCACATTGGCGCACGCCACGGCGAGCAGAATGCCGAGCAGGAGCACGCCAATCGCGGTGACCTTGGTGGCGACTCGTTCGCGTTGCGCCAATTCATCGTAGATGTAGCCGGTCAGGTATTGATTTGTTGCCGGCCATTCCCGCGCCATACCGTGAGCGACGCCCTCCACCTCGGCTGCCGCCTGGGCCAGCGGTACTCCGGGCCGCAACCGCGCCCAGACGGTCCCCCCGCGGACGTCGCGCCGCTTCAACTCGCTGTAACGCGGAGAAACCTCAGCCGGGATCCACAGGTCGGGACAGAAGACCGCATCCGTTCCGCGAAAATCGGGTGTTGCTACGCCGCCAATCGCGTGGGGCTGGCCTTCGACCGACAAGGTTTGGCCGATGACATCGGGATGGCCCTCGAGTTCGCGCATCCAAAAGCGGTGACTGACGATGAGGCTCGGACGGTTCTTCAGAAAGCCAGGCCCCAAACCCATGGGCACGCCCAAGACGCTGAAATAGTCTTCGCTCACCATACTCATGATGACCAGTGCGCGGCGGTCGTTCAAAGCGACCATAGTCCCGTTTCCGCGTTGGTACGCCAAGCCGGAAAAAGACCTCAGCGAGCCGCGGAAATCCTGGAACTCGGGATAAGAAACCGACTGGTTCGAATACTGCGCGTTCGGCCGCGTGTCCCGAAACTGAATCTGAACGAGCTCTCGTGGCGCCCGCACGGGAAGAGGCGTCAGGAACAGCCGGTCCATTACTGAGAACATGGTTACGCTCGGCGCGAACGCGAGCGCCAGCGAGAGCACCGCGAGCCCGGTGACCCCCGGCGCCCGCTGCATTCTCCGGAACGCGTGCCGCACGTCCGCGAGCAAGGTATCGAGCGAGGCCCAACGCCAGACGCTTCTGGTCTCCTCTTTCACGCGCGCGACGTTGCCGAACTTCCGCAAGGCGGCGTAACGCGCCTCTTGAGGAGACATGCCGCGGGCGATGTTGTCCTCGGTCTCCATGGCGATGTGGTCCGCGATGTCACGCTCCAGCTCTTCTTCCATGCGGCGGCGCCTCATAGATCGGCCTCCTGCCCGGCCGGACGCATGATCCGGGCGATTGCGCCTACGAACTTGTCCCACTTGCCGCTCTCGATGCCGAGCTGCTTTCTTCCTCTGGCCGTGAGGCGGTAGAACTTGGCCCGCCGGTTGTGCTCCGACGTTCCCTCTTCCGCCCGAATCCATCCGCGCCGGATCAAGCGGTGCAAGGCAGGGTACAACGACCCTTGCTCGACTTGCAGAACGTCGTCGGAGTTGCGCTCGATGGCGTGGGCAATGGCATGCCCGTGCGCCGGTCCAAGCAGGAGGGTGCGAAGGACCAGCATGTCGAGGGTGCCCTGCAAGAATTCGACGCGCTCCTTCTCATCACTAGTAGACATTCTAGGTGAAGGATACGGCGATTCACCTAGGATGTCAAGGGGTGCGGGGGAGATCGAACCGGCGTTCGTACTACGGTGCGATTGGATGGGCGGAAGAGGGCCGGGCATGCCCGGTCCCTACTCTCTCTGGCGCAGACCCAGGCTCAACCCAGCGACTTCCAGATCAGTAACAGCATCCCGGCGGCGAATCCAACTCCGGCTTGAAACTCTTGGTTCTTTAGATAGAGGGCCATTCGGAAAGGATTCGGGCCTTTCGCGGCCGGCGTGAGGCGGGGCCAGAGGGCCGGAACGCGGGCGGCATAGGCGGCGTACTCGGGGAAGAGCCTGCGGAGGTGCTGTTCCTCGTTCTGGATCACCGGCAGGTAGACCAGCGCGAACACGGCGGCGAAGAGAGCGCCCAGCAGAACGCTGCGCGCGGCCAGCACCAGGCCGGCGGCCACCAGCAGCGTGCCGATATAGAGCGGATTGCGGGTGTAGGCATAGGGTCCGCCGGTGGCGAGTTCACGGTCCTTGGCCAGGCATCCGGCCGCCCAGGCCCGCAGAGTCAGGCCGAGCACGGAGATGGGCGCGCCCACGAGGAGGGAGGCGCGGGTGGGGTTCGAGAACCAGGCGAACACGGCGACGATCAGGAAACCGCTGGGGACGCGCAAGCGCGCGACCACGTCCGCGTAGGGTTTGGGGAATTGGGGCATCAGGCGGGGTGCTCCGCGTTCAGAACGGCGGTCAGGGCTTCGAAAACTTCGCCGGGAGAGACGGCGCGCATGTTGTCGCCGATATCCGCGCCGCGCTTGTAGGTAGTGGCGGCGAAGGGACTGCGGAGGACGCGAAAGGAACCGCCGTAGGGACCGTTGCGGGCGGGGTTGGTGGGACCGAAGATCGCGACGCCGGGCTTGCCGAGCGCGGCGGCGAGGTGCAAGGGGCCGCTATCCACGCCGATCACGGCCGCGGCGCGGCGCGTAGCGTGGATCAGGCCGGCAAGGCCGGAGACATGCGGGAGCGCGCCCTGCGCCTGGAAAGCGGCTCCGGCCGAGGGCGGTCCGTTGAGCACCAGGGGCATGTCGAGTTCGCGCGCGAGGCGTTCGGCCAGAGCCGCGTAGTGCTCGAGAGGCCACTGCTTGGAGCGCCAGCCCGCCAGCGGAGAAGCAAGCACAAAGGCGCCGGGAGGAAGATCGCCTTCAGGGATGCCGGGCGGCAGCGGGAAGACGCAGTGGATGGCGGCGCCGCCCGCGGCGGCCGCGAGCTCCAGGTTGCGCTCCACCACGTGCGCCGATACGGCCAGGGTCTTGCTGGAATAGAACAGCGCGGCGGCCCGCTCGCGGAGCTGCGCGGCATCGAAGCCGAAAATGCGTTTCGGGCGGGCGAACACGGCCGTGAGCGCGGACTTGAGCAGGCCCTGGAAATCCACGGCAAAGCGGTAATGCTCCGCGTGAAGGTCGCGGAAGCTCTCAAGCAGGCCGCGGGCGGTTTCGCGGCGCAACAGAACGACGCGATCGACAAACGGGTTTTCGGCAAGCAGCGGAGCCCAGCGTGGTTCCAGCACCCAGGTTAGCCGGGCGTCCGGGTAGCCGCGCTTGAGAGACGCGACGGCTGGCAAGGCGTGGATGATATCGCCCATGGCGCCGAGGCGGACGACGAGGATGCCGGGTTGGGATGGCGCGCCGGAAACCGCTCCCTCACGGTCGCGGCTCTGCCCCGGGGCGCGGTCGTCAGCGGGCGGATTGGCGGTGGTGGACATGCTCTATCAGTTGGCGGGCGCGGCGCGCGTCGGCCGTTTCCAGGCGGATCAGTTGGGCAGGTTTGAGGGAATCGATGAGCGCGGCCACCTCTTCCCAGTCCGCGGCCACCACGTAGTCTACCATGCGCAAACCGGCGACCAACTCGGCGCGCGCGCGCTGGCCGAGCAGAGCGTCAGCCAGGGGCAGCACCACAACCAGGAGGGGACGGCCGGAGCCTTCGCGCCGCGCCTTCTGGAGTTCGCGCGCGTGTTCCGCGCGCAGGACGTCGAAGAAGCCGGTGACGACTGTCACGGGGGCGGGGATACGGCGCGCGGCGGCGGGAGTCAGGATTTTGGAACGCGTATCCACAGGGCGGCGGATTCCTCCCAGAGTTGAAGCGCGCCTTCGGCGACCTGCGCGGCGCTCACGCGAGTCATGCAGCGGTGATCGATGGGGCACTCGCGGAGCAGGCAAGGGCTGCAATCGGCCTGTCCGTGGATGACGCGAGCGAGCGGGCCGGTGGGGCCGGTGGCGGAATCGTCGGTAGCTCCGAAAACCGCAACCGTCGGGACGGCCAGCGCCGAAGCCACGTGCATGGCCCCGGAATCGTTAGTCAGAAACAGGCGGCAAGCCGCGGCCAGGCCGATGAACTCGCCCAGGGTGGTCGCGCCGGCCAGATTCCGAACCGCGACGCCGGCGCCGCGGAGCGTTTCAGCCACGGACTCGCAGAGCGGGCGCTCGGCGGCGGAGCCGAACAGCAGGACGGAGGATTCCAGCGCTCGCGCGATTTGCGCGCCCGATTCGGCGAAGCGTTCGGGGAGCCAGCGCTTGGCGTCCCCGTAGGCCGCGCCTGGACTGATGCCAATCACCGGGCCTTCGACGCCCAGGGCTTTCAAATGCTCCGCCCCGGCGTCGCGCGCGGCCGGAATATCGGCCAGGCGGATCTCGCCGGCCTCCGGCAGACGTTCCAGCAATCCGGCGCGGCGCAGCAGTTCCAGGTAATAGAAGCGCTGGTGATGCGGGATGGCACCGGGTTCTGGAACGGGGACGGCACGGGTGAGCAGCAATCCCCGTGCGTCGCGGTTGTAACCGATCCGCACGGGGATGCGCGCCAGCCAGGCAATCAAGGCCGCGTCGAAGGCGTTCTGGAAGAGGATGGCGGCGTCGAAACGCTCTTTCCGAAGACGCGCGGCGAAATCGAGTCTCTGGCGAACGCCGGTGGGCTTGGGGTAGGGAATCACGCGGCTGATGGAGTCTTCACGCGCGTAGAGACCGGCGACCCAGGGGCGCGCGACCACGGCGATGTGCGCCTCCGGCAGGGCGTCGCGGATGGCGCGGATGGCGGGCAGCGACATCACGGCGTCGCCCAGCCAATTGGTGGCGCGCACCAGAACTCTGGCGAACGATGGAGGCGGAAAGCCCACTGACCCCAGGATAAACCGTCTCTGGCTACCGGTGGCTAAACGGGGCCCCTAATCGAGACGTTCTGCAAGTTCGAAGCCAGGAGCAACTGGCTTGCACGCTTGAGATACGGGGTTGGGGTGGTTGTTTCTGGCATCTCGAAAACGCAGTTCACAAAACTTACGTCCAAGAAACGTACCGGGTTCTGCGTGAATCTCACGCGGCAGTTCTCGAAACGCGCCGGCCCTACATCACCCCCATCCAGTTCGGCGACGCAGTTCTTGAAACCTAGGGGGCCTGGAGAACCGGTGTTATGGCTCAAGGTGACATTCGCAGCCGTCCCGGGAGGCGGAACATTAGGCGATAGCCCAGCGCTTGCGAACCGAATGAACTGGAGAACTGTGGACCAGTAGTCGGGCGTTGCCTCATTAACAAGCTTGAGTTTATCAGCCACCTCGCGCAACGTGGCGGGTTGCGGGGCAACTGTGGCGAACGGCTGCTCCGTGATCTTTTGAAGGGCAGGGAGTGCCGCTGAGAATTGCTTTGGTTGAAGCGCACCAAGTTCCTGAAGGACCTGATGCGGAACCTCGGCTGCCCGTTTGGTCAAGAGGTAGCTCTCGATCTGGTCAAGACGATCCCCAGTGTGGACTCGGAATTCCGTATAGTTCTGCCACTGCGTAAGCCCAAAGATCAACAATCCCACGGCAACGCCGGGCATTGACCACTCCCGCGCTAGGATCAGGAGTTTGCGCCACCCGCGTCCCTTTGTGGCGCTTTCAATTGTGTCCTGAATCCAGTCCTTGTCGGCCTTGCTCAGCGCCATATCTTCGTCCAGAGCAATCATATTCGACCTCGTCATGGTACACGACAACTGAGGCCGACGAGCAGTGAGGGCGTTTTCAGCGCCCGGGTCCTTTTCGGTCAAAAAGTCCGAAATCACGCCCGCCTCAATCGTACGCCAAGCGATCCTGAAATGTCCACATCACAAAACCAGCGCCTACGGCAGTCTCACCACGGAGTAGCCGCGCAGGGTCAGGGTGTCGCCGGCTTGGGCCATTTCTCCCTGGAAATCGATGGTGAGGTCGCTCGAGTATGCGTCGGTGGATTTCGCCACGCCGGCGGCCAGCGGCAGGAGAGTCCCCCAGGATTGCTGGCTCAACTGGGCGCCGCCGGTTTCGATGGCGGCTTCGGCGCGGCCGCTGACGAGGATGTCTCCGACAGCGGCGGAGCGCGCGACGACGGTCGTGCCGGCCCACAGGACCTCGAAGGTGAAGCCACCCGCGGCGCCCTGGTGCTCCAGGTCGAAATGAATCTCGACACGGTTGCCGGGCGCCAGGATGCCTCCGGCGATCGAGCAGGTTCCCATGCTGGCGAAGGTCGCGACGTTGGTGGCCGCTCCGGTACCGCTGCAGAGCACCTGCGGGCTGGGATACAGTGACGCCGCGCCGCCGCTTCCGCCGCCGGAGAGCCGGTAGGAGGCCAGCAGGGTGTCGCCGGGCTGGGGCGTCGAGACGGCCAGGAAGTGAATGCCGGCGCCACTCGCCGTGAAATCCACGCCAGCCGTCTCAAGCATGCCGTTGCGGTACACAGCCAGGCTTGAAGCGGGGTTCGGCGTGGCGGACAGGCTGAACGAAGTGTTGGAGCCATCGACGATGCCGGTGAGCGTGTCGGCGTCCACGAAGGACGGCGCGCTGGAGGCGCACGGTCCCGAAGAACCGTCCACATGCATGCAATCGCCGGCGTCGCCGGTGGCGGACTCGAGCGCGCCCAGCGCGTCAACCACCGCGACGCGCCCAGCGGCGTACCCAGCGCCCTTCGTGGGGCGGGCGCCGAGGTCGGCGATCAGCCCGACGACGGAGCTTTCCTGGACGGCGCCGCCGGACGATCCGCCGCTCCCCCCTGTATCCGCGGCGGCGGTGCTCGATCCGGTCGACGCCACCCGCACATCGCGCAAACGAACAGGTTGAGCGCTGGACGGCACCGACCAGGTCTCTTGGAACTGGACGCGCCCATCGCTGTTGTACCTGGCGGTGTAGTATACCGGCGGCGTGCTGTTGGTGGTGGGCACAAGTTGCACCCGCAGGTTGCCATCCACGACGCGAACGGTGGTGCTTTGCGTGGCGATGGCGGAATTGTCGATCGCCTGGAAACTGGTCCAACTGATGGTGACCGTGCCGTTGAAGCGCGTGCCATCGGCTTTGTAAAGGACGTCCTGAACGGTGGTAAGCGGTGGAGCGGCCAGCGCGGACGAAGCCAAAAGCGCAGCCGCGAGAATCAAACGGATCTTCATGAAAAGCGGAACCCTCCTGCCGACTCCAGTTTAGCTTTCGAGCTTCCGCGGGCAGGCCTGGCAGGAAAGTCGGGTATCGATCTAACTGGTTTAAGATTCAGCGGGTTGCGGAATTCAAAAAATCCGTAAAGTTGCTGTGAACGGTTTTTCGACGGCGCTTCAGTAGGCCCATCGCCAGAGGCTTGCGCCCACGGTGTAGCCCGCTCCCACGGCGGCGAACAGGACCAGATCGCCCTTTTTGAGACGGCCTTGCTCGATGGCGTCGCGGGTGGCCAGGGGAATGGTGCCGGCAGTGGTGTTTCCGTAGGCGTCGATGTCTATGAGGATCTTATCGGGGCCGATGCCGAGCCGGTCGCCGGCGGCGTTGATGATCCGGATGTTGGCCTGGTGAGGGATCATGATGGCGACGTCCTGGCCGGTGAAGCCATTGCGTTTCAGCAGGTCGCGGCAGGACTCGTACATCTTGCGCACGGCGTACTTGAAGACTTGGCCGCCATCCTGGTGAACGTAGTGAAGGCGCTGGTCCACAGTTTCATGAGAGGGCGGCAGGCGGCTGCCTCCGGCGGGCATCTTCAAGAACTCCCCGCCCGAGCCGTCCACCTCTCCGAGGAAATCGATAAAGCCGCAACCGTCGTCACCGTCGGACGGTTCCAGAAGCATGGCGCCGGCGCCGTCGCCGAACAGGATGCAGGTGGAGCGGTCGGTATAGTCGATAATCCGGCTCATCGTGTCGGCGCCGATCACCAGGACCTTTTGGTGGGTTCCGGCGGCTACCAGATGCGCGCCGGTGGTGAGCCCATACAGGAAACCTGAGCAGGCCGCGATCAAATCGAAACCCCAGGCGCCGCGCGCGCCGAGACGGTGCTGCACCAGACAGGCCGTCGAGGGGAACATGTAATCCGGGGTGACCGTGCACACGATAATGGTATTCACCGACGAGGGGTCGGTTCCGCGCTGCGCGAGAGCGCACTTGGCGGCTTCCACGGCCATGTCGGAAGTGGCCATCTCGGGCGGCGCGATGTGGCGCTCGCGAATCCCGGTGCGCTCCAGAATCCACTGGTCGCTGGTCTCGACCATTTTCTCCAGATCGCGATTGGTGAGCAGGTTGGGCGGAGTGTAGCACCCCAGGGCGGTGATCTTGACCTTTGGCGGCATTCTATCCTTTTAACCGGTACCAGTTCAGGGTAACCCATCGTGGCCGCCGGAACCAAAGACGGTCCGCCCATGACCGGACCCGAGGCGCCCATCGCGGCTTCTCCCGGTTGGCTGTCGCCTCCCGCGGGGTTCCCGCGCATGCCCGATCCGGCCGGCTTGCTTTGCGGAACCGCCTGGGATAGCATCGTGGGCATGCGCGCGGGAAGGCGATTCGCCTCGTATTCACTGGTTTTCGGCATCGGGATCGCACTTCTGGCGGCGATGCTGTCGCGTGGGCCTCGCGAATCGGGGGACCTGAAGAATTCCAAAGTGACCATTGGAACCCAGGACGAAGTCTATTACTCTCATGCCGCTACGGAAGAAGATGCGAAAGCGCTGGGCCAGGCGCTCAGGATCGCCGGCTTCTTTGTCGACCGGGGAAACACCGTCTTCCTGGCGAAAGGCGCCCGCGGCACATTGGTTTCATTCGTCCTCAAGGATGGCGTCTGGGATCGCCCAGGCGCGGTTTCCGAGTTCGGGGAAATCGGACGGCGGGTCGCTGCGTCGGTTGGCGGGCTGCCCATCAACGTGCTCCTGGTGAACTCGGCGGGAGCCGTGCGGAAGAAACTGGCGGTGGGCAAAGCAATCATAGGCGCCAGGGATGAGATCTACTACGTCGGTTCCGCGACCAACGCGGATGCGCAAGTCCTTGGCCAAGCGCTCAAGGCCGCCGGGTTCTTTCGGGATACCGGTCTCTCCGTTGAGCTGACCAAAGGCGAGGGCACGGCAATCTCGTTCGTTGTCAGCGCAAACACCTGGGAGCGGCCGGAAGTCGTCGCTGGTTTTGAGCACCTCACACGGCGGGTTGCGGCAGCGGTCGGCTGGCTCCCCATCAAGCTCCGCCTGCTCAATACCGGGATGGTTATCGAGAGAGAATCGCTGGTCCAATGACCGCCGCGACGCGTCCAAAACCCATCCGCGCCGGCGCTGTCGCGCGTGCTACGCGGCCCTCGAGGCCTCATGCCTCCCCGGCCGGGCAACATGGGCCGCCGGCCCCCCCGCGATTTGCGGTTGCTTGACTTCCCGAACGCGTTTTGGTGTACACTTGAGTCTGACGTAACTTGAGCTTGCCCTCAACCCGCACCATTCCGATTCCCGGCCGGGGAGTTAACCTCCGCTCCAGGCCAATGTCCGTTTACCTCCGCAATTCCGAAGTTAACGCATAACCAATGTATCCAGGCAGAAACTTTCCTCCTCGCAGGCAGAATCGCAGAGAGAACGTAAACGAATCGATCCGCGCGCGTGAAGTGCGGGCGGTTTTTCCGGACGGAACCACGGAGGTGATGCCCACCTCGGCGGCGTTGCGCAAAGCGCAAGAGTTGGGTCTGGATCTCGTTCTAGTGGCTCCGACGGCGGTTCCGCCAGTCGCGAAAGCCGTCGATTTCGGCCATTATCAATACGAGCAAAAGAAGAAACAGCACGACGCCAAGAAGAAGCAGCACGTGGTCCAGGTCAAGGAACTGAAGTTCCGCCCGAACACCGACGACCACGACTACGACTTCAAGAAGAACCATGCCATCCGCTTTCTGCAGGAAGGCAACCGGGTCAAGGCGATCGTGCAGTTTCGCGGGCGCGAGATCGCGCATGCCGACTTGGGCAAGAAGCTGCTCATGCGTTTCGCAGCCGATCTGACGGCGTTCGGAAGCGTCGAGGCCCAGCCGAGGCTGGAGGGGCGGAACGCGCATATCCTTATCAGCCCCGTGAAGGCCGCGGTGAAGCCGGCTGAGAAATCTCCGGCGCCGGCGCCACCACCGGCGTAAGCCGGCGCAATGGCGGGCCGCGCGGCGCGCGCCGGCCTGGGTCTCGAGCATGTTAAGATCTGAATTGTCCCGCCGTTCCGCCGCATATGTATAACGCATTCTTCGGTTTCACGCGGAGTCCGTTCAACATGAGTCCGGACCCCGCGTTTCTGTTCCGCAGCGAGCAGCACGAAGAAGCTCTGGCCAATCTGATCTATGGAGTGCAAAGCCGCAAAGGCTTTATCGTTCTTTCGGGAGAAGTGGGAACCGGCAAGACCACCATGCTCGAGTGTCTGCGCGATTTCCTCAACGCGCAGCAGATCGCGTTCGCCTCGCTATTCAATTCGCGTCTTACCGTCGAGCAGTTTTTCGAGATGGTGTCCTACGATCTCGACCTTCAGTGCAACCGTCTCTCGAAGACGGAGGTTCTGCTGGCTTTGAACAGCATGCTGCTCGAACGCGCGAACGCAGGCCGGACTACGGTGCTGATCGTCGACGAGGCCCACAACCTGGAATGGGACGTACTAGAGGAAATCCGCCTGCTGGGGAACTTGGAGAATCGCAAGGGCAAACTTCTGCAGATCGTCCTGGCCGGCCAGCAGGAGCTCGATGGGAAGCTGGAGGCGCCGGAGTTCCGCCAACTCAAACAGCGCATCGCCTTGCGTTGCGTCTTGCGGGCCTTCAGACCGCAGGAGACACAGGCCTACGTGAATTCCCGAATGACCCGCGCGGGTCTCGGCAACCAGACTGCTCTCTCCCCAGAACTGATTGATGAAATTCACCTTAGGTCTCAAGGGATTCCGCGGTTGATCAATGCGATCTGCGATAATCTGCTACTGACCGCTTTCGCCATGGAGACGCGGACCGCCACGCTCGAGATGCTGGATGAAGTCAGCGCCGACATGCGCCTCGATTATCCCCGCCCCAGGCAATCCCGAGAGCGGACCTGTTCCGATCAGACTCCGGCGCCGCTCGACGCTCCCTCGCAAGCCGACTAGCCGCTTTAGGGTATTTACCCGATTCCGTTGGCGCGCAATAAAGCCTAATAGTACTAGATAGCACCTTACTTTTTGTACAGTCTCTTAGGCTACACTTTATGTAGGTGAGTACAAACCGCGGGTGGTCATAATGCCTTTCCCATCCCGGAAGGAGATTTCAGAGATGATTCGGTTCTTGACGAGCAGGTTTACGGTGATCGCGATGGCTGTATTGTTCGCGCTGGCTTTTGGCTGGAATACCGTGCAGGGCGCCGGGCAGGCTGCCGCCGGTCATTCCGAGACCGGTCTGGAACCCGCCGTCGGGCTACAGGGGCTGAGTCTGCAACAGGACTTGCGGGATCTCGTAGCGCATGGGCCGGGCGCGCCGCCGGATCCATGGGATGAGATTCGCGTAGCATAATACCGGATGTACCGGAGGCCTCGGCGGCCTGGAATTGAAGC
>CAIRXZ010000352.1 GCA_903882645.1 uncultured Acidobacteriia bacterium | reverse complement strand
TTACCGGGTCGTTTCGATGCTTGATCCTCTGATATCCGAATGGCAGGGCAAAAGGCGCTATCCCTCCCACCGGGTGTGATGAGTTCGAACCCAAATTCTCCTCGCCGGGGTCATCTGACAGTGACCGCCGTTCGGGCTTCACTCAGGCCCTACGAGAAGTTCAGTACCACCCCAAATGCAACGCTTCCTGGCCAGGAAGAAAACCGTTTGGCCTGCGGGAGTGGGCCGCAAGCCTCTCTTCAATTCCAAAATAGCAGACGGGCAGAGCGGAACAAGTTCCCGGAGGCCGCTAACTCACTGAAAACACGGCGCAAACTTTTTTTAAAGTTCTTGTGAACAAGATCTCATCGGTTTCGCGGCGCCGAGAGGATGGGGTAGAGAGAAGCAGCGGCGCCCGGAGGTATACTGACTGGGAGCCGGGAGTTCAATTAGAGGCGCCGGCTGAATAGGGACGATCCCATTCTTATGCGCTACGCGATTGCGCTGCTCGCCGCCGTCACGCTGGTTGGCGGCGCGGTGGCAGTGGCTCAGGACCGGAAGCCGCCGGAGAAGCTGGTGTTCCAGTCGAAGGGCGGCGACGTGACCTTCACTCACGCGGCGCACGTGAACCGGGAGAAGGGCGAATGCGCAACCTGCCACGAGAAGCTGTGGCCGCAATCCGCCAAGGAACCGCTCAAATCGAGCGAGGGCTGCCGCGCTTGCCACCAGGCCGGCGGCAAGGCGTTCGAGATGCCGGGCAACTGCGTTAGGTGCCATCCAACAGTTTCCTCGCCACCAAGAACCGCTCCCTGACGGTCGCGGCTCTGTCCCGGGGACAAACGCGTTCACGTGGCAAGCAGGGGCCGGGCATGCCCGACCCCTACGGCGGCGGGGTGAAAGCCCGGCCCGACGCGGATGCTACCATCTAGGGTATCCCGGCATGACAAGGACACCTATCACAGTCGCCCACGGCGATGGCATCGGTCCTGAAATCATGGACGCCACGCTTCGGATCTTGGAGGCGTCCGGCGCGGCCCTGGACATCGAGACCATCGAGATCGGGGAGAAAGTATACCTGCGCGGCAATGGCGCCGGGATCGAGCCGAGCTCGTGGGAATCGCTGCTGCGAACGAAGGTGTTTTTGAAAGCCCCCATCACCACGCCGCAGGGCGGCGGCTTCAAGAGCCTCAACGCGACCACGCGCAAGACGCTGGGCCAGTATGCCAACGTGCGGCCGTGCGTTTCGTACCACCCCTTCATCGATACCTTGCACCCCAACATGCACGTGGCGAGCGCGCAGAAGGCCGGGACGCGGATCGAGATGGGCCCGCTGATCGCGCTGTTGCAGCGCATCTCGAGCGGCGGCATCGAAATCGCGATGACCGAAACGCTGCGTTTGTTCGACGGCCAGCCCGGGTTCACCCTGGCGCAGGGGCAATAGACGATGGCCGCGCCGCTGGTAGCCGTGGTCATGGGCAGCAAGTCGGACTGGGAAACCATGCGCCAGACTGCGGACGCGCTGGCCGGGTTCGGGGTTCCCTACGAATGCCGCGTGCTTTCGGCTCACCGGACGCCCGCGGAGACGGCCGAATACGCCGCTCGGGCGGAATCGCGCGGGATCGAAGTGATCGTGGCGGCGGCGGGCGGGGCCGCGCACCTGGCCGGGGTATGCGCCGCGCACACGGTGCTGCCGGTGCTGGGCGTTCCGATGGAAAGCGTGTCCCTTAAAGGCATGGATTCTCTACTCTCCACCGTGCAGATGCCCGCCGGGATACCTGTGGGCACGCTGGCTATCGGGGCGCCGGGAGCGCGCAACGCAGCCCTCCTGGCGGTGGCCATATTGGCGAACAGCCGGCCCGAACTGCGCGAGAAGCTGAGACGGTTTCGAGCGGAGCAGAAGGAGAAGGTGCTCAGAGAGAGTTCGCTCGAGGGTTGAGCCGCGGACGGCGTCATCGCGGGCCAGAAGGCCCGACCGACCCCACGCGGGAGGCGCGCGCCGCAAGCAGGGTGGTATCATGGGTTGAAAGTATCTTACCGGGAGGACGAAAACAGATGGGTCCGCTAGGCGTGCCGGAGATGATGTTTATCTTCATCCTGGCGCTCGTGCTCTTCGGGCCGAAGAAGTTGCCGGAAATCGGACGAACAGTGGGGAAAGCCATCAGTGAATTCCGCCGCGCTTCCTCCGAGCTGAAGGACACGTTTACAAGCGAATTGCAGAACCTGGAGCGGGAAACGGAATCGATCAAGCAAGCCACGGCCGAGTATCACCCGGATACTTACAACTACGACTACTCCTCGTATGATTCTCAATATGCGGAGACCGGCGCCGCTCAAATCGAGGCCCCCGCCACCGGCCCATCACCCGAAAGCGCATCCGCAACACAGGGCGCCGAATCACCGTCAGCCGAAGCGCCGGAAGGGGCCATCGCCCGCGGCGCCGAGATCGATGCGCCGGCCGCCGGCGCGCCAAGCGAGGACTCCCAGCATTCCTCAGGCGCGTTGGTTGCCGAAGGCGCATCCATGCCGGCCGACTACGAAATATAACGGATGAAATCACCAGACGATCCAAAGGGGGCCCGCGCGGCTTCCTCCGGCTTGGCGTCTGTTTCCGCGCCAGCGACGCTCTTCGGAAAGATTCGGGCCCGGCTCGGCGGCGGCGGGAGTCCCCCGTCGCTTCCGCCTGGGGACGGCTCGGACGAAGAAGAAGACGGCATGCTCCGCATGTCGTTCCTCGAACATTTGCAGGAATTGCGTTCCCGCATCATCAAAGCCCTGATCGGCATCTGCGTCGCGTTCCTGCTCAGCCTGACTTTCACGAACTCGGTGTGGGATGTCGTACGGCAACCCGCGGTCGCGGCGCTCACGTTTCTGAAAGTCGACCCGCCGGTGCTGCACACGATCGAGCCGATGGAGGGCTTCAACATTATCTGGTTCAAGCTGCCCATCCTGTGCGCGATCTTCATCGCTTCGCCCTGGGTCCTGTACCAGGTGTGGGCCTTTATCGCGCCCGGCCTCTACAGGCGCGAAAGACGCTGGGCCGTCCCGTTTGTGCTCACCTCCGCGGGCCTGTTCCTTACCGGCGGCGCATTCGGTTACTTCGTCTTATTCCGGTACGCCCTGGCCTTCCTGCTGGGAATCGGAATGGGGAACGGCGTCCAGCCGGTGGTTTCGCTGACCAGCTATTTCGACCTGTTCGTCAACGTGATGCTGGGAGTCGGACTGGTATTCGAGATGCCGGTGCTGATCTTCTTCCTCACGTTACTGAGGATAGCCAACCCCGGCTTCCTGCTGCGGCACAGCCGCTACGCGATTCTGGCGATTTTCATTATCGCCGCGATCGTCACGCCCACTCCCGACGTCTTCAACCTCATGTTGTTCGCCATACCCATGTGCATGCTGTTCTTCGTCGGCATCTTCGCAAGTTACCTATTAGTACTACACCGCGAAGGACGCACGTTTCCATGGCGTACGACTATGAAAGTGGTCCTTGGAGTACTATTGCTCCTAGCCGTAGCGCTCTACCTTGCCATTACCCAGTACGGCTATAAACTGGTACCGCATTGGCCTTTTGTGGCCCGATAAGTCGATTTTGACTAGAATTGAGTCCTGTATTCGATGTAACATCGGATTGATCGAGTAAGAAACGAAAGATCCGGTCTTGGATGCGATGGACCTTTATAAAGCGATACAAGAGCTATACGGGGAGAAGGACCGGCTTGAGCGCGTCATTGCCTCACTAGAAGAATTGCAGCGGACGGCGATCGCCCTCCCGGAACCCTCTCCGGCGGCCAGCCGCCGCGGCCGCAAATCGATGACGCCGGCGGAACGCCGGGAAGTCTCGGAAAGAATGAAGAATTACTGGGCGAACCGCCGGAACGCCAAATTGAAACGCGCGGGGGAGGCCGACTAGCGGCTTGGCCCGGCACGGGTCGAGACGAGTACCGGCCCGCCAGCAGGCCGCGCAAAGACAATGCGCCCCCGCCTCGGGTCGGCGCCCTCTTCCGGGCAATGCGTCGAATCCGCGCGCCTGACGCGAAAACTCCCGCCGGCGCCGCACGTTCAGCGCGGCCGCATGGAATCCGCCCAGGCCTTCGACCGCGTGATGTTGTGCTCGTGGGCGGGAACCGCTCTTCCAGAAGCCGTGAAATGATGGCCCGCGAGCGGGTTCGGCAGTCGAAACCGCCTGCCCCACCAGGGCAAACACGGGACTTCCAGATTTCGCGGTCACGGAAGTGGCCGCGCGACCGAACAGTCCGGCGATCTTGTTGTCATGGGAGCGCGCGGCATCTCGCCTCGGCTTCCCGGATGTAGTCCGGGGCGATATCGATGCCGATGGACTTTCTGCCGAGGTGGAAGGCGACCGACATGGTAGTCCCCGTCCCGCAGAATGGATCGAGCACGACTCCTTGTTGCGGGCAGGTGGCAAGAATCGGAATCTTGCACAGGTCTTCGGGGTACGGGGCGTAGTGGGCACCCCGGCCTTGGGTGTCCTCCGGCATGATGTCCCAGACATCCTTCGGCTTGCTGCCGTTAGGGTGGTATTTGAGGAAATAGAAACCCTTTTCGGCTAGTTCCCTGGCCCGGCCCGACACAAGGGAGGAATCCGAGTGGGTGGTGCGCTGCCGGCCCCGGATTATCATGCGAAAGTCCGCGAGCCGCCCCATCTTGACTTCATTCAGGGTATCTTCCAGCGCGGAGAAGGCGGCCGTCTTTTCGGCGTCGGAGAGCGCCGTCGATAGTTCAATCTGCCGCCTATACCGCACGCCGGAAACGCCCGTGGCCGTAATTACGGCGCCATTCTCGACGCGAGCCTTTTGCGGAGCGGACCGGATCGAGCCGGCATCGTAATAGTATCTCGGCTGTTTCACGAAATGGAACACGTACTCGTAGACATTGCGCAACTTATCCGTCGCGTTGTCCGGTCCACCCTTGACTTTGTGCCAGATCACGCTGTTGCGAAGAATCCATCCCTGCCGGCCGGTCATTTCAATAGCCACGCGCCACGGTATTCCGAGAAGATTCTTGCCGCGATAGCTGTCGCCGAGATTGAGCCAGAACGATCCTCTTGGTTTGAGAACGCGCTTCACCTCCGCGGCGACCGCGCACAGATTCTCGAGGTAATCGCGCCAGTCGGCCTCAAGGCCAATGCCTTCGGCGGAGTATTGACGATGCCCCCAGTAGGGCGGCGATGTCATGCAGCAGTCAACCACGCCGGGCGGGAATCGTTCCAACACGCCAAGAGCGTTTCCCAACATGAAAAGGGGGCGGATTGCTCCACTGGCGAGGTAGTCCCGCGGTTGCGCCTCGAAGGTTGCCGCTTGCCAGGGCGCCGCTTGCATCGAGTTCAGGGTATCACGCCGGCAGTTGCGCCGGTCCGCGAAGCGCCGCCGGCAAAGCACCTCCGGCCCACCGCGACGCGGCGCATCTGATATATTGGAATTGCCTGCCAGAGTCCGTGGGCGACTAGCTCAATTGGGAGAGCGCTGCGTTCGCAATGCAGAGGTTGGGGGTTCGATCCCCCCGTCGTCCACCAAACCCCCTCATCGATCGGCGTACAGCTTCATGCGGCGGCCGTGCGGCGGCGGAACCAGAATGCCAGCGGGCCAAGCAGAAACCCGGCGACGAGACCCAGCAGAGCGACGAACCCGCGATTCGGGCTGAAGGGGGTTGTGGGTAGGCTGGGCGGGTCAAGTACCGAAACCAGTCTCGCGTCTTCCAAGGGGGAATCCGGCCCGGTGGCGGCGTCTTGCTCCCTACGGTTCTCCCGCATGATGGCGGTGATCACGCCGGTAACAACCCAGCGCGCCTGGTTAGGATCGCCGCAGGTGAATCTGACAATGACGAACGTGCGCTGGAGCGGCTGGACGACGACAAGGTCCCGCCGGATTCGCTCCATCGCCTGGCCGATAGGCTCGCCTGGATACAGGCCGTTCCGTTGAATGACCCCCGCCAGAGCATCCCGGCTGGTGGCCATGCGGACGACGCCAGACGGCACGTCCGCTCCCCGCACGCGAAGCACGGCCTGGGATTGGTACCGGACCGGGAGAGCGAAGGATAGGGCCAGCGAAGCAGCCATGCCCAGCAGCGCGCCGCCCGCCGCGAAGGCGGCCACCCGGATTCCCTGCCGCACCAACACCGCGGCCAAGCCAAGCAGCAGCCCAACCAGGAAGCCGAGGACGGCAAGGCGCGGGAGTACGCCGCCGGGATACGAAACAGGCCGGTAGCCCGACGAAGCCATGTCCAGAAGGACGGCCAGCAGCGCGCCGACCATCGCCGATGAGAGCAGTACTCGCCACCAGCGCCGTACGGCGTAGAGGCACCCCAGAAGCAACCCCGCGGCCAGGCCCACTGCGATAATGACCGGCCGATTGGGCCCAATCGAACGAGTTCTAGCGGCGTCAAGGACTTCAAGCGTGGCCGGCGTTGAGCTGTCCCGCGCCGCGAGTTCGCTGTCATGCACCATTTCGGCCATGAGTTTGCGCGTGACGCGTTGCGCCGTGGAGGGGTCCTGATAGCGAAACGCCAGACTGAGCGCAGGCGCCCGCTCGCCGGGTACTCCCACGGGTTCAATCCGGACATCCCGCTGCATCCGGGCGACCGCGCCTTCGAGAGTCTCCGCTTGCGCCTCGTTTGGATAGAGGCCTTCCTCCGTGATGATGTGCGCCAATGACGTACGGCTCAGGACATATGTTCGCAGACGGTCCAAGTGTTGCGCCATTGCAAGATCGAGGCCTGCGTTTGGCGTTTCGGCCGCTGCTTTCACGCGTATCACGCCGGCCGATTCGTATGCCGGCCGCATGGTGAACGACGTTATACCGGCCACCAGCGCGCCGGCGGCGGCGAGCGCCGGCACGACCTTCCAAAAGCTCGAAGTCGTCATTTGCATTTTCAGCGCTCCTGCCAACACATTCCAAAGGTCCCGCCAGCCGGGGCCGATATCTTCGAGGAGAGCCTCGAATTCCACGCCGTAGCGGGCACGCCACGCCGCGGGATAAAGTCGTGAGGCAAACCGGATCAGCTTCATACGCGCTCCAGCCTTTCCAGAGCCGTGCGAAGCACCCGGTCGAGGCTGCCCACCTGTTCCTTGAGATGGCGCAGACCCGCGGCGGTCAGGGTGTAGGGTTGGCGGCGGTCCTCGGCCGCAACCGGGCGAATCCAGCCCTGTTGCTCCAGTCGCGTGATCGCGCCATACAGGGTACCCGGACCGAGGCGGACGCCGGCGAATTGCCGGACGTCCTCCATGATGGCGTAGCCGTGCTTATCGCCATCCGTCAGGCTGGCGAGTACGAGGAGAGTGGGGTCGTGCATGATTATTACGTCTCACGTAGTATCGTAGGGCGTAATAGGGGGATTGTCAAGAGGCGGGAAAAGCGGCGATCTGCGATCGCCGTGCGGCGGCTGACAACCGCCGCGCAGGATTCCATCCTGCCCCACGGGTCCCGGCGGCGGCCGCTTTTCAAAAGTGCGGTACCATTTGCCTTTCGGGGAGGGCCATGAAGATCACATTCCGGGGCGCGGCGGGCGAGGTGACCGGCTCCATGCACCAGATCGATTCCGGCGGCAAGCGCTATCTGCTCGATTGCGGGCTGCACCAGGGGCGCCGCAAGGACGCCGACGCGAAGAACCGCGACCTGCCGTTCGAGGCGTCTTCGATTGACGCGGTGGTCCTTTCGCATTCGCACATCGACCACAGCGGCAATCTTCCGACGCTGGTGAAGAAGGGCTTCTCCGGGCCTATTTACACCACGCCGGCCACCATCGATCTGTGCAACTGGATGCTGCGCGACACCGCCCACATTCAGGAGAAAGACGCCGAGTTCCTCAACAAGCGTCTGGAACACCGGCAGGCGCACGGACTGGAAAACGGGCCGGTGACGCCGCTCTATACCATGGAGGACGCCGAGCGCGCGCTGCCGCTGTTCCGGCCAGTGACGTACCACTCCCCCCAACTGCTGGGGCCGAGTCTGACTTACGTGCCTTACGACGCGGGACATATTCTGGGATCTTCGTGCATCGCGTTGCAGGAGACGGCGAACGGCGCGCGCGTGCGCCTGGCGTTTTCGGGCGATATCGGACGGCCGAACCTGCCCATCATTCGCGACCCCGAACCGATGCCGCCGGCCGACTACCTGATCATGGAGAGCACCTACGGCGGCCGCCTTCACAAGAGCATGAGCCACGTGGTCAACAAGCTGGCCGACGTGGTGAACCGCACCGCCCGGCGCGGGGGCCGGATCATCGTGCCGGCCTTCGCCGTGGGCCGCACGCAGCAACTGGTGCTGATGCTGCACCAGCTCGCCGACGAGAAGCGTATTCCCAACATCCCGATCTTCGTGGACAGCCCCCTCGCCGTAAACATCACCCAGGTGACGCGCGACCATCCGGAGTGCTTCGACGAGGAGACTCAGGCATTCCTGCTGCACGGGGAGGACCCCTTCGGGTTCCAGCGCCTGCAATACGTCCGCGAGGCCGCCGAATCGAAGAAGCTGAACGACCTGCACGGGCCGTTCGTGGTGATTTCCGCGTCGGGAATGTGCGAGCAAGGCCGCATTCTGCACCATCTGCGGAACAACATCGAGGACCCGCGCAACACCGTGCTGATTACCGGGTACCAGGCGGCCGACACGCTGGGGCGCAAACTGGTGGAGAAGTGGCCGGAGGTGCGGATCTTCGGCGAACCCATGCGCGTGCGGGCGGAAATCTCCAGCCTGGACGAGCTCAGCGGCCACGCCGATCAGGCCGAGCTGATGGAATGGATCAAGCCGCTGGTCCCCACGCTGCGCAAGGTGTTCCTGGTACACGGCGAGCCGGAGCAGGCCGAGACCCTGGCCAAGCTGCTGCGCGCCGCCCACGGGCTGGAGGTGGCCGTCGCGGCGCCGGGGCAGTCGTTCGAGATCAGTTAGAATCCAAGGAGGCAGAAGTCAGGCGCCGGAAGTCAGAAGCAAACCGGCGCCAACGCGGAAGACGGGCGCAGAGGCTTCCGGCGTTTTGTCTTAGATGAAACCCCATAGCCGCGCCCGTCCATCTATACTGTAGGAATAGTACAGCAAGGAGTACAGACAGTGAGTTCAACACCAGCTTACGAGCCGCCGCAGCGCTCGAGTTTGATGCCCGCGTTGGTCGCGGGCGCGATTATCGCGCTAGTGGGCGCCAACATCTACCTTTACGTCCAGATCGGCCAGGTGCGTACGGACCTGGCCGCCACCCAGCAGTCGCTAAATGCCCAGACAGCCGCGCTGAGCAACCTGCGGGAATCCGCTTCGGTGAGCACCGCGTCGGCGGCGCAGCACATCGATCAGTTGAAACAGGACCTGGAAGCTTCGCGAGCGCAGGAGCGGACGCTGTCGAGCCAGGCCAAGGCGGAAGCCGTCGCGCACAGCGAGCAGATCAAGCGCGAGCTGGAAGCCGCGCAGGCCAAACAGGCGCAGGAGACCAAGGCCGAAATCAGCGGCGTCCGGCAATCGGCCGAGGCGGCCAACACCAAGGTTGCGGACGTCTCCACCGACGTCGGCAACGTCAAGACCAACCTGGCGAAGACCGACTCCGATCTGCAGAAGACGATCGCCGATTTGAAATCCGCCCGGGGCGACCTGGGCGTGCAGAGCGGCCTCATCGCGACCAATGCCACCGAGCTGGCGGCTTTGAGGAAGCTGGGCGAGCGGAACTACATGGATTTCAAGATCGGCAAGCCGAAGAAGAAAGAATGGACCAAGATCGGCGACATCCAGGTTCAGCTTATCAAGACCGACCCCAAGAAGAACAAGTACACCCTCGACGTGCTTGCGGACGACAAGAAGACCGAGAAGGCGGACAAGGGCATCAACGAGCCGGTACAGTTCTACACCGGCAAGGCCCGGCAGCCCTACGAGTTGGTGGTGAACCAGGTCCAGAAGGACTTGATCATCGGGTACCTGTCGATTCCCAAAGAGCTGACCAGCCGGTAAGGATTCGGGCCGGGCATGCCCGGCCCCCTACGCGGCAGGCGAAAGCGCCCGCCCCAGCGCGGCGCCGCGTGTTACTCTGCGCTCCGTAAGGAGCGCAGATCTGGAGTTTCTACATTTTCTCAGGCAGCGGCACTGCGGACGAGTTGCTTTTCCGTGATTTTGACCTCGAACTCCGTCAGAAGTTCGGGGTGTTCCGCCATCTCCTTGCGTAACAGAGTGACCAGATCCAGGCAGGAGGGC
>CAIRXZ010000351.1 GCA_903882645.1 uncultured Acidobacteriia bacterium | reverse complement strand
CCGGATCTGCTCCAGGCTGGTGGCTTCCGAATCGTCCATGCTGATGATCAATACCCAGCATCCCGATCTTTCCCCTTCAGGCTCATCTTGTGTGAGAATCCGGGCCTCGGTTCAGGCTCATCTTGCATGAGACAAGAGTGCTGAGGGTGTGCACGACACAAACATGCTATACTCCGTTCTTATGACCCCCACCGTCGCACGGCATCATCATGCTTTCACGCGACGGGCCGTGTCCTGATCTCAAGCGCACGAAATCGGAAAGGACGCCCGCCGCAGCAAAGGCGGGTATTTTTTTGCTCTAGCCATGACTCTGGATTATCAGAAGGACAGCGGGTTGGCCCCCGCGATCGTTCAAGACTACGCCACCGGCCGCGTGCTGATGCTCGGCTATATGAACGCCGAGGCCTTCCGCAAGACCGTCGAGACCGGTTTTGTCACTTTCTATAGCCGCTCGCGGCGGAAGCTCTGGCTCAAAGGCGAAACCTCCGGCCACCGCCTGGCGGTCAAGGAAATCTCGGCCGATTGCGACGCGGATGCGGTGCTCGTCAAGGTGGAAGCCCTGGGTCCCGGCGTGTGCCACGAAGGCTACGCGAGCTGCTTCTTCCGCCGGCTCGAAAACGGCGAGTGGAAGGTCTCCGAGGAGCGCGCCTACGACCCCGATGCCGTTTACGGAGGCAAGCCATGAAGCTCAAACTCGGCATTCCCAAGGGAAGTCTGGAGAACGCCACCATCGATCTGTTCCGCCGCGCCGGCTTCGCCATCACCGTCAGCGCGCGCTCGTATTTCCCGGGCATCGACGATCCGGATATCGAGTGCATGCTCATCCGCGCGCAGGAAATGGCGCGCTACGTCGAGGATGGCATCCTGGACGCCGGCCTTACCGGCCGCGACTGGGTCGAGGAGAACGAGGCCGATGTAGTGGCCGTGGCGGACCTGGTCTACGCCAAGCAGAGCTTCGGCAAGGTGCGCTGGGTGCTGGCCGTGCCCGAGTCTTCAAGCTTCCACTCCGTTCGCGACCTCGAAGGCAAGATCATCGCCACCGAATTGGTGGGGACCACCCGGCGCTACCTGGCCCGCCACGGCGTCGCCGCCAAAGTGGAGTTCAGTTGGGGCGCCACGGAAGTGAAGCCGCCGGTGCTGGCCGACGCCATCGTGGAAGTCACCGAGACGGGATCGTCGCTACGCGCCAACAAGCTCAAGATCATCGACACCGTGCTCGAATCGAACACCCAGTTGATCGCCAACAAGCTGTCTTGGGCGGACCCGGCGAAACGGCGCAAGCTCGAAGACATGAAGATGCTGCTCGACGGCGCCATCAACGCGCTGGGCAAGGTGGGGCTAATGCTCAATGTCCACAAGGACAACCTGGCCGCGGCGCTGAGCGTGTTGCCCGCGCTCAAGAGGCCCACCGTTTCGCATTTGAGCGACGGCGAGTGGCTGGCTGTAAACACCATCCTGGACGAGTCCACCGTGCGCGATATCATTCCGCGCCTGAAGCAGGCCGGCGCCCAGGGAATTGTGGAATACCCGCTGAATAAGATCGTACTGTGATACGGATACTAAAAAGCTCGGAGGCCGGCGCCCTTCCGACCCGCAAGGCGGCGCGCATGGCGGAGGCCGAGTCGGTGGTCGCGCCGATTCTGGCGGCGGTTCGGGCGCGCGGCGACGCCGCGCTTCTCGAGTACGCGCGGAAGTTCGACGGGCTGGCGCGCAAGAGCGTGCGCGTGCCCGAAAAGGAGCTGCTTTCGCTGCGCCGGAGGCTGCCGCCGGAGCTTGTCCATGCGGTGGCCGCGGCTGCCGATGGCGTGCGCGCCTACGCCGGCCGCCAGATGCCCGCGGCGTGGATGCGCAACGTCAAACCGGGGCTTCGGCTGGGCCAGATCGTGAGGCCTCTCGATGCCGTGGCGGCCTACATTCCATCCGGCCGGTATCCGTTGCTTTCCACCCTGGTCATGACCGTGATCCCGGCGCAAGTGGCGGGCGTGCCCAATATCTGCGTGGCGTCCCCGAAGGCGGCGCCGGAAGTGCTCGGGGTTGCGAGTCTGCTCGGCGCCCACGCGGTTTTCGAGATGGGCGGGGCGCAAGCCATCGCGGCGTTCGCGTTCGGGACCCGGACCGTACCCAGGGCCGATCGCATCGTCGGGCCCGGGAACATCTATGTCGCGGCGGCCAAGAAGCTGCTGGCGGGCGAGGTGGGAATCGATTTCGTCGCCGGTCCCAGCGAGATTCTGATCGTCGCCGAGGAAGGCGACCCCCGCATTCTGGCGGCCGACATGCTCGCGCAGGCCGAGCACGATGTGGACGCCTCCGCCGTGTTGCTGACCACCTCGCGCAAGCTGGCCGCGGCGGTGGCCGCCGAAGTCGAACGGCAACTCGCGGATCTGCCGACCGCCGGCGTGGCCGGGCAGGCCATCGCCAGGAACTCCGCGATCGTCGTGACATCCTCTCTGGATGAGGCCATGGATATCGCGAACCGGTTTGCGCCGGAGCATCTGAGCATTCCCGATGAAAGCCTGCTGGCGCGGGTCCGCCACGCCGGCAGCGTGTTCGTCGGGCCGTTCAGCCCTGAAGCCGCGGGCGATTATGCCTCCGGTCCGAATCACGTTTTGCCAACCGGTGGCGCAGCGCGGCTGCGCGGCGGCCTGTCGGTGACCGATTTTCTCAAGGTGATTTCGGTCCAGCGCTTGAACCGGACCGGCTTGAAGCGCCTGGCCCCGGCGATCACCACCCTGGCGCGGGCCGAAGGATTGGAAGCGCACGCGCGTTCGGTGGAGGTGCGGCTGGGCCCGGAAGGCGGCCGTCTATGAAGCTCCCCAAAGGCGCCATCGAGCCGCGCCCGGCGGTCGTCTCCATGGAGCCCTATTCGCCCCCCACCGGGGACCGCGCCGATAAGCTCCGTCTGGATTTTAACGAGAATACCGTCGGCTGCTCTCCTCGTGTAGCGGCGGCGCTCAAAGAGCGGGTCGCGGCGGGCCTCCTGTCCATCTACCCCGAATACGGCGAGGCCAAGGCGGCCGTCGCGCGCTATTTCCGCGTCACGCCCGGCCAATTCGTTTTCACCAACGGCACCGACGAGGCTATCCAGGTCTTCGTCAACACCTACCTGGACGCCGGGCAGGAAGCCCTACTGCTCACCCCGTCCTACGCCATGTTCCGTTTCTACTGCGAGGTGGCCGGGGCCAGGATCAAGGAAGTCGGGTACCAGCCGCCCGCATACGAGTTTCCGCTTCAGCAAGTGCTCGAAGCCATCACGCCCGAAACCCGCGCCGTCATATTGGCCAACCCCAACAACCCTACCGGAACCGGTGTTTCGCTGCCGGGTATCGAGCGCATCCTGAGCCGCGCGCGCAAAGCGGTGGTGCTGGTGGATGAGGCGTATTACGAATTCTCGGGCGTGACCGCGCTTGGCGAAATTGAGCGCGTCCCCAACCTGTTCGTCTCCAGAACGTTCTCGAAGGCTTTCGGCATGGCCGGGATGCGTGTGGGCTGCCTGTTCTCGCACGAAGCCAATGTCGCCTTTCTCCGCAAGGCCCAGTCGCCTTACAGCGTCAATTCGCTGGCCGTGATCGCGGCGCGGGCGGCGGTGCGCGACGAGCAGTACATTCGGGCCTATGTGGCCGAGGTGCTGGCCGCGCGCGAGGTGCTGTGCCTCGGTCTGGAGCGTCTGGGCGTTCCCTACGTTCCCAGCTCCGCGAATTTCGTGCTGGGCCGCTTCGGCGAACGCGCCATCGAAGTGCGCGACGCGCTGCGCGAGCGCGGCATCCTGGTGCGCGACCGCGGCTACGAAGCGCCCGGCTGCGTCCGCATCACCGTGGGCACGCGCGAGCAGACCCGCCGGCTGGTGGCGGCCCTCGAGGAGATTCTGAAACCATGAACCGGCCGGTCCTGGTCTTCGACATGGACGGCGTGCTGGTGGACGTCACCGAGTCCTACCGCGAAACCATCGCGCGCACGGTGGCGCACTTCACCGGCGGCGGGGTCTCCCGCAGGCGCATCCAGGATTACAAGAACCAGGGCGGATTCAACGACGACTGGGAGCTTACGCACCGCATCATCGCCGACGCCGGAGTGAACGTCGCCTTTGAAGAGGTAAAGGAACACTTCCAGCGCGTCTTCCTGGGCAGCGCATATTCCGGCAACAACGGCGAGGGAGCGGTTGCGTCGGATGCCCTGATCCTCCGCGAGCGGTGGATCGCGCGGCCCGGCAAGTTGGAGGCGCTTGCAAACCGTTTCCGGCTCGCCATCTTCACCGGCCGCCCGCGCGCCGAGGCCCGGCTGAGCCTGCGGCGGTTTGCCGGAGACCTGGTCTTCGACCCGATCATTGCCTTGGAGGACGTCGAGAATAAGAAGCCTCACCCGGAAGGCTTGCTTCGGATTCTGCAAGCCAACCGCGACAGTAGTGGCCGGGCATGCCCGGCCTTCTACGTGGGCGATACAGTCGATGACGCGCGTTGCGCGCGCGCGGCCGAGGTTCCCTTCATCGGGGTCACGGCCCCGTCGAGTCCGGGCTATCTGGACCTGGTCTTTCTGTTCCAGGCCGAACGGCCGTACGCCATCGTGGACGACATCAACTACTTGGACGAGGTGTTCCCATCGTGAGGAAAGCGGCCATCGAACGCAACACCAGGGAGACGCGCATTGCCGGGGAGCTTCGAATCGAGGGCCGGGGCCGGTACGCGATTTCGACCGGCGTCCGCTTTCTCGACCACATGCTGGAGTTGTTCGCCAAACACGGAGGCTTCGATCTGAATCTGCGCGCCGAAGGCGACTTGGACGTGGATCAGCATCACACCGTGGAAGACGCGGGCATCGTGCTCGGCCAACTGTTCTCCCAGGCGTTGGGGGACCGCAAAGGGATCAACCGCGCCGGCTACTTCGCGCTGCCGATGGATGAGACCCTGGCGGTAGTGGCGCTGGACCTCGGCGGGCGCCCGGCGCTCGCGTACCGCGACCTGGTGAAGGTCCGCCTGGTGGGCGACCTGCAGGCCGAGCTGCTGGAGGACTTCTTCAGCGGCTTCGTGAATCACGCCGGGGCCAACCTGCACGTCCGCGTGCTCTACGGCCGTTCCAGCCATCACAAGGTCGAGGCCGTTTTCAAGTGTTTTGCCCGCGCTCTGAAGTACGCTTGTTCGAAGGACGCGCGCTTGAAGGACCAACTGCCCTCCACCAAGGGGCTGCTATGATCGCCATCCTGGATTACGGCGCGGGCAATTTGCGCTCGGTCCAGAATACCCTGGCGGAGCTGGGCAGCGAGTACGCCCTGGTGCGCGACGGCGCCGGTTTGCGGGACGCCTCCAAGATCGTCCTCCCCGGCGTGGGTCATTTTGGGCAGATGATGCGGGCGCTGGACGCGCTCGACGTGCGTGAAGCCCTCGTCGAACGGATCGGCGCGGGCGTGCCCTTCCTGGGCATCTGCCTGGGGTTGCAGGCTCTCTTCGAGACCAGCGAGGAAGCCCCGGAGGTCCGCGGCCTGGGCATCTTCGAAGGCCCGGTGCGGCGGTTTCCGGCCGGCGCGCGCGTGCCCCACATGGGATGGAACGCGCTCGATGTGCGGCCCGAGTCCAAGCTCGTGCGGAACCTGGATGCGCGCCCGTACGTGTACTTCGCTCACAGTTACTACGTGCCGCTGAACCAACGCGCGTCCGCCACCTGTACCTACGAGGAGACCTTCACCGCCGCGCTCGAGGCGGAGAACGTCTTCGGCGTGCAGTTTCACCCCGAAAAATCCGGCGCCGTGGGATTGAGGATTGTGAGGAACTTCCTGGAGCTTTGAGAGAAGAGTAATGGCCGCCGATGAACGCAGATGAACGCGGATTTGCTTTTGTGGAGTGGGCCTCCGGCCTGCCATGCCCGCTTTCTTGCGGGCATCCGCAAGCTGTCAAGAGGATGCCGCCAGGAATGGCGGCATGGCAAGCCGGAGGCTCGCTCCACAAATCTGCGTTCATCCGCGGCTAATAAGTGTTCGTTATGCTGGCCAAACGAATCATCCCCTGTCTTGACGTCACCGGCGGGCGCGTGGTCAAGGGCGTCCACTTCGTCAATCTGCGCGACGCGGGCGACCCCGTGGAATTGGCGGACCGCTACAACCGCGACGGCGCCGATGAGCTGGTCTTCCTCGATATCACGGCTTCGAGCGACGCGCGCGAAATCATGGCCGGCGTGGTGGCCCGCACCGCGCGCAAGGTCTTCATCCCCCTGGCCGTGGGCGGCGGCATCCGCTCGGTGGCCGACGCCCGCCGCATTCTGATGTCGGGGGCCGACAAGGTTTCCGTCAACACGGCCGCGGTGCGGCGGCCGGAGTTGATCACGGAATTGAGCAACGAGTTCGGGGCGCAAGCCGTGGTGCTCGCCATCGACGCGCGGCGGCATGGCGCCGGGGCCTGGCATGTCTTCACCCGCGGCGGGCGCGACGACGAGGGAATGGACGCGGTGGGGTGGGCGGCGCGCGGAGAGGAGCTCGGCGCGGGTGAGATCCTGCTGACCTCCATGGACACCGACGGCGTGCGGGACGGCTTCGATTGCGCTCTCACGCGGGCGGTCTCGCGGGCCACCCATATTCCCGTGATCGCGAGCGGCGGGGCGGGGACCCCCGAGCACTTCGTGCGCGTCCTGACCGACGGTTGCGCGGATGCGGCGCTGGCAGCCTCGATCTTCCACTACGAAACGTACACGGTCAACCAATTGAAAGAGGAGCTGGCGCGGCGCGGCATCCCCGTGAGGCTGGCATGATCTTCCCGTGCATCGACTTGATGGACGGCAAGGTGGTCCAGTTGGTCCAGGGCCGCGAGAAGGCGCTGGAGGCCGATTCTCCCGAGGAGATGCTGCGCCGGTTCGCCGCGTTTCCGGAAATCCAGGTGATCGATCTGGACGCCGCCATGGGCCGCGGCTCGAACGAGGAGCTGGTCCGCATGCTGGCCTCGAAGGCCGCCGTGCGCGTGGGCGGCGGCGTGCGCACGGTCGAGCGGGCCGAGGCCCTGGTGGCGCAAGGCGCCCGCAAAGTCATCGTAGGCACAGCCGCGTTCGCCAGTGGGGCAGGCCTCCCGGCCTGCCCAATCGACGAACCCTTCCTCACATCCCTGCGCGAAGCCATCGGCCGCTCCCGCATCCTCATCGCGCTCGATTCCAAAGACGGCCGCATCGTCGTCAAGGGCTGGCGGGAGTCCACCGGCCTGGCCGCCGAAGAGGTCCTCCAGGCGCTCGAACCCTACTGCTCGGGCTTCCTCTGCACCTACGTGGACAAGGAAGGCATGATGCAGGGGACCGATCTCGCCTGGTTCCGCCGCCTTCGCGCGGCCACCTCGCTGGAACTGACCGCCGCCGGCGGCATCACGACGCTGGAGGAAGTCCGCGCCCTCCTGGACATGGGCGTCCACGCCGCGCTGGGAATGGCGATCTATACCGGCCGCCTCAAACTCGAAGACCTCGCGGCGATGTAGTGAAGAAGCTACTCCGCCCCCCACTCCGATTCGAGCATGCGCGAGTACTCGCCGGAGGCGTACAGTTCAAAGCGGAAATTGGCCGGTCCGGCGATCGCGTGCGGCTGCGATTCCATGTAACAGCGGAACATCAGGTCGGCGTAACGGTGGTAGTTCCGCAGGAATTCCTCGGAGAGGCCCTCGATCGCGGGCGGCTCCGCAAAGACGGCGTTCAGCCCGATCGCGCGCGAGAACACCGACGAGTAGTCCGCCACTCCCCAGCGGATCAGCTTCTCCTTGACGCCTGGCGGAGGGTTGGCGGTGAGCAGGCCCGCGAAGCTCTGCCCGCGCAGTTCCGCGCCGCTCAACTCCGGAATGCGCCCGGCGCATTCCTGGCACTGGTCAAGCCAGCGGAACACGTCCTTGCCGAGGAAGAACAGCATCCGGATCTCGGCGTGGCGCCCGGCCAGCAGGCGGCGCCTCAATTCGTCCCGGTCGCTTCCGTCGTCCGGAATCAGCCCGGCCATCATCAAGGCGGCTTTCGAGTTCTCGAGCAGGGCCGAGGGCGGCACCCGTTCGTTGAACGGGTGCCTGGAGTTTCTACATTTTCTCAGGCAGCGGCACTGCGGACGAGTTGCTTTTCCGTGATTTTGACCTCGAACTCCGTCAGAAGTTCGGGGTGTTCCGCCATCTCCTTGCGTAACAGAGTGACCAGATCCAGGCAGGAGGG
>CAIRXZ010000350.1 GCA_903882645.1 uncultured Acidobacteriia bacterium | reverse complement strand
GAGTACGCCCCGCCGCCCGCGCAGGCCGCCCCGCCACCCACGCCCGCGACCCCGCCGCCCGGGCAGGGCGCGCCTGGCGCGCCGCCGTTCGGCGGACGCGGCGGCGGCCGTGGCGGCCGCGGACAACTCGTCCCCGGTTCGTTCTCCATCCTGGTCGTGGGAAAATAGCCTCAAATTGGCCCTCGGTAGGGGTCGGGCATGCCCGACCCATACGCTAGACCCATGCAAACCTCGTTTGAGCACAAACCTCTGGAACAGATCGAGACCGGCGCGCTCATAGTGCCGGTCTTTGAAGGGAAGAAGGAGGAGCGCTTCGGCGCCGGCGCGCTGTTCGACTCCGGCGAGGTCGCCGGCAAGCCGCTCGAAATGACGCTCCTGCATCACCCGCCGGGGATCGCGGCCGAGCGTGTGTTGCTCGCCGGGGCCGGAAAGCCCGGCAAGTTCGATCCGGCGGAAATGCGCAAGCTGGCGGGCGCGGCGCTCCGCCATCTGAAATCGAAGTCCGTCAAGACCATGGCCCTGGCCCTCGAGGCCGCCTGCGCCAGCCCCGAGTTCGCCGGCGCGGCCGTGGAAGGCGCCATCCTGGGAGACTACGAACCGGACCGCTACAAGACCGGCGAGGACGACAAAAAATCGGTGGATCGCTTTGTCGTGGCTGCTGCCCCCGAGTCCCCGGAGGTGGGGCAGGCGCCTTCGCCTGCCAACGGACCTTTGGGGGCCGCCGTGGCTCGCGCCCGCATCGTTGCCGACGCCCAGAACTTCGCCCGCGAATTGGTGAACGAGCCGGCCAACCGCCTCACCCCCGCCAAGGTTGCCGACGCGGCGCGGACGATGGCCGCGGAATCCGGCCTGGAATGCCAAGTCCTGGACCGCGAGCAACTGGAGCGGCTGGGCATGGGGGCGCTCCTCGGCGTCGCCCAGGGCAGCGCCGAGCCGCCCAACCTCATCGTCGTCGGTTACAAACCCTCCGACGTCGGTTCCCCGGTCCGCCTTGGCCTGGTGGGGAAAGGCGTCACCTTCGACAGCGGCGGCATCTCCATCAAACCGTCCGACGGCATGGAGAAGATGAAGTACGACATGGCCGGCGGCGCCGCCATGCTCGGCGCCATGCGGGCCATCGCCCGGTTGAAGCCCGCCATCGCCGTGACCGCCTATATTCCCTGCGTCGAGAACATGCCCGGAAGCCGCGCCCAGCGCCCCGGCGATATCGTCACCGCCATGTCCGGGAAGACCGTCGAAGTGATCAACACCGACGCCGAGGGCCGCCTGATCCTGGCGGATGCCCTGGCCTACGCGCGCCGGCAGGACTGCACCCATCTGGTCGACGCAGCCACCCTGACCGGCGCCATCGTGGTTGCTCTCGGGCACCTGAACGTGGGCCTGTTCGCCAGCGACGATGGCATGAAAGACCGCGTCCTCCGCGCCGCCAAGGCCGAAGGCGAGCGCATGTGGGCCATGCCGCTCGAGGACGATTACAAGGAGTACCTCAAGAGCGCCTTCGCCGACCTGGCCAACGTCGGCGGCCGCTGGGGCGGCGCCATCACCGCCGCGATTTTCCTGAAGGAATTCGCCGGCGACACCCCCTGGGTCCACCTGGACATCGCCGGTACCGCTTGGCTCGACGAATCCAAACCCTTCCTAGCCAAAGGCCCCACCGGCGTCCCCGTCCGCACCCTGGTCCGCCTGGCCATGGATTGGGGCGGCACATCGTGAGCCAAGCCGCCTGACAACTTCTTAGCCGGCGATCCGTGGAGTGGGCCTCCAGGCCTGCCACGCCGGCGTCCGTGCCGGCGTTCTGAAGAGCGTGGCGCAGACTCTTAGGTCTCGTCAGGAAATAACATTACCAGCGGCCGTCGTGGCGTACGCTTTAGCGTGCCGTGGCGAGCTTCAGCTCGACATCTATGGAGCCATATACCCGAGCTATCCCGTGGGCTTCGCGGCGGTGGGTCGCCGACCTTGGCTTGCCCCAGGGCCAACCCTATTCCCGTCCCTGCTTCGCGCCTTCCGCGCCGGCCTTGCGCGCGGCCGCGATCTTCCCCACCGCGGCGAAGGCGCGTTTGCGCACGGGTTGCTCCGGATCCCCCACCATCCGGGCCAGGATTCCCGCGAAGCGCGGCTCGGCGATCTCGCCGAGCACTGGAGTTTCTACATTTTCTCAGGCAGCGGCACTGCGGACGAGTTGCTTTTCCGTGATTTTGACCTCGAACTCCGTCAGAAGTTCGGGGTGTTCCGCCATCTCCTTGCGTAACAGAGTGACCAGATCCAGGCAGGAGGG
>CAIRXZ010000349.1 GCA_903882645.1 uncultured Acidobacteriia bacterium | reverse complement strand
GCTCGAAAAGCTATCGCGCAGGGCCCTGGCCGATTCCGCCCGAAAAAGCGAAGCCGCCGCAAACACTAAGCCCAAACCCCAACCGCCCGCCCGCGGTGGCTAATACAGCGACGCTCAAAAAGTATGCGGCATTGGGCGGAACCGCCTGCCCCACCGCTGCAAACACAGGGCTTCCAGAGGTGGCGCAGGCGGTTTCGCCTGCGTTTCGCGGATATTTCACAGCTTTCAGGGAGCGGTGGGTTCCGCCAACCCCATCAAATACACTCCGCTGGGGTCCCCCTGAGCCGCCCGGCGCCCGCTGTCGCTCTTCGCAATATCCGGCGCCAGCGCCAGGATGCGCTGCGAGGCCGCTATCCAAGCATCACGCGTGTACAAGCGATGTTCCAGCCGCACTCCCCCGCGAGTTTCAGAATGGCATCGCCCGCCAGGTGGTCCGCCGCGCGCAGATGGCTGAACTGCCGCTTGGGATCCCGCGGCGCAATGCTCATCATTATCCATGAAGGCAAAGCTGGGGAGCCGCAAGCGGGCCTCAGTCCGAACCGCCTCCGAGCGCCTCGAGATGTTCGGCCCGCGCTCCATGCACCGCCTTCAGGGGGATCGACCGGTCGAACGTCGCCAGACGGCCGCCACGCCGGATTGCGAGGCCGAGCAGGTACACGTCCGTGACCTGCTGGTGGCCGGCTATGGCCTGCGGCCGAAACAGGGTTTCATCAAGCAGCGATACGGATTCATTCCAGAACTGGTGCTCGGAAGCCGCGCAAAAAACGCGGAGGCGCGACG
Organism: uncultured Acidobacteriia bacterium; assembly: GCA_903882645.1. Taxonomy (GTDB): domain Bacteria; phylum Acidobacteriota; class Terriglobia; order Bryobacterales; family Bryobacteraceae; genus BOG-224. The sequence continues at coordinate 7,610 of CAIRXZ010000349.1, read as the reverse complement.
CCACTTCGGCGGGAGTCGCGTCAATCGTCGGGTAGGCCGGGCTGCTCAAAACCCGAACGCAGCCGTTGATCGTCACCGCGCATGTCGCCCAGCCGCGTCTTCGGTTTCGGCTGAACCACCGGTGCGCGTCCTCGTGGTTGGGGTGCGCGGGATCGAACAATGCGATCAGGACGTTCACATCCAACAGCGCCCTCATTCGGCGTCCCGCAATCGATTTACCAGCGCCAGGTGAGGCTTCCTGGCGCCGGGCTTTGGGGTAAACAGCGGAACGCCGTTCCGCATGCGGGGCGCCGCCTTTGGCTCAAGCGCCGTTCGGACAAGTTCGGAGACAACCTGTCCCATCGTCATGTCGCGCTGGCTCGCCAGTTGCTTGGCGACATTCGCCAGGTCGTCGTCAAGTTCCAGAGTGGTTCGCACGACTCTAACGTAGCACATCACGCATCACAGATTATGATGCGTGATTCACAAACCCAAAGGGCGGCGAAGAACAACCCGCGGCGGGAAGGCTCACGCGCTCCGAAAAACCCCGTATCATGAGTTCAGGCAGCGCCATGGTATCGCCCACCTCCACATTCGACCTTCTCGAACAGGCGAAGAATGGCGACCGGGAGGCTCTCTCCCGAGCCTTTGAAAAGCACCGTCGCCGGCTGGCTGTTTTGGCGCATTTCAAGCTCGGTTCGCGCACGCCGGAGTTCGCCGATGCGGAGGACGTGGTTCAGGAAACCTGCCTGCGCGCCTTCCGCGATATCGGCCATTTCTCCTACCAGTCTCCCGGCAGCTTCTTCCGCTGGCTTTCGGCGATCGCCGACCACGTCATCGTCGATCGCGTCCGCTACCGGAACCGCGAATGCCGCGCCGGCGAGGAGGTTCGCTTCCGCTCCGAAACGAACCCGCTCGGCCCCGAACCTGCCGATACCAAGACGCCCAGCCGCCTGCTCGCCCAGCGGGAGGCCATCGAGCGGCTGCTGGACCGTTTGAACGCGCTGCCCGAAGATTACCGCCAGGCGATCCTCATGGCCAAGATCGAGCGCCTTTCCACCGCCGAGATGGCCGTGCGCCTGAACAAGCCCCGCGATGCCGTCGCCCTTCTGGTGTATCGCGCCGTGAAGCGCTTCCGCGAGCTTTCCGACGCCTCGGAGGCGTAATGGACGACGACCGCGAACAGAGCCTGGCCGACGCTTTCGCCGACCTCCTCGACCGGCGCTCCACCGCGCATCCGCCCGAACTCGCCGGGGAACTGGCCGCGCTTTCCGAGATCGATCGCGTTCTGGAACCCGCGCCCCCGCTGCCCGGCCGCCTTTCCGGTCACACGATCGTCGGCGAAATCGGCGCTGGAGGCATGGGCCGCGTCCTGCTCGCCGTGGATGAAGCCCTGGGCCGCAAGGTAGCCATTAAGACGCTTGCTCCGCGCTACGCCGGCGACGCCGGGCTGCGCGCCCGATTCATGGACGAAGCGCGCGCCATGGCCCGCGTGAACCACCCCAACGTCGCCCGCATCTATAGCCTCGGACCCGCCGAAGAGCCGCCTCACTTCGTGATGGAATACCTCGCCGGCGCTTCGCTCACCGCCGCCGCCGCCCGCCTCGATTTCCGCGAAAAGGCCGAACTCATGGCCAAGGTGGCGCTGGCCGCCCATTTCCTTCACGATCAGGGCATCGTACACCGCGACCTCAAGCCCGCCAATATCCTGGTGGATGCGGACCTGGAACCGAAACTGCTCGATTTCGGCTTGGCGCTCGATCTCGCCGGCGAGGAGCATCGCGCCTCGCTGGGCCAGGTCGCCGGGACTCCCGAATACCTTTCGCCCGAACAGGCGGCCGCCCGCCCGCTGGATGGCCGCAGCGATGTCTTTTCCCTGGGGGCCATCCTTTACGAGTTGCTCACCGGCGCGCCGCCATTCCATGGCGATACGGTTTCGGATCTGCTGCGGGCGATCCGCGAAGAGGAGCCCGCGCTGCCGCGCCGCCGCGCTCCCGGCGTTCCCCGCGATCTGCAAAACATCTGCCTCAAAGCCCTCGAAAAGGACCCCGCCGGCCGTTACGCCTCCGCCCGAGAAATGGCCGACGATCTGCGTCGTTTCCTGGCGGGAGAAACGGTGCTGGCCGAACCCGCCGCGTACGCGCGCCTGATCGCCGGGAAGGTGGGGCAGCATCTCCGCGACCTGGAAAGCTGGCGCCACGACCAAGTCGTCTCCGAAGCCGAGTACGATGGGATTCGCAAGCGTTACGAGCGGCTGATCGAGCGCGAAGATGCGTGGATCATGGAGGCGCGCCGTCTCACGCTGCCGCAGGTCACCTTGTATCTGGGGGCGTGGGTCCTGGCCGTGGGCGCCGCGTTCCTGACATTCTTCTCATACCCGGCGCTGGCCGGGGCGCCCGCCATTGCCGCCGCGTGGGCCGCCGCCATTCCCAGCGCGTGGCTCGGCATCCGCCACTGGAACCGCGGCAACTCCCGCGTCGCCATCGGCTTTCTGCTGGCCTTCTGCCTGGTGACGCCCATCGCCGCGCTGGCCACTGCTCAGGAAGCCCATATCTTCACCGCCGTAACGCAAGGCCAGTTGCGGCTGGAGATCTTTCACCGTCTGGATTTCGCCAAGCAGGCTACCAACGCCCAGTTATGGTGGTCCCTGCTGACCGCCCTGCCGGTCTGCTGGCTCCTGCGACGCTTCACTCGCGCGCCTGTGTTTTCGCTCATGTTCGCCACCTATGCGGCCCTGCTGTGCCTCGCCACCCTCTTGCGCATGGGCATGCTGGACTGGCTCGACCACGACCCCGGCCGTTTCTACTTCCACCTGCTCCCCTGCGCGCTCCTGTTCCTTGCCGCCGGCTTCATTTTCGAGCGCAGGCGCCTGCCGGACGACTCGCGCTATTTCTACCCCTTCGCCGTGGCCTTCACCTGGGCGGCGCTGAGCGGCGTAGCGGCCTTCCACGAACCGTATGCCAGGTGGTTGAACTCGGTATTGCCTTGGACCCGCGGCCAGGTCGAGTACCTGTTCATCGCCAATGCGGCCATCTACTTCTCGCTCGACCGGCTCTGCCGCCTGCAATCCTCGCCCCAACTGCGCCTCGTCGGCCATGCCTTTCGTTTCGTGATCCCCGGCCACGTGATGACTTCCCTGTTTCTGCTCGGATTGGACGCGCAATCGCACGCGGAGGCCCGCGCGTTCGAATGGACGCTTCCCGCGGTCGCCTGCGTGTTCGTGTTCGCCAGCATCCCGCGCCAGATGAAGAACTTCTTCGCCAGCGGGCTTCTTTTCCTGGCGATAGGCGCCTACCGTTTGCAGCAGCAGGTCTTCCCGGGCCGCGCCTTCTGGCCTGTCGCGCTGCTGGCGGCGGGCCTCGCCTTGATGCTGATAGCCGGCAACTATGCGCCCCTCAAAGTGACCCTGGCTCGCAGCCTGAAAAAATTCCGCCTGCCGTAGTGCAATTTTGGCCTTCCCGGAGCGCTGTTCCTGTATGGAGGCATGGAACAATGAAACATTTGGCACTTTCCTTGGCGCTGGCCGGCGCCATTACCCTGACGGGCTGCTCGAGCCTGGTCTCCCTGAATCCCTTCGTCACGGACCAACAGGCCGTCATGGACCCCGCCCTGCTCGGGATCTGGACCAGTCACGACGGAAAAGACACCTACTGGGTCCGCCAGGATGGAACCGGTTATAGCATTCGCCACTTGGACGACTCCGGGAACGCCTACCAGTTCAAAGCGCGTCTGATGACCGCTGGCGATTTCAAGCTGCTCGACCTCGTCTCCGCGAACGAAGACGCATTTCAGATCGCCGTCCACACCCCGGTGCGCGTATGGAGCGAAGGCAGCACGCTCCGCATAACCTTCCTGGATTCCGACTGGCTCAAAGAGCAGGCAGGCCGGCAGCTTCCGACCGCGCCGGCTGAACACAGCACCTTGATTACCGCTCCCAGCGAAGCCGTCGGACAATTCTTCGCCAAAACCGGGGCCGACCCGAAAGCTTACGACGAGCCGGACACGCTCCACCGCGCCCAGTAGCCGTTTCTTGCTTGGCGCCGCGGACGATCGTTTCTCGCCGCCTGCGTTGGCAGGCCACGGACGTGGAACATTTCTCCGTGCACACGGGCCAGATCGTTTTCGCCACCAAGATGCTGACCGGCGCCGACCTCGGTTTCTATCGCCACCTGAGGACCGCGCCCGCCCACGGGGAAAAGACGCCGTAGGCGCCGGGCCGGCGGCGGCGCCCGATAATGATAGAGGCTATGACCGTCGAGATCGAAGGCGTAACGCTGCACCTCGCCCATCCGGACGAGATCGCGGTCCAGTGGGTGGGGCAGGATGAGCTGATGCGCCAACTGCTGGCCGCCTGGATGGTGGTGAACGAGCAGGATTTGCCCATGAATCCGAGGTTGCTGGGCAAACCGGGCGTGGGCAAGACAACCCTGGCCTGCGCCGCGGCCAAACGCATGGGCCGCGACGCCTACATCCTGCAGGCAACCATGGATACGCGCCCCGAAGACCTTCTGGTTACGCCCGTCATCGAAGGCGCGGGCAGCCTTCGCTATGTGGCCTCGCCGCTGGCCACGGCCATGATCCGCGGAGGCATCGCCATCCTGGACGAAGGCAACCGGATGAGCGAGAAGAGCTGGGCCAGCCTGGCGCCGCTGCTCGATAACCGGCGCTACGTGGAATCGATTGTCGCGGGCATCAAGATCAAGGCGCATCCCCAGTTCCGGCTGGTGGCCACCATGAACGACGACGCCTCCACGTTCGAGCTTCCCGAGTACATTCACTCGAGGCTGCAACCCCAGATCTTCATCGACTTCCCGGAGCGCGACGAGGAGTACCGCATCCTGCACGAGAACCTGCCCTTCGCCGAGGAGCGCATCCTCGCTTACGTAACGGACTTCCTCCAGGTGGCGCACGCCTCCGACGAGCGCTACACGGTTCGCGACGGCATCAACATAGCCCGGTTCGCGATCAAACTGAAGAGCCTGGCCACGGAGCGGTCCCACGAAACCGAGGCGCTGGAACTGGCGATCGTCCAGGTGCTGGGAGAAGAGGCATTGCGTCATGCCAGGGGAAACCGGCGTTCCATTTCCTGATCCGGGCGGCCTGACGCGCGGGCGGTTCACGTATTTCCCGGTCGTGCCGGAGCGGCTGGAGTTCGCCATCGAAGCGCGCGCGGCCATATTGCGCGAGCGGCCCCAGGTGGTGGCGCTGGAGTTGCCGCTGGCATTGCGGGATGCCTGGACGCGGGGCGTGGCGCGCTTGCCCGAAATGTCGGTTATCTTCTATCCCGACGAGACTTCCGGCGACACCGAGGCCGTTTACGTGCTGGTGGAGCCGGCCGACCCGTTCACCGAGGCGATCCGCACCGGTCTGGAGACGGGGGCGGAGATCCTGTTCGCCGATCCGGAAGCCGCCCTGCGCCCGCACCTGAAGGACGCCTATCCGGACCCGTACGCCATCCGGCACATCGGACTGGCGCGGTACGTCGAGGCGTATCGCGTGTACCCGCAGCCGCGCTCCGAGGACATCGCCCGCCATGCCGCCGGCATCGCCTGGAAGCTCCAGGGGACCGATCCGGAAGCGCGCGTCTTCGTGGTGGTATCGCTCAACCTGCTCGATCCGCTGTTGGACGCCATGGAGGAGCCTCAGGCGCAACCCATGGCGCGCACGCGCAGGGAGGGCGTGGAATTGTTCAACCCGCATCCCGAGTCGCTGGCCGAAATCGCATCCGAGTACCCCGCGCTGCAATTGCGCTACGAGGGATTCCGGCAGCTCATGAGCGACCCGCGCGCCATCGACCGCCGGCACGCTCAGCTTGCAGTCCTGCGCGAGGCCGAGAAGCAGTACGAAGCCAACACGGGCGACCGCCTCGCGCACTGGCAGCGGCGTCTGCTGGCGCGCTATACCAGGAACCTGGCGCTAGCCGGCGGCGAACTGGCAGCCCGGCTTTTCGATCTGACGGTGGCGGCCCGCGGCGTGGCCGACGACAACTATGCCTGGGAGGTGTGGGAAGCCGCCGGGCGCTATCCACCGCAGAAAACAACCTCCGAGCTGACGACCGTGCGCATCTCGGGCGACGAGATGTGGACGGATACGCGCCGCATCCGCCTGCGCCGCCGCTTGCCCAGCCCCAAGCGGCGGCTGCGCCCTTACGGACTGAAGTCCCGAAAGAAGGAGAAGTTCGCCGGCGAGTGGGCCAGCCAGTTGAACGGGACCGGCATCTGCTCCTACCCGCCGGAAGACCTGGTGATCGAGGATTACGGGCGCTACCTGAAGAAGAAGGGTAAGAGCATCCTTTCCGAGGAGCGCGTGAGGGTGGAGCCGTTCACCACGTCGATCCTCGACGGCGTGGACATGCGCGAGACCGTCCGCAAGTGGTATGAGGGCCGGATCTACGTCCGGGAGTTCCAGAAAATCCAGGGCGAGGTAGGCTCGGTGGTGGTGATCTTCGATGAGGACCGCGACAACCGCTACCCTTACCTGACCACGTGGCTCGGCGAGAACCAGAACGAATCGGACATGGCGTTCTACTCGACCTTCCCGTTCGACAACCTGGTAGGGCCGGGGATCGGCCGCGCCGAATACGGCGGGTTCCTGCTGAGCCTGCCGCCGCGGCGCATGTTCGACGTCTGGCAGGACCCGGACTACGAATTCGCCGAATCGAAATCCGAGCGGCTTCTGCTAGCCGCCATGGACTACTCGATTCACCATCACGTGGTCTATGTGGCCGCCAAACCCCCGCGTTCGATTTTCAAAACCATCGCCTCGCGCGCCGGCCGCACCATCGTCTACATCCCCATCGGCCAGCTTTCCCCCGTGTCGCTCAAGAAGATCCGCGTAGCGCACGTGCTGGACGGGTATGACAAGCGCGAGATTGCGAAGGAGTATTTGTGGTGAGGCGGGGGCGGAAGAGGACAAGCGGTCCGGCGGCAAGTCCGCGGCTCCGGCTTCGCGTGTGGAGATCTCCTGGCGGCACACGTGAAACGCGGGGTAGCTACCCTACGATGTTCTCTCCCCCGTCCACATGCAGGGTGTTGCCGGTGAGCCAGTAGGTGGCTGGGTGGCACAACGCCGCGATGCATCGGGCCACGTCTTCCGGCGTGGTGAGCCGCTGGTGCGGATTGCGCAGGCGGGCGATTTCGATCAGCTTTTCATGCCCGGGGATCAGCCGCAGCGCGGGCGTATCGGTCACGCCCGCCAGGATGGCGTTGGCGGTGATGCCCGCCGGCGCCAGTTCCAGCGCGAGTTGCCGGATGTGCGCTTCGAGTATGGCTTTGGCGGCGCTGACCGGGCCGTAGTTTGGAATGGCCCGCGTGCCGCCGCTGCTGGTCATGGCGAATATGCGGCCTCCCCAGTCGAACAGGCCCGCGCGCAGGCAGTCCTGCACCCAATACACCAGCGAGTGGCCCATGGTATCGGCGGTGATTTCCAACTGCTTTTTCGAGACCACCTGCTCGGCGCCGGCCAGCGGCTTGAGCGACCCCCAGGCCAGGGAGTGCATGAGCACGCGCAGCACGCCGGGCGGGTCGGCCAGGCGCGTGCGGATCTGCGCGATGACGTCCTGACGCATCTCGTCGTCGGAGGCGTTGCAGTTGAAGAACTCGGCCTCGCGCCCCAGCGCCCGGATCTGGTTT
>CAIRXZ010000348.1 GCA_903882645.1 uncultured Acidobacteriia bacterium | reverse complement strand
TCCCTCCTTCGTCCCTTGGGACCCCGCCAAGCCCACCCAATGCCCATCCGAAGTTGCCCAGCTCGCCCAAAACCTCGGAATCCCTTTCGATACCGCTGCTTGCCCGCACCCAACTGCCACGGATGCGGAATCGCTGCCGCCCATGTTTCACGGATGCTTTTTTGGTCCGAGTGATGCTATCCTTTGCGTTTCAGGTGCGTTAATCGAAAACTGAAGGAGGCACAAGTGAAAATCGATACCTCTCGCCGCAACTTCCTGGCTGCCGGCCTGGCTTTGCCGGCCGCCGGTCTGGCATCAACCACATCCAGTCCCGCTCGACCGGCTCCGGCTCCTCAGCAGGCGGCGCCCACGACGGGCAAGATCGCTTACCGCGTTCTGGGCAAGACGGGCTTGAAGGTCACCACGGTCGGCTACGGCTGCATGATCACCTCCGACGCGACGGTGATCACCCGGGCCGCCGACATGGGCATCAACTATTTCGATACTTGCCGCAGCTATCAAGGCGGCCAAAACGAGCGCATGGTGGGAGCGGCGTTGGGCGCCAAACGGAAGGACGTCTTTCTTTCATCCAAGTGCGATCAGAGGACCGGCGCGGGTATCCTGGCGGAGCTTGACACCAGCCTCAAGGAGCTCAATACCGACCACCTGGACGTGTGGCTGCTCCACATGAAGGACAACCCGTCGCAGATCGCCGACGATCTGGTCGAGGCGCAACTCAAGGCCAAGCAACAGGGCAAAGTGCGGTTCATCGGCATGAGCACGCATAACCTGCCGGTCATGGTCGACCGCATCCTCGAAACCAAGCTGGAGGTGGTCCAGGCGCAGTACAACTTCGCCTCCGCCGCCGGGTGGGGCCCGGCCCTCCAGAAGCTCAACCAGGCGGGCGTGGGCCTGGTGGGCATGAAGGTGATGGCCAAAGCCGGAGGCCGTGGCGCCCCCGCACCGGCGCGGCCGGCCGCTTTCGCCCCCGCCGCGCTCAAGTGGGTGATCAAGAACCCGGCCATCGCCACCACGGTCCCGAGCATGACGGACATCGACCAACTGGAGCAGAACTTCAGCGTGATGGCGCAGCAATTCACCGACGCGGACCAGAAGATCCTGACCGCCCGGCTGGAGAAGATTAGTCCGTACTTCTGCCGCATGTGCGGCCAGTGCGACGGCCAGTGCCCCAAGGGTCTGCCGGTGGGCGACATGGTGCGCTTCGTCATGTACGCTGACGGCTACGGCCAATTCCCTCTGGGCCGGGAGCACTTCCTGCGCATGGCGGCCGAGCACCAGGCCGTGCGATGCGGCGAGTGCGCAACCTGTGTCGTCCAGTGCCCGCACGGAGTGACGGTGGCGGAGCGGATGATGCGGGCGCAGGAGCTGTTCGCGTAATCGGGACGATCTTGCGCCCCTGTACGGGGCTACTCTGGAGCGCGGGTTCGGTTCCCAACGGCTTGCGCCGTGGGCTACTACTATCTAACGCCCTTACGGGCTTGCGCCCACCGGTTTCTCCTCAGGCGCGCGCGAGGGCCATGGCGCCGTAGAGGACGCTGTCGTCGCCCAGGGCGGCGGGGACGACGTCGATGCGGGCGGCGGACCAGTTGGTGATTTGGCGGCGCAATTCGGCGCGCAGCGGAAGGAACAGGCGGTCGCCGGCCTTGGCGATGCCGCCGCCGATGACGATTCGGGCGGGGTTCAGCAGCATGATCGCCGCTTTCAGCCCGAGCGCCAAGTCCACGACATAGCGTTCCACGAAGGCGGGATCCTGCATCAGGTCTTTGGCTGGCTGGCCGTAGTCGCGTTGCAGCCATAAGCCGCAGCACATCCGCTCCAGACAGCCGCGGGCGCCGCAGAGGCACTCGGGTCCATCGGGGCGAATGGTGAGGTGACCGATCTCGCCGCCGTAGGAATCCGCGCCGCGCCACATGCGGCCGTCCTGGTAGATGCCGGCGCCGATGCCGGTGGAGAGGGTCATGTAGAAAAGCGGGGAATAGCCCTTCCCCGCCCCGAACTCGCCCTCGCCGGCGGCGCCGGCGTTGGCGTCGTTATCCATGACCGCCGGCGCGCCGGCGAGGGCGCGGATGAATCCGGGGAGATCGAAATCGCGCCAGCCTCCAACGTGGGTCGACAGGACCACGCGCTGCGCCGCGAAATCCACCGGCCCCCCAAAACCGATGCCGCAGCGGTCGAAGGTAAGATCGCGGCGCCAGGCGAGAACGATTTCGCGAATCCGGCCGAGCATCCAGTCGCGGCCGCCGGATGCGTCGGTGGCGCAAGATTCGCGGCGAACCATTCGGTCGCCGTCGAAGGCAGCCAGGGTGAACTTGGTGCCGCCGATATCGATGGCGAGGAGCATAAAGAAGCTGTCAGCTATCAGCTTTCAGCTATCAGCTTTGCGCCGGCTGAAGCCGCCGCCGGCACGCTGAAGCGTGCGCCACGGCGGCTGCGCCGGCTCCGGAATTAATTCAAGTACGCGCCGTTGGCTTTGAAATCGCCGGCTTTCACTATCGAAATGGCGGCCGGATCGATGTGTTTGCGAAAGGCCGCGTTGATTTGTTCGGGGGTTAGAGCCTGGATCCTGGCTTCTACATCCGCGTCCCACTGGAAGGTGCGGCCAAGCTGGGCGTGGGATGCCATCTGGGTGAGCAGAGCGGCGTCCTGGGAACGCGCAACCAGGCGCGCGTCGGCGTAGGCCTTTTTGGCCTGCGCGATCTCCGCGGAGGTAAACCCGTCCCGGAGCGTCTTGGCCAGCTCGTCCTTGAAGCTTGCCTCGACCTTGGGCACGTTGCCCGGGTTGGCGATCGCCAGGGCGTTGAAGGTCGCCGAATCGCCCTCCGAGGGCACGGTGAGCGTGGTGTTGACGGTATAGCTCAGCCCCTCGTTGTTCCGGATGCGGTTGGGAACGCGAGCGGTGATAGATCCGCCGAACATGTAGTTCGCCAGGACCATGGCCGGATAATCCGGATCGCTGTCGGCCATTTGCAGACGCACGCCCGCCAGGAACTGCGCATTGGCTTTGTCGGGCGTCTCGATCTTCCGGTTGATGGCCGCGGCCGCCTTGAATGGAGTGACGAGCCGCCGATACGCGGCTGAACTGTTCCACTTACCGAAAAGCTCTTCGGCGAGTTTCTGGGCGGCATTCCGGTCGATCTCGCCGATGATGGCGAACTCGGCGTGGTTGGCGCCATAGAACTGAGCGTAGAAGTTCTTGGCGTCGTCCAGGGTGACTTTGGTGATCGCTTCGATCTGTTCCTCGCGGGTCGGGCTGTACAGAGCGTCGGTCTTGGCGAAGGGGCTCAGGTGGCGCGAGAGGGCCTCCTGGGAGAGGGTCTCCGGCTCGGTGGGAGGCTCGGCGAGGGAGCGCAACCGCTGAGTCTTGGAGCGGTCGAACTCGTCCGCCGGAAAGGCCGGGTCCTTGAGGATTTCAGCAGCCAGGCGAAGAGCGGCTTCGAAGTTCGCCGATGGAGCGCTGATGGACGCAGTGGCGGTCGCGATGCCTCCGCCGCCAACCGCCCCTCCGCCTCCGCGGCCGCCGCGGCCTCCACCGCCGCCCGCGCCGCCCCCGCCGGTCACCGTGACCTGGGCGTTGAGCTTCTGCATCTCATCCTGGATCTGCTGGCGCGTTTTGTTCCTGGTCCCGGCCATGAGTAGCGAGCCGGCGAACTGGGCGGCGGCGTTCTTGCCGGCCAGGGACGCCTGGTCGCCGAAGTGCAACTCGACCACCGCCGAGATCCTGCCATTGGCGGTCTGCTTGGGCAGGATGGCCATCTTCATGCCGTTGCCGAGCGTGGCGCGAACAATGCGGCCTTCGATATTGGCGGGCGTGGGGTCGAAAGTCTCGCCGCGGGCGATCTTGAAATCGGTCTTGTAGTTAGTCAGCAGCGAGCTCAGCGTCGGGGTAGCCGGAACCGCGGTCCGTTCGGGCTGAGGATCGGGAATGAACACGCCCACGGTCCTGTTCGACGCCTTGAAATACAGCTTGGCGACGCGCACTACGTCTTCGGGCGTCACGTCCTTCATCCGGTCGTGGTTCAAAAATATCAGCCGCCAATCACCCTGTGAAATCGGGGCCGTGAGGCCGCTGGTGATAAAAGTCGAAGTGGTGGCCATGGTGTTTTCGAGATTGCGCAGCAGGCGGGTCTTCACGCGCTCGACTTCATCCTTGGTGGGAGGCTGCGAAACGACGCTGGCGACGGTGTCGATGGCGATCTTACGGACCTCATCCAGCGACTGATCCTTGCTGAGGCTCGCGGATACCACAATGAACCCGGGGTCGTGCAGTTGCTCGAAGGACATGCTGGCGGACTGGGCCTTCTTGGTTTCGATCAAGGCCTTGTAGAGCCGGCCATCCGTGCCGCCGCCGCCGCCGAACCCTCCGCCGCCGCGCCCTCCGCCGCCGCTGCCGTTCATGATGCCCGACATCACCTGGAGAGCCACGGCGTCGCCGTGCGCCGCGGCAGGTCCGTGGTAGCCCAGGATGAGGTTCTGGCCGTTGCCAACGCGCCGCAGCTCGACGTAGCGTTCCCCGTCCTGAACCGGCTCGACGGTGTAGGTCTCGTCCAGCTTGCGGGTGGGCCGCGGGATCTTGCCGAACGTGTCGGCGATAAACGCGAGGGTCTTCGATTCGTCGATGCGCCCGCCGATCACCAGCACGGCGTTGTCCGGTTGATAGTACTTGTGGTAGAACTCGGCCAGCCGGTCGATCGGGACCTTCTCGATGTCCTCGCGGGAACCGATGGTGGATTTGCCGTAGTTGTGCCACAGGTAGGCGGTCGCCATGACGCGCTCTTCCAGGATGCTGGCGGGCGAGTTCTCGCCGCGCTCGAACTCGTTGCGCACGACGGTCATTTCGGTGTCCAGCAGTTCCTTCGCCTGCCTCACGTTGACCATGCGGTCGGCCTCGAGGCCCAAAGCCCATTTGAGGTTGTCGTCGCTGGCGGTGAAGGTCTCGAAGTAGTTGGTCCGGTCGAAGGAGGTGGTGCCGTTCCAGGACGAACCGTGGTTGACCAGCTCCTCTTTGATCTTTCTGCCGTTGGTGGTCTGGATGAAATCCATGTGCTCGAGCAGGTGAGCCATGCCGGTTTCGCCGTAGCCCTCGTGCCGGGAGCCCACCAGGTAGACCACGTTGACGGAAATGGTCGGGTTGGAGCCGTCCGGGTACAACAACACGCGCAGCCCGTTGGGGTACGCGTACTCGGTGATGCCTGCAAGCGAGGCTTTCTTCTGCACTCCGGGTGGCAGGGTCTGGCAGAAGGCGAGAGCGGCTAACGCCAACACAGCCGCCGGAACGGTAACTACAGCTTTCGAGCGCATAAACGAGTCGACCTCTTTGTCTGGACTGACAGGATTATAACTTATGGCTGGCACGCCGCGGGGAAGCGCTCGAAGCCGCGCCGCCCCGCCGGAACAGGCGGTAGAATAGGCTCTGCTTCGAGGCTTTCATGCGCCGCCGGCTCTTGCACTCCGCTTTTGCGCTCGTGGCGCTGGAGCTCTGCATGCCGCCGGTTCGGGCCGCGGACGACAATTCCGCGATCCGCGACGCAGCCGCCGCCATGCAGCGCGGGGATTTTCCCGCGGCGGAACAGACGCTGCGCGCCGGCTTGCAGGCGCGGCCCGGCGACGCCCTCGCGTGGAGCCTGCTCGGACTCGCCCTCGACAATCAGAAGAAGTCCAAGGAAGCGGACGACGCTTTCCGCCGCGCGCTGGCGAACGCCCCACGCTCGCCCGACGTTCAAAGCAACTACGGTCTCCATCTGCTGTTGGCGGGCGATGAGAAAGCCGCCCGCGAGGCGTTCCTGAAGGCGGTGGCGGCCGACCCGGCGCACTACAACGCCAACGTGCAACTGGCCCTGCTGGCGCTGAAGCGCAAGAGCGGCGCGGACGCTTTGACCTGCCTGAAGCGCCTGCCGGCGAACCAGCAGGAAGCGCCCAACGTCGCGATTCTCAAACTCCAAGCTCTGTACCTGACCGGCGGCCGGGAGCAAGCCGGCGCGCTGGTCGAGCGCCTCTCCGCCATGGCGCAGGGCGACCCGCGCTTGAGCTTCGCGGTGGGCACGGCGCTCTCGGACGCCGGGCATCCCGACCAGGCCGAACCCTTTCTGACGCGCGCGCTGGCGGCGGCTCCGACGGACTTCAACGCGCTTTACGCGCTGGGCGTGACGGCCCTCCATGCGGGCCATTACGAGCGGGCGCGCGACGTCCTCGAAACGGCTCTCCGTCAGCAACCCCGGAACGCGGACGTGCTTTACAGCCTGGCGTACGCCGACCGCTCGTTGAACCAGAGGGAGACCGCCATCCGGCTGCTGGCGCAGGCGGCGCAACTCGCGCCCCAGCGCGCGGACGTGCAGAAACTGTTGGCCATCGCCACGGGCGAGGTTGGAGCGCTACAGGATTCCATTGCCGCTTGGGACCGCTATATGAAACTCGAGCCCGGCGACGATTTCGCCCGCTCCGAGCGCGGCCTCCGAATCGCCTTGAGCGGCAAGTTCGAGCCAGGCATCGCCGAAATGAAGTGGTACCTGGCGCGGCATCCCGACGACGCCGACGGTTACTACTATCTCGGCGTTGGCGAGGCCAGCGCCGATCCGGATCAGGGGCTGACGGACCTCGACAAAGCCCTGACGCTCCGGCCGGATTTCGCCGAAGCGCGTTCAGCCCGCGGCAGCCTGTATTACCAGCAGGGGAAGCCCGAGGCCGCGTTGAAAGACCTGGAATTCGCCGCCGCCCGCCGTCAAGGCGATCCCGCGGTCCTGGACAAGCTCGGTCAAACATATCTGGCCTTGGACCGGCCCGCCGATGCCGTCGGCGCCCTGCGCAAGGCCGCCGGACTCGCCCCCGACGATTCCAGGACGCTGCTTCATCTGGGGCGCGCGCTGGCCGAGGCGGGCGAGGCCGACGAATCCAAAGCGGTGTTGGAGCGCTTCCGCCAACTGGGCCCCCCCAGGCGCACGGTATTGCCCGCCGGCGTAGTGGACTACTTGAGCCTGACCCCCGAACAGCAGCGCGCCGACTACCGCGCGCGCGTGGAACAGGCCGTCGCCAAGGACCCAGCCGACGCCGGCGCGCAGGCGAGCTATTTGAAGCTGTCGCTCGACGATGGCGATATGGTCCAGGCGTCCGCCGCCGCCCGCCGGATCGCCGCCTTGAAGCCGGGGGCCGATGCGCTTGCCGCCGCCGGGCGCATGTTGCTTGCAGCCAGGCAGTACGCGCCCGCGGAGGAACTGCTGGACCAGGCCGCGGCCGCCGGTCCCTCCGCCGCCGTGCAACTGGATCTGGCCCTCGCCGCCTTCCACACCGCGGGGCCAAGCCAAGGTCTCAGCCGGATGGACCGCGTGCCCGAATCGGCGCGCGGCGGCGACTATTACCTGGCGCGCGCCTACATGCTCGATGCGTCCGGGGAATCCGAGGAAGCGGTCGCGGCGCTGAACCAAGCGTTGAGCGCATCGTCCGAACGCTCCGACCTGTACCGGGAGGCGGCTGCCCTGCTGGCCTGGAACGGCCGCACTTCCGAAGCGCTGCGTCTGCTCGACCGGGCGGCGGAACTCCTGCCGCGCGATCGCGAGATTCTGCTCATGAGAGCCACCACGCTGGAACTGGCGGGGGAATCCGCCGGCGCCGTGCGTCTGTTGAACGAGATCCAGAATCGCTCGCCCGAGTGGGCTGCGGTCTGGGTGGCCCGCGGAATCAATCTCACGCGGCATGGCGATTTCGAAGCGGCGAGCCAAGCTTTGGAGACTGCGTTCGTTCTGGGCGCGCACAGCCCCGAAGCCTTTTTCTATCTCGCCGAGGCCTCTCTCGGCTCCGCGCCCAAGCGGATGGAGGCCGCCGAGAAGGCCATCGGCCAGGCCCTCAAGCTTGCGCCCGACGATGCGCGGATCAAGTCTCTGGCCGCCCGAATCGAGTTGGGAAAAGGCGGTAGCGCGGCGCAGACGGACGATTCGACCGCCAGCGACGATTTGCCATATCTGAAGAGACTCTTCCTCGAAAAACCGCCGCAATCCTGGTAGGGATCCTTAGCAGGCTGACGGCCCCTTATTGGCCGAGTCTTCAATCCTGGCCCAAGCGCAGCTCACGATTTTTCGGCGGCCGGGCTGCGCGGCCGGACAGGACAGCCTCGTGTTCCATTCGCTCGCGCAAAATGCCGTTGATCCGGCTGATATGCCCCGCGCCTTTCGATTTCAGCCAGGCGAGAACGTCATTGTCGATTCGCAGCGAAACCGGGGTTTTGCGCGGCCGGTAATACTTGCCGATGGCGGCGTTTTGCCACATTTCGGGCGGCAGCACGGGGGCGTCCGGATCATGATCCAGGCGCCAGTCGCGCTTCCCGTAAAGCGCCCGCGTTTCATCGCTAATCTTCAGCCGCCTGTCCGCGGAATTGGTCTTCGTATACGCTCTTTTCATAAGCGGTCGCCTTTCTGGCGGAGATAATGTGGACGACCTCCTCTTCCGGCCGGCTGCGGTCCACGAATACGACCAGCAGCAGAGCTAGCCCTCGGCTCATCCCGATGGCCTGGTACCGTTGCTCGCCTTCGTCCTCGATGAAATAGTTCTCGGTGACGATATGATTTGGGTCGCTGAAGATCTCCGCAGCCATCTCGAACGAAACGCCGTGAACCCGGAAGTTGCGTTCCGCCTTCCGCAGGTTCCAGGCGCATCTCATGTATGACCCGATTGTATATACATTTCAGTGTTTTGTCAACCGGGCGAGCGCCGGCGCCGCCTCCTGCAATCCATAAGCGGCTACAAGCCGAGGGGCCAATCCACGGCGCATATGAGGTAACTGGTTAGATGGACGACTCGTGGAAGAACAGCCGAATCACATGGTCCAACGCGGCCACCGTGCCAGTGAGCTGACCGCGGAATTCCCGATAGCCGTGATCTTCGGTGACGCTCGAAGGTTGCACGCTCACGACCAAACAGTCGGATGCCGGCGCAGCCAAGAAAAGACTCGAGCTGACTTTGCCGTGCACCCTCAGATCCCTTGCGCCAGGTTCGAATTTTACCGTCAAACAAGATAAGGACTGTGGGCTGGTCCAGAAGCCGATTTTGAGTTCAGAAGCCGCTTGCTGGGCCAGACGATCAGTCGTTTTGAGATAGTACCACACAAACTCCGCAAGCTCCCTGCACACTTCCAGCGATGGTGGCGACTCTGACTCCCAATGCACTTGCCGGTTGCGCATGAAATCTAACTTCGTTTTGACGTCGTCTTGATGATGCCAAGACTCTCCATGATCTCGTGCTTGTTCTTGCCCGATCTATTAGGAACCTTCTTGAAAGCGTACGCGGCATCGAGGAGCTTATCTCTGAAGTCTACGGCTCGGTTTAACTGGAAGAGAGCGCATGCTATATCCTGCTCAGATGGCGACGCGCCAGAAAGTGCGCGATCAGCGTGCGCCCAGATCTCGTACTGTCGTTGCCAGTCGCCTTCATGGTCCATCCGGTCCGCATCGACTTCACCCGACAACAGTGACGCATCGATGAAGAGTTCCTCCGATGTGCTGACAGCCGCCTTCGATTCAGCCAACCTCAGAATATATCTCAACGGTGTTCGCGCTGACTAGAGAGCATCATTATTCACCGAGATCAGGAACCATAAACACGCTTGCGATCGTCGACAGCATTCCACCTGCCCGCACCGCCGCCCTCACGCCACCGTCAGCGTCTGTCCCGCCTCAATCGATACCGGCCGCGCGAATTCGAGGGTCGTAACGGTCCCTTGCCGTGAGGCTGTCGCCTCGAGCGCCCGCCCCGCCAGGCGAGCGCTGGGCTTCGCATTCGCCACGTTCACCTGTAGCTTCTTAAACGTGAGTTTGCCCGATTCGCAAGCCACGGAGAGAGTCTGCCTGCTCCTGGCGATCTTGCCGAAGCCGGAAGCGGCCGCCCACGGCGCGTGGAAGTCTCCGGGGGCGGTCGGAATCACAGCCAGCGTCTGCCGGGGCACATCCGGCTTGAAGCCGGTGGCCGAGATCAGCGTCGCCCAACTGCTCGGCGGCCGCGAGTAGTGGTCGCCGCACTCGACGTGGTTCCAGGGCCGGCCCGCGCGAAGATAGCGCCGGTGGACCGATTCCACCACCTTGGCGCCGTCGGCGAAGCGCCCGAGATCCATCAGGAACGAAGCGAAAGCGAACTCGATGCCCGTCCATACGCCGCCCGCCTGCATGTTGGTAACCGCCAGCAGGTCCGCTCCGCCCTTCGGCGCGGTGGCGTTGTGCAGGCCGAACTCCGGATTGAAGTTGTACTTGACGATGCTATCGACCGCCGCGGCCAGGTTCTTCTCCAAGATGGTCGATGGCAAGCCGATCAGGCGCGTAAACCACTCGCCGCTGATCTGGTCGCTCATGCACACGTCGCTGTGCGCCTCGCCATCCACCCACAGCCGGTAGTACTGCCCGTTGAACAGCAAACGGTCGAAACTCACGGAAGCTTTGTCCAGCAGGGCCTGCCAGCGCGCGGCGTCACCGGTCTTACCAAGGTCCGCCGCAATGCGAATGGCGGCCCTCAGCCCGCCGATCCACAGCGACGCGATGTAGGACGGCGTGCCGCGCATGGCCCACTGGTCGTAGGTCTGCACGCCGGTGTTCTTGTCCGGCAGGCCGTCGCCATCGCTATCGAGCGAGGCCGTGTAATCCATGGCTTTGACGATGTGCGGCCAGACTTCTTCCAGGTACGCCTTGTCGCCCGTCCAGAGATAATCGCGGCAGGCCATCATGACGTACTGCGGGTTCATGTCGACGCGGTTGAAGCCGTTATCGACGTGATCGAAGTCGCCGGTGTAGGTGTGTGGTACTTGCCCCCTCTCGTTCTGGAACTTGATCATGCGCTTGCTTTGCCCGAGTTTCAGCTCCGGGAACAGCGCGGCCACGGGGTGGCTTCCCTGGTAATCGACGTCGGTGGTGCTGTGGCCGCAGCAGCCGAGGCCTTCCCAGATGCCGTAGCCCCCGTCCTTGATCCACCACGTGCTCTTCACGAGCGTGCCCAACTGGCTCGACCAGACGAAGGCCAGCGCGTTGCCGAGCGATGTATCGGCCAGCGTGCGCGCGAACGCTTCGGTGGACTGGCGGTGGGCGGCGTAATTGGCCAACAGGTACTTGTTCACTTCCGCCGCGTCGTTGAACCAGTTGGCGTACATGTGGCCGATCTCTACATTCGCCGCGGCCGGCGCGGCGGCGCCCGGAGCCTGCCGCGCGCGCGCCACGTGGTGCGGGAAGAACCAGCTCAGCGCAAAGCGAATCTCGACGCGCTGCCCCGGCGCCAGTTTCACGGTGGATGCCAACGCGCCCGTGCCCCACGTAAGGCGCTGGGGAGCCCGGCCGGGAGCCGCCCCCGCCGTCGGCGGCGAGATGTTGCGCGCGACCTCCTTCAGCAGCGCCTTCTTCGCATCGATGGAGTTGAACCCTTGCGGATCGGCGGCCTGCGCGTCGGAGAATATCCGCTTGATCAGCGCGTCGGCGGAGAGCCGCCGCACCCAATCGTCAACCTGCGTCCCGGATAGCCCGTCAATCTCGTCGCCGGTGAGCCTAAAGTCCTTGGACACGTCGCGCGAGGCTTCGGTATCGGGCAGCTTTCCGCTCCGGTAGACCTCCTCGAGCAGCGAGACCCGCATGGCCCGGGAGCGCTGCGAGTTCCAGGTGAAATCGGCAGACCCGGTGTATTGCTGGAACGTGCCGCTTACCCAGGAATGGTCTCCGCCGGTGACGGACAGGCACATGCCGCCGGCGCCCGACTTGTCTTCCGGCTGCGCATCGGTCCGCATCGTCAGGCTCGTCACGGCCCCTTCGTGGCTCACGGTGTTGGCGAGCATCCGGTCGTCGAGGTCCGGGAGCAAGGGATTCTCCATGAGCGAAACCAGCGACGCCTCCACGGCCTCGCCGGAAGTATTCTCCAGCGTGAACGCCATGTGAAAACCCGGCGTGGCCGATTCGCGGGTCTTGCCGGGGATGAACGGCGAGAATGCCAGCGCGCCGACCCGCACGGGCAGGGTCGAATCGTTGTAGCGCAGCCCGGTCATGGGGAACCATGCGTCGTACTCGATCGATTCCACGTCATGCACGTAGGGCTGCGAGTAGAGGTTGTTCTCCTCGGGGCGCAGATACAGGCGGCGCAACTGTGGGGTCGTCTCTCCGGATTTGGCCGTGCGCAGCAGGAACTTCAGACACTGCGGCCTGGGACCGCCGGGGGTGGCCGCTCCGCCGCGGCCGGCCCAGGGGCCCGAGTTGAAGATCTGCCACTCGTAGAAGCCGCCGTCGGGGCGCAGCTCGATGAAGCCCGTCCCGATGCCGCCCAGCGGCGCGCCCGAGTTCATCGCCAGACTCGACGGAATGGCGACGCCGATTGCGCCGGCGCTTCCGCCCGGCTGGCTCGCCACCTTGACCTGATACGGCGCCGCCACGGCAGGCGTTAACGGAACCGACAGCGCGGCCCCCGCGCCAGCCGCCGCTCCTAGAAATCCGCGGCGCGATGTTTTCTTCTCCGGCTCTTTCGAATTGCTCATAGATGTACCCAATCTGGACCTTCGGACCGTTTTGCCTCCCGGCTGGAAGTAGTATACACCGGCCCCGGCGTATAATTTGTAGGGGCCGGGCATGCCCGGCCCGAAGCGTTGAGGAACAGATCGAACGGTCGCGCAACCAACGCAAGATCAGGAGGCCTCGCATGACTAGCCGCTCAAAACGTGGGCCCATTCCGGCCGCGCTTTTCATCTGCCTTTTGGGACTGTCCAGCGCCGGTTCGTCTCAGCAAGCGGCCGCCAAGCCGGAGACGAAGATCTTCCCGCATTACTCCACCGCGGGCTTCTTCGCCATCGAGGGCAGCCCCCGCCAGGTATTCAACTTCAATCTTGGCTGGCGCTACCACAAGGGCGATCTCACCGGCGCCGAGGCGGCGAGCTTCGACGACGCCGCGTGGGAAGCCGCGAACCTGCCGCACGGCCTCGAAATCAACCCGGAAAACGCCAGCGGGATGCGGAATTATCAGGGGCCGGCCTGGTACCGCAAGCGCTTCCGCGTGCCCGCGGGCCTGCTGGGCAAGAAGACGGTCCTCTATTTTGAGGCCGTCATGGGGAAGTCGGAGGTGTGGGTCAACGGGGAGAAGGCCGCCCAGCATTTCGGCGGTTATCTGCCGTTCGCCGCGGATGTCACCAAGCTCCTGCGCGGCGCCGGCCGGGACAACGTGGTGGCGGTTCGGGCCGATAATTCCGACGACCCGAATTACCCGCCCGGCAAACCCCAGGACCAGCTCGATTTCACCTACATGGGCGGCATTTACCGGAATGTGTACCTGATCGCCACCGCCCCCCTGCACGTGACCCACGACCTTCTCAGCCAGACGGTCGCCGGCGGCGGGGTTTTCGTTGGCGTCAAGGATCTCAGCGGGAACAACGCCGATCTCGAAGTCAGGACCGAAGTCGTGAACGAGGAAACCGCGGCGCGCAGCTTCACTCTTCGGACGATCCTGGAGGACGCCGGCGGGAAGGAACTGCTGCGCAAGGAAGAAACCGCCAGCTTGCAGCCCGGCGCCTCCCGCCAGTTCGTTCAGCCCGTGAACGCGGGCAACGTCCGCCTGTGGCATCCCGACGATCCCTACCTGCACTTCATTCGAACCGAGGTGGTGCAGGACGGAAAGGTGGTCGATGGCCTGCGCACGCGCTTCGGAATCCGCCTGTTCGAGATGCGCGGCGACCAAGGCTTTTTCGTCAACAAGAAGTACATCGGCCACAAGCTATCCGGCGTGAACCGGCACCAGGATTACGTTTACGTTGGAAACGCGCTGCCCAACTCGGGCCAGTGGCGCGACGCCAAGCTACTGCGCGAGGGCGGCTCGAATGTCGTCCGCGCCGCGCACTACCCGCTCGACCCCGCGTTCATGGACGCCTGCGACGAGCTGGGAATGCTGGTGACGGTGGCCACGCCGGGGTGGCAGTTCTTCAACGCCAAGGAGCCTGCTTTCGAGCAGCGCATCAAGCAGGACACGCGCGCCATGGTGCGGCGCGACCGCAACCGTCCGGCGGTCTTCCTTTGGGAAACCGCACTGAATGAAACCGGCAACCAGCCGCTTGCCATGCTCAAGGAGCTGCACCAGATAGTTCACGCGGAGTTCCCCTTCCCCGGCGCCTTCACCGTCACGGACGCCAATCTGGCAAGGCAGGCCGGATTCGACTTCTACTACGGCGCCGCCTCCGATGGCAGGAACTCGTTCACCCGCGAGTACGGGGACCAGGTGGACAACTGGACCTCTCAGAACTCGCTCGTGCGGATCAACCGCGAGTGGGGCGAGGCGCCGCTGCTGAGCCAGCTCATGACCCGGGTGAGCGGCTTGGCTGCGGTCTACAACGCGCCGCCGGTCAGACTCGGAGCAACGCTCTGGGCTGGAATCGATCACCAGCGCGGCTATCACCCCGACCCGTTCCGGGGCGGCCTGCTGGACCTCTATCGAATTCCGCGATACGCCTACTATCTATTCAAAAGCCAGTACGACCCCACTTATAAGCTGCCCGGCATCGGCGCCGGCCCCATGGTCCACATCGCCCACGAGCTGACTCAACTGTCCGCCGCCGACGTCATCGTACTGACCAACTGCGAGGAGGTGCGGCTCACCTGGCTGGGCAAGGAGATCGCGGCGCAGAAGCCCGAGACAAACTACCAGGGGCTGCCGCATCCTCCGGTGATTTTCAGGAACGTGTTCAACTTTCGCGGGATCGGTCTGGGCTCGCGGCTGAACACCAGCCAGATTGAGATGGTCGCCGAGGGACTCATCGGCGGCCAGGTGGTCGCCCGGGAGGTTAGGAAATACCCGGAACGCTCTGCTGGGATCAGGCTGGAGCTCGACGACGCCGGCGTCGGGCTGACCGCCGACGGCTCCGATTTCGTGCCTGTCCGGGCCTACGTCGTGGACGCGAAGGGCGTGCCCAAGGTACTGGATTCGAGCTACGTCGCGTTTGAGGTCACCGGCCCGGCCACGGTTATCGGCGACGCGTCCAACTTCGCCAACCCGATGAAGGCCGAGTTCGGGATCGCCACCGCTTTGATTCGGGCTGGCGGCGCGCCCGGCGAGATTCACGTGCGAGCGGCGTCGAAGGGCTACACGCCCGCCGAGATCGTTTTTGAATCGAAGGCGCCCGGAATGCCCGCCGTGGGGAGCGTTCAGAGCCAGCCGGCGCGGACGCGGACCGCCGCCCCGGCGCCGGCCCCCGCGGCGAAGCCCGCCACCCCGGCCGAGATTCAGAAGCTCAACGCCGAAATCAAGCGGCTGCAGCAGGAGTTGACCGTGAAAGAACAAGCCAACCAGGAGCTGCAGCTCAAGCTCAACGAGAAGCGCTAGGATGGAAGCCATGCCAGAAGACCCTGAAAGTAAGAGTTCTTTAAGCCGCCGCGGCCTGCTGGCCCAGGCGGTGGGAGCAGTCGGCCTGATGCCCGCGCTGAATCGCGCCGGCGCTCAAACGGGGGCCGCGGGCGAGCGGCTGTCCCGTACCAGGGAGGCCTTCGACTTCGGGTGGAAGTTCAACAAGGGCGATGTGGACGGCGCCCAGCAACCCGGTCTCGCGGATGCCAACTGGCGCAGTCTGGACGTGCCGCACGACTGGAGCATCGAGGGGCCGTTCGGGCAAACCGAGACGGCCCAAGGCAGCCTGCCCACGGGCATCGCCTGGTACCGCAAGCGTTTTCGCCTGCCCGAATCGGCCGCCGGCGGCAAGGTCTTCATCGAGTTCGAAGGCGTCTTTGAAAACAGCGAGGTGTGGATCAACGGCCAATACCTCGGCAAACGCCCCTTTGGCTACATCACGTTCTGGTACGACATGACGCCCCATCTGGTCTTCGGCGCCCGCGACAACGTGATCGCCGTGAAGGTGGATAACTCGAACCAGCCCAATTCGCGCTGGTACACCGGCTCGGGAATCTACCGCCACGTCTGGCTGATCGGAACCAACAACCTGCACGTCGCGCACTGGGGGACGTTCGTGACCACGCCCCAGGTGTCCGACGCGTCAGCCAGCGTCCAGGTGAAGACCCGCGTCAGGAACGAAAGCGGCGCGGCCGCCAACTGCACGCTCGCGACCAGCATTCTGGACCGCGACGGCAAGGTGGTCTCAACCGCCCAGACGGAACAGCAAATCGCAGCCCACGGCGAGTACGAATTCATGCAGGTTGCGCAAGTGGTGAAGCCCAACCTGTGGTCGCCGGATACGCCGTACCTATACACCGTACGCAGCTCCGTGCGCGATCGGGGCGGCGCCGCGGACGTCTACGACACGCCCATCGGCGTCCGCGAGGCTGTCTTCGACGCGGACAAAGGCTTCGTGCTGAACGGCCAGAGGGTCAAGATCAACGGCGTGTGCGTGCACCACGAAGCCGGACCGGTGGGAGCGGCCGTGCCGGAACGCGTGTGGGAGAGGCGCCTGGAGACGCTGAGGGCCATGGGATGCAACGGCATCCGCACGAGCCACAACCCGCCGGCGCCGGGCTTCCTGGACCTCTGCGACAAGCTGGGCTTCCTGGTGATGGCCGAGGCCTTCGACGAGTGGAGGGTCTCGAAGACCCGCAACAACGGGTACGCCCGTTACTTCAACGACTGGTATGAACGCGACGTCGCCGATTTCGTGCACCGCGACCGGAACCACCCGTCGGTGGTCCTGTGGAGCGCCGGCAATGAGGTCGGCGACCAGGCCGCCCCCAACGGCGCGGAGACGCTGCGGCAGTTGCTCACGGTCTTCCACCGCGAAGACCCTACCCGGTTCGTGACCGTGGGGTGCGACCGGATCGAGTCGGAACCGCTCTCCAACCGGGCGCGGCCCGAGTTTCTAGCCTTGCTCGACGTGGTCGGTTACAACTACGTGGACCGCTGGCGCGACCGGATCGAGAAGTACTACAGCCTGGACCGCGCAGCCTTTCCGCAGCGGCGCATGATCGGAACCGAGAGCAGCGGCATGGGCGGAGTCCGCGGGTCGTATGGCGGGCTGTTTCCAGAAGCCCAGCCTGCCGTCGCGGCAGCCGCGGTTACGGCGCCTCCCGCGACCGCACCGGCCACTGGCGCTCCGGGCGCTCCTGGCGGGCGCGGCGGCGGCGCGGGCGGAATGGGCGGAATGATGATGATGGGCGGGCGCGGCGGCGGCCGGCCCAACACGGGGACCGAGCAATTGTGGAAGTTCGTCTCCACCTACGACTACGTCGCCGGCGACCACATGTGGACCGGAATCGACTATCTGGGCGAGTCCAGATGGCCCGGCAAGGGGGCCACTTCCGGCGTCATCGATACGTGCGGGTTCGAGAAGGACGGCTACTACTTCTACCAGAGCCAGTGGACCAAGGCGCCCATGCTGCACCTGCTCCCCCACTGGAACTGGAAGGGCCGCGATGGCCAGTTCGTGCCCGTCACGTGCTATACGAACTGCGATTCCGTCGAGCTCTTCATCAACGGGAAATCGGCGGGCGTACAGGGCTACCAGTTCCCTCGATATGGCATGAGCGGGACTTACGGCAGCTACCCGCCGCAAGCCCGCGGCACACGAACCACGTCGGATCTCCACCTGACCTGGACCATCCCATATGAACCGGGCACGCTGAAGGCCGTCGGCACGAAGGAGGGCAAGCCGGCCGTCACAGTGGAAGTCGGTACAACCGGTGAAGCGGCTGGAATCGAGCTCAAAGTGGACCGGTCCACGATTGCCGCCGACCGCCGCGACGTGGCGCACGTGACCGTCCGGATCGTGGACGCCCAGGGCAGGATGGTCCCCGACGCCGCGAGCGAAGTCGCCTTCGAGATTCAGGGGGAAGGCAAGCTCATTGGCGTGGATAACGGCGACATGCAGAGCCACGACGACTACAAGGCCAGCCGGAGAAAAGCTTTCAACGGGATGTGCCTGGCGATCGTACAATCCACCGCGCGGCCAGGCCAGATCCGAATCTCGGCCACTTCACCGGGACTCAAGACGGCGAACGTCACGGTGACGGCCGCCTGATTCAACGTGGCGCCGGGCCGGTGGATTGCCGGATCGTCAGCCGGGTTTCCATGCAGTACTCGCTGCCCGCGTGGGAAGGGTCCGTGATGGTGGTCCACAACGCCTGGAAGGCGACCCGGCCAATCTCGTTTCGCGGCAGGGCTACGGTGGTCAGCGCGGGCTGCGCAAATTGGGCAAACGTAATATCGTCGAAACCCACGATCGACAAGTCGGCGGGAATTCGAAGATTCCGGTCGTAGGCGGCGTGCATTGCCCCGATAGCCATCAGGTCGTTGGCCGCGATGATAGCCGTGGCGTCGAACCCCGACAGCAGTTTGGAGCACGCGTAGTACCCGCCCTCGACGGTAAAGTTCGAATCGACGGCGCGGATCTCCTTCAGGCCGGCTTTCTCGGCGCAGGTTAGAAACGCCTGCCGCCGCCGCCAAGCCGACGTCAAGGCGGGGTTGCCTCCGATGAAGCCGACTCGTTGGTGGCCGAACTGCGTAACGTGATCGACGGCGGCTTGGATGCCGCCCTCGTAGTCCGCGGTGATATTGCTGATGTATTTGTCCACCCGGCCCAAGTCCAGATACACCGCGCACACCCTCTTGCGGGGTAAGAGAGAAATCACCGAAGCGTCGATCTGGGATGTCATCACGGCTACGCCGGGGGCCTGCAAACCCAAGATGCGATTCACTGCCTCGCGAGTTCTGGCCGCATCGTAGTTGGTGTTCAGGATTATGGCCTCCATGCTGCAGACATTGGCGGCTTCCTGAAAGCCGGTTATGATCTCCGGAAAGAACGGGTTTCGGATATCGGAGACGATCAGTCCGAGAATGAAGCTCCTGCCGGCCGCCAGGTTTCGCGCCGCCGCATTGGGAGCGTAGCCCAGCCGCTGAATGGCCGTGAGAACCCGGTGGCGGGTCTCGGGGCGAACGTTGCGGGCGTCGTTGACCACATAAGAGACGGTTGCGACCGATACGCCGGCCATTCGGGCGACGTCTCTTATGGTCGTTGCAGCCTTCGATTTCTCTTCATGCACTCGGAAGCCTTCGAAGAGAACATTATACTCGCCGTTATCGCGCGTGCAATTCGAGCCATCGATTTCGACGACTGCCGAACGCCCTGTGTATTGCGGTTCAAGAGGGCCCGCGGATCCCCACTTCTGAGTTGCGTCGTCAACATCCTGAAACAAATCCTGAGCGTTTTGCGCCGCGGCTTACGGAGAGACCATGATATTGTGATAGCCATGTTTATGTCGGAGTGGCGCCGAGTCCGGGCGCTCCTTCTAACTGGGTTGGGTATGGCGTCTGCCTGTGCGCAGAGCGGGACCGCCCCCATCGTCATCGACTATCCGGCCGGCGGGTCGGTCTTTCCGCCCGACATGGCCGCCCCTACGTTCCTCTGGCGCGACCCCGCTCCAGGGGCCGTCTCCTGGCGGATCGACGTATCGTTCGCCGATGGTTCCGCCGCCATCCATGTGACGGCCAAGGGCGAGCGGATGCGCATCGGCGAAATCGACCCGCGCTGCGTTTCGCCCAACAATCGGCCCCCTAGCCTCACGCCGCGGCAGGCCGACGCCCACGCCTGGATGCCCGATCCCGCCATCTGGGCCGCCATCAAGAAGCAGTCGGTCGCCGGCCCCGCCACCGTCGCCATCAGCGGCTTCGCCGGGAATGCACCGGTATCGCGCGGGCACATGCTGCTCCATACTTCGGCGGACCCGGTCGGCGCGCCCATCTTCTACCGCGACGTGCCGCTCATGCCGGCGAAAACGGCCGCGGGCGTGATTCAACCTCTCGACGCCAACGCCGTCCCCCTGATCGGGTGGCGCCTGCGCGACGTCGGTCAAACGCAGAGCCGCTTGCTGCTGACAGACATGCATACCTGCGCCAACTGCCACTCCTTCTCCGGCGACGGCACGACTCTGGGGATGGACCTCGACGGTCCCGCGAACGACAAGAGCCTTTATACGCTCGTGCCCGTGCAACAGAGAATGACCATCCGCAATGAGGACGTGCTTTCGTGGACCTCCTTCCGCCGGGAACTCGGCGGCCAGCTTCGCGTAGGCTTCATGTCCCAGGTCTCGCCCGACGGCCGCCGCGTGGTCACCACCATCAAGCCTCCCGGCACGGACGGCTCCCAGTTATACTACGTCACCAATTTCGAGGACTACCGCTTCCTTCAGGTCTTCTATCCCACGCGCGGCATCCTGGTCTGGTATGACCGCGAGGCCCGCAAACTTCAGCCGCTGCCCGGGGCCGACGACCCGCGCTACGTGCAGTCGAACGCCGTCTGGAGCCCCGACGGCAAGTACCTGGTGTTTGCGCGCGCGGAGGCGAAGGACTCCAACCCGCCCGGCGCCCAGCCGCCCGCCCGCGCCAACGACCCCGCCGAACTCCAGATCCAGTACGATCTCTATCGCATCCCCTTCAATGACGGCAAAGGCGGCAAGGCCGAGCCCATCGCCGGGGCCTCCCGCAACGGCATGAGCAACAGCTTCCCCAAGATCTCGCCCGACGGGCGCTGGATCGTGTTCGTCCAGGCCCGCAATGGGCTGCTGATGCGGCCTGACAGCCAGCTCTACATCGTTCCCGCGGCGGGCGGGCAGGCCCGCCGCATGACTTGCAACACGCCCCTGATGAACTCCTGGCACAGCTTCTCGCCCAACGGCCGCTGGCTCGTGTTCTCCTCCAAGAGCCGCTCGCCCTACACCCAGATGTTCCTCACTCACATCGATGCGGAAGGCCGCGATTCTCCGGCTATCCTCATCGAGAACTCCACCGCCGCGAATCGCGCCGTCAACATCCCCGAATTCGTGAACGTGGCTCCGGGCGGCATCGAGCGCCTTTCCGTCCCGGCCGCCGATTTCTACCGCCAGTTCGATATCGCCGCGGATCTGACCAAGAAAGGAGAATATGACGCGGCCATCGCGGAGTGGACCAAGGCTCTCGCGATGAACACCGATAATGCCGTCGCCTACAACGACTTCGGTTTGAGCCTGGCGGGCGCGAGGCGCGTCGAGGAGGCCATTCCGCAATATCAGCGGGCGCTCGCGCTCTCACCGGCTTATCCCGATGCGCACAACAACCTGGCGAACGCGCTCGTGCAGGCTGGCCGCCTGGAGGAAGCCATCGGTCATTATCGCCAGGCGATCGAAGGCAACCCCGGCTCCGCCGACGCTCACAACGGCCTGGGCACCGCGCTCACCCAGCAGGGCCGCGCGGCCGAGGCCATCGCGCAGTTCGAGGCCGCGCTCGCCATCCGCCCCAATTACCCGGAGGCCCAAAATAACCTGGGCGTGGCCTTGGCCGCCGAGAACCGGTTGGATGAGGCAGTGGCGCATTATCTCAAGGCCATCGAAGGCAACCACGATCCCACGCACGCCGCCGACGCCCACACCAATCTCGGCGCCGCGCTGGCGCGGCAGGGCAAGCTTGACGAAGCCATCGCGCATTTCCGCCAGGCTCTCGAACTGGACCCGCGCGGCGCCATGGCGGACGTGGCCCTGGGACACGCGCTGCTTGTCCAGGGCAAGCTGGACGAGGCCATTCCCTATCTGGATCATGCGTTCGCCGCCGGCCTGGGATCGGCCGGCCTGCGCATCGAGCTCGGGGCGGCTTTGGGGCAGAAGGGCCGATTGAACGAAGCCATTCCGCACTTCGAAAAGGCGGCCGCGCTCGAGCCCGCCAATCCCGACGCTCACGCCAATCTGGCGCGCGCCTACGCCGCCGCGCAGCGGCTGGATGCCGCCGTGCCGGAGTACGAGCAGGCCCTGAAGCTCGTTCCCAACTCGGCGGCGCTCCACAACGAGATCGCCTATGCCTTGATCGGCGCGAACCGCGTCTCCAACGCCATTCCGCATTTGGAACGCGCCCTGGCGATTTCCCCCAACCTCCTGGATGCGCGGAACAACCTGGGCGCGGCCCTGATGGCGAGCGGGCGCGCGGCCGAAGCGCTCGCCCAATGGCGCCAGGCGCTGCGCCAGTCGCCCGACAATCTCCAGGCGCTCAACAGCCTCGCATGGGCGCTGGCTACCTGCCCCGACGCCGCCGTTCGCAACGGCGCCGAGGCGGTTGCGCTCGCGGAGCGCGCGGCGCGGCTGAGTTCCCAGCGCGAGCCCGCGGTGCTCGGCACGCTGGCCGCGGCCTACGCCGAGACCGGCGATCTCGACAAGGCCGTGGAGTCGGAGCGGCGCGCCATCGATCTCGCCACGCAGCAGGGAAACGCGTCTCTCGTCTCCGCCCTGCGCGCCCGCCTGGAGCAGATGCAGGCCAGGACCCCGATTCGCCAGCCGTAAAGCTACTTTGCCGCGACATTTGCAAAATCGAGGTTGACAAATTCAGGACAATCATCTATATTCTTTGTTAATCGTTTAACCTTGATTCGTTTTTCGAGCCGGTCGGGCGAAAAGTGAGGTTGATTCGTCTCGCGAGGCTTGGTGTTTCCTGGCCCCAAGCGGCCGCGGCAGGTTGAGCCGTGGGAGAGACAAAGGGGTGAAGCGTGCAGCCGCGGGAGAAGTTTCTGCGAGTTCTCTACGCCGGCCGTCCCGGCCGGATGTTTTTCCCCACCAAAGTCCTTTCGATCCAATCGCGAAGCGCAAATTCCAGGCGGCGGAACCGGCACACGCGCCCGCCGCAGGCCCAGGTGCTTCAAGGGTTCCTAAACTACCAAGGAGGTTGAGTGAAACCAAGCAAGATCACGCTGATTTGCATCCTGCTGCTGGCGTGCGCCAGCGCATGGGCACAGACCAATGCCAGTAACATTCAGGGTACCCTGGTGGACCCTGGCAATGCGGTCATTCCCAATATCCAGGTCCAGCTCATCAACCAGGCGACTGGCGCGGTGCACACCACCGCTTCGACCAACGTCGGCTTGTTCCGCTTCCCGCAAGTCCTGCCCGGCGCCTACACTGTCTCCATCAAGGCGCAGGGCTTCAAGGCTTACACCAACAAGAACATTATCATGTCCAGCGGTGAAACCAGAGACTTGGGCAACGTCACTCTGGCCCTCGGGACCGCCGTGGAAGAAGTCTCGGTCACCGCGGCCGCGACGCCGGTGCAGTCCGCCAGCAGCGAGAAGTCGGTGCTGGTGGACGCCGGCGAACTTACCAACATCGCCGTCCGCGGACGCGACGAATTCGCCATGCTGGGCTTCCTGCCGGGCATCATCGACGGCAGCGCCACCACTCGCGAAAGCGAATCGTCTTACACCGTCCAGAGCATTGTCATCAACGGGAACTCCGCCTGGACGAATGCCACTATCGACGGCCAGGCCAACATGGACGTGGGTTGCGGTTACTGCTTGACGCAGGGCAACCCGAACATGGATGCCGTGCAGGAAGTCAAGGTCCTCACCTCCAACTACCAGGCCGAGTTTGGCCGCAACTCCGGCGGCACCATCACGCTGGTGACCAAGAGCGGCGCCAGGGAGTTCCACGGCTCGGGATGGTGGACCCACCGCCACGAGGAGTTCAACGCCGATACCTGGAGCAACAACCGGAGCGGCATCCAGGTCGCCAAGTACCGCTACAACGTCGCCGGCTGGAGCCTGGGCGGACCGTTCTACATTCCCCACCTGCTCAATACGAGCAAAAAGAAGCTGTTCTTCTTCGCCTCCCAGGAATTCACCAGGCAGTTCGTGCCGAACTCCGGATCGGGCATAGTGAACGGCATTCAAAAGACCACCCTGCCCACGGATCTGGAACGCAAGGGCGATTTCTCTCAGAGCTACAACATCAACGGCGCGTTGATCCCGATCATCGACCCGACCACGAAGACGGCCGCAAAGCCGGGCGGGAGTCCATACGCCAACAACGTCATTCCACCCCCCTTGATGAGCGCGCTGGGGGATTCATTCCTGAAGTTCCTGCCGGAGCCCAACTACTTCCCGACTTCCGGCAACGCCGACTATTTGAGGTATAACTATTATTCCAACGCCACCGGCTCGCACCCGCGCGACGACCATGTAATCCGCATGGATGCGTATTTGACCAACAAGCTGAGCGGCTGGTTCCGCTACGTCCGCAACAGCGACGATCAGGTCATCCCGTTCGGCGGAAGCTCCTTCACGTACGGCGCGCAGGAGCACCCGATGCCTGATTTCGCCATGGGCGGCAGTCTTTCCTATACCATCAGCCCCTCGATGATCAACGAGTTCACCACGGGCCGCACCGGCAGCACCTGGGATTACTGGATCATGGATCCTACCACGGTGGCTCGCAGCCTGATTCCCAACCTGCCGTTGTTGTTCCCCAAGACCTGGAGCGACGCCAACCAGTTGTATAACTACCTCCCGACCTTCAGCTTCGGCGGCACTCCCAATAGCGCGGCCAGCTATGGCTACGGCAGCGCGTCCCGTTACAACCCGGTCCACAACGACGTCTATAACGACAACCTCAGTTGGGTGACCGGCAAGCACAGCTTCAAGGCCGGCATCGCCGTGGAGCGCGCCTATAAGCTCCAGCCGCAAGGCAGCCCGATGGCTGCGCTCGGCAACTACGGGTTCGGTACCAGCAGCACCAACCCGCTCGATACCGGCGACGGTTTTGCGAACGCCTTTCTAGGCAATTTCACCAGCTATTCCGAAGCCACCACCAACATGCAGTGCAACGTGATCTGGTGGAACGTGGAATGGTATCTCCAGGACAACTGGCGCGTGAGCCGCAAGCTGACCCTCGATTACGGCCTGCGCTTCTACCACCAGACGCCGCAGGCGGATGTGCTCGGCAACTTTTCCGGATTCGATCCGACGCAATACAGCGCCGCCAATCGTCCGCGCCAATACACCGCGGGCTGGCTGAACGGGATTTCCGGCGGAACGCGCGTCGCCGTCGACCCGCTCACCGGCACCACCGCCCCCTACCAGGCGCTGGGCGCTTTCGTCCCCAACAGCGGCAGCTATTCCAACGGCGCATTCGCCTACGGGCGCAACGGCGTGCCCCTCAACCCCTACAGCCAGCAGTTCATGCCGTGGCCCGCTCCGCGTTTCGGCTTCGCCTACGACGTGTTCGGCAACGGCAAGACCGCCATCCGCGGCGGCTTCGGCGTGTTCTACAACCGCCTCGACGGAAACCAGGTTTACTCCATGACCGGCCTTCCGCCGAACGAGTACAGCGCCACTGTTTACAACGCCAACGTTTCTCAGTTGACCACGGGCGCCGGATACATCGCGCCGGGCAGTATGACCTTCTACCACGGCAATATCCCGTTCGACTCGGTCCGCAACGGCAGCCTTGGCGTTCAGCAGGATATCGGCTTCGGCACGGTTCTGGAAGCCACCGGCGTGTTGAACATCGCTCACGACGAGCCATGGACGGTCAACCTCAACCCCATTCCCATGGGCGCCAACTTCAATGCCGCCAACGCCAATCCGACCTACGGCAACGCCGGTACCACCAGCCAGACGGCCCTGCCCACCAACATGGAACGCGTCAACTACCCCGGCTGGACGGACCTCAACTACCACGAATTCGGCGCGCATTTCGTGTATGACGCGCTCCAGGTCATGCTGCGCCGCCGTCCCGAACACGGCTTGCAGTACGAGGTCGCGTATACCTGGTCGAAGCTCCTTGGAACCACCAGCGTCGATGCTCTGGCGGGCGTTGGGTTCCCCGCTTGCGTCGGCTGCAATTACACCGTCAGCAACGAATCCCGCAACTACGGGCCGCAGAGCTACGACCGCAGGCAGATTCTTTCTGTCAGCTACTCCTACGAAATTCCGAATCTGGGCAAGCGGCTGAACAGCAAGTTCCTGGGCGCGTTCACGGACCACTGGACCCTTTCCGGCATTACCCAGTTCTCCACCGGCCAGCCGTACAATCCCGGCTTCGGCTTCTCTCCGTCCCGGGACTTGACCGGCTCCAGCTCGGAAGGAACGCGCTTCAATGTGGTCGGCAGCGGCTCGGCCGCCCCGACCGTCAATGCGTTGGGCGCAACGATCCCGGCGAACGTCAATCGCATGGACAATACGTACATCAACTTCAGCGCCTATGCGATACCGCCTGGCGCCGGCGCATCCATCGGCAACCTGGGCTTGAACACGATGTATTACCCAGGCTGGTCCAACTGGGACGCCTCCATGGGTAAGACCGTTCCACTCAACGGCGAAAAGCGCATGCTCAGGATCCGTTTCGAGGCGTACAACGTCTTCAACCACCCCGAGATCAACGGCATGAACACGTCGGCGACGTTCAACGCCTCCAACGTCAATATCAATGCCCAGTGGGGCACCGTCAACGGCACGCGCCCGGCGCGCATCCTTTCCGGCGACTTCCGGTTCGAGTTCTAATCGGCCGGCTTTGCGGGGCAGGCGGCCAGCCTGCCCCGCTAGTACCTAGAGAGCGTGGTTTCTTCACCGTCTTTGGGAAACATGCGGCTTGTGTGCGAGGCTTTCCTTGCCATACAAGAGCCCTGTGTAGGGGCCGGGCATGCCCGGCCCGAGCGTGAGGAACAAATCGAACGGCGCGAAACGAGAGGAGAATGGCATCATGCAACGGCGCGATTTGCTTAAGTCGGCGGCTGCCGGCGCCGGACTGACGATTCTCAGGAGCGGCACGCTCAGAGGGCAGAATGCTCCCGGCAACAAGTTGAATATCGCCCTCATCGGCGTATGGGGCCGGGGGACCGCGCACTACAACGTGCTGGCGAACGAGAACGTGGCGGCCCTGTGCGACGTGAACGATAACCGGCTGGCCGAAGGCCTCCGGATTTTCCCCAAGGCCAAGACGTATTGGGACTGGCGCAAGTGTCTCGACCAGAAGGACATTGAGGGCGTCATCGTCTGCACCGCCGATCATCACCACGCCTTCATCGCCAACTGGGCGCTGAACCGCGGCATGAACGTCTACTGCGAGAAGCCGCTGGGCATCACCGTAGAGGAAACCCGCACGGTCCGCGCAAATTATCTGAAGAACAAGGCCAAGCTGGCCACCCAGCACGGCACCCAGCGTCACGCCTATCCAAACTTTGAGCGCTTGAGGGAGCTCATCCTCGACGGGGCCATCGGCGATCTGAAGATCATCCATGGCTGGGACAGCCGCCAACTTCCCCGCCCCGGCTATCCCAAAGGCGAAGGCGAGCCGCCCTCGTTCTTCCATTACGATCAGTGGATCGGGCCATCGCCCTTCCATCCCTACAGCCCGCAGTATTTCGCCGCGCCCGGCCCCGGCAATAACTGCCTTTCGTGGAACATGTACCGGGACTTCGGCGTGGGCCAGATGGGCGACATGGGCGCGCACACCATGGATCTGCTGTGGAACGCCATCGACGCGGGCGGCCCGACCGGCATCGAAGCCGATATGGACGTAAGCGACAAGTTCGACCCGAACATCACGCCGGTGAAGCTGAAGGTAGCTTTCAACCATCCGGCCAACAGTTGGCGCGGGCCGGTCACGGTGTTCTGGTATCAGGGCGGGCTGAAGCCGAATCCGCCTAAGAGTTACTTCGATGTCACGCGGATCGGCAACGGCGCTATCTTCGAGGGGACCAAGGGCATCATCCTCGCCGATTTCAATAGCCGCGTAATCATCCCCAACGATGACGACGGCGACATGACCTACTACAAGCGGCGCGGCAGGGAACAGCTCCTGCCGCTGATGGGCGGAGCCGGGCAGGTGTCCGGCGGCCGCGGCGGCGGCCGTGCTCTCAGCGCAATTGGCAATCAGGCTGCGGCGCAGGGTGGCCGTGGCGGCCCGGGTGGTCGCGGTGGAGCCCCGGGAGCGTCAGGTCCCGAATTCGGGCCGGACGGCTTCCCGATTGTGAACCTTTCCCCCGGCGGCATCCCGCCGAACATGGCCACCCCCAACACGTCTATTCAGGCCGCCGCGGCTCGTGCCGCGCAGGCCGCGAACGGGCCGGTACAGGTCGCCGGCGAGCACCTGTTCCAGGACGACTGGCTCAACGCCTGCAAAGGCAGGAGCAACAACGTCGTGAACGGAACCAGCAGCAAGACCCACTGCGACTTCGACTACGCCGGTACGATGATGGAGCAGATGCTGCTCGGTCTGGCGGCCCACCGCGCCGGCAAGAAGCTCGAGTACGATCCGGCCGCCGGCCGCGTGACGAACATGGCCGAGGCCAACGATTGGCTCAAGCGCCAGTACCGCCCCGGCTGGACTTTGAACGGGTAGGAAGAGGTTGTGAGTTTCGGCGTGGCGCACGCTTCAGCGTGCCGCCGTGGGCTTCAGCCCACGGTTTCGCGGCGCATCGAAGATGGCGACCTGGAGCGCGCCACAACCCGGACGATTGGAGATCGAAATGAAGGACATGACGCGTAGGGATGTGTTTAAGACCAGTCTGGCCGTGCCGGCCGCGGTTGCGGCGGCGGCGGAGACCACGATTAGCGAGGAAGCCCAGGCGCAAACCGCGCCGCCCGCAAGCGCGGCTCCGGGGTCCGGCCGGGAACGCCTCCTGCTCGATTTCGGCTGGCGCTTCCACTTCGGTCACGCCGCCGACGCCGCGCAGGATTTCAATTTCAGAGGCAACTTTTCCAAGACCGGCAACTTCGGCCCGGTCGGCACGCTGCTCTTCGACGACAGCGACTGGAAGGATGTCAACCTGCCTCACGACTGGGCCATCGAGTTGCCCTTCCAAAACGACCCGGCTCTCTCCAGCAAGGGGTTCTATCCGCTGGGGCGGACGTACCCCGCCACCAGCGTCGGCTGGTATCGCCGCGTCTTCGACCTCCCGGCATCCGACGCGGGCAAGCGCATCACGCTGGAGTTCGACGCGGCCTACCGCGAGGCCACGGTCATTTTCAACGGCTTCTACATCGGCAGGCACATCGGGGGCTACGACCCGTTCAGCTTCGACGTGACCGATTTCGCTACTCCCGGCGCAAAGAACGTTCTGTTGGTCCGCGTGGACGCCACCCAGAGCGACGGCTGGTTCTACGAGGGCGCGGGCATTTACCGGCACGTCTGGCTGGTGAAGACCCACCCGGTGCACGTCAAGAAATGGGGCGCGTTTGCGCGCACCGAGGTGCGCCCGGGCGAAGCCACCGTCAAGATCCGGACGGAGGTGGAAAACCACGGCAAGGGCGCGAAGAGCGCGCGCGTCACCTCGACGATTCTCGATCCCGCCGGCAAAGTGGTCGGAAAAGACACGACGCTGCCGGTCGCCATCGCCGAGCTCGGAGAGCGCACTTACGAGCAACAGGTAGTGGTGAAGGCGCCCGCGCTATGGTCGCTGGAAAAGCGGAATATGTATAAGCTGGTGACCGAGGTGGATACGGGCGGCCCGGTCATAGACCGTTGCGAGACGCCCTTCGGCATCCGCACCGTTAGGTTCGACGCCGAGAAGGGCTTCTTCCTCAACGGCAAGTCCGTCAAGCTCAAGGGAACCTGCAACCACCAGGACCACGCCGGCGTAGGCGCGGCCGTGCCGGACGCGGTGCAAGCCTTCCGCATCCGCAGACTCCAGGACATGGGCTGCAACTCCCTGCGCACCTCGCACAATCCGCCGACGCCGGAGTTACTGGACGCGGCCGACCAGTTAGGCATGTTGGTGTTCGATGAAACCCGCATGATGTCGTCGAGCCCGGAAGGGCTGGGCCAGTTCGAGAACCTGGTGCGGCGCGACCGCAACCATCCCAGCGTCTTCATGTGGTCGATGGGCAACGAGGAAGGCACGGCGGCCACCGACCGGGGCTTCCTGATCCTGTCGGCGATGAAAGCCGTATCGACCAAACACGACGGCTCGCGGCTGGTTTCCATCGCGCCGCTCGGCGGCAATAACATGGGCAAGTTCGGGTTCGCCGCGTGCGACGTGCAAGGCTATAACTACGCCGATCCGGCGGCCGACGCGTATCACAAGGCCAATCCCAAGGTTCCTGTGATGGGAACCGAGCAAGTCAGCGCCGTGGCCACCCGCGGCATTTACAAGATGGACCCCGAACACGGCTTCGTCGGCTCCTACGACCCCTACACCACCAGCGGCCGCGCCTCCTGCGAAGGCTGGTGGAGCTTCTGCAACGCCCGGCCGTGGCTCGCCGGCGGCTTCATCTGGACGGGCTTCGACTACCGCGGCGAGCCTTCGCCCTACCAATGGCCCAACATCAGCTCGCAGTACGGCATTATCGATACCTGCGGCTTCCCCAAGGACAGCTTCTTCTACTTCCAGGCGTGGTGGACCGGCAAGCCGGCGCTGCACGTGTTCCCGCACTGGAACTGGCCCGGGCTTGAGGGCCAGGAGATCGCGGTCTGGGTACACTCGAACCTGGACCGGGTGGAGCTGTTCCTAAACGGCCAGAGCCTCGGCGCCAGGGACATGAAGAAGGATTCGCACCTGGCGTGGAACGTCAAGTACGCTCCCGGCGCGATTGAGGCGCGGGGTTTCAAGGACGGCAAGCAGGTGCTGACGGCGAAGCGCGAGACGGCGGGGCCGGCGGCGAAGCTGGCGCTCACGCCCGACCGCAAGGAGGTCTCGGCGGATGGGGAGGACGTGGCGATGTTCGCGGTCGAGGTGCGGGATGCGCAGGGCCGCTATGTGCCGATCGCCGACAACCAGGTGAGTTTCCGGGTCGCGGGCCAAGGGGCGGTGCTCGGGGTGGGTAACGGCGACCCGACCAGCCACGAATCCGACAAGGGCAGTTCGCGGAAGGCGTTCTCGGGTCTTTGCATGGCGCTGGTGCAATCCACCAAAGCGGCGGGGAACATCACGGTGGAGGCCAGTTCGCCCGGATTGACGCCGGCCAGCGTGACCATCGCCTCGAGGGCCGTGAAGTTGCGTCCCCAGGTGGCGGTTTGGGAGCGCGAGATCCCGGCCGGTTCGGGCGTCACGGGCCTGTGGAGGCCTGTGCCGGTGGCTGAGCCCGCGGGCCGCGGCGGCGGCGGTTTCGGCGGGGCGGGAGCCGGCCAGGTCTTCACTTTCCGGCAGAATGGGAATGCCCTTACCGGAACTGTTGAGGGAGGCGGGGGCGGCCGCGGCGGCGGCGGCGGCGAGACGCCCGCCGAGATAGCCGATGGAAAGGTGGATGGCGCCAACATCTCCTTCAGCGCCGCCGGGGTTGTCTACACGGGAACGGTAAAAGGAGACGCGATCGAGCTTCAGCGGACCGGTGGCGCCATCGGCGGCCGGGGAGGACGCGGCGCCCCAGCCGAGCCTGCCGGCCCGCGCCCGGCCATTGGCCCGCCGCCGGATGGTTCGGACCCGTCGTCGGGAGCCTTCGTCGGCCTTGGAAGAGGCGGGGCGGGTGGACGGGGGGCGCAAACGCCCGCGCCCATGGTCCTTCACAGGGCCAAGCGATAATCCTGAATTCCGAACAGAAGTGATGCGGACTCCGGCGATTGGGTGGGGCGGACCCCCTGGTCTGCGGCCGACGCCCTCGTCGGCCTCCGGCCGAAGGCCGGCCGGGGGGCCGGCCGCGGACCAG
>CAIRXZ010000347.1 GCA_903882645.1 uncultured Acidobacteriia bacterium | reverse complement strand
TCCCTCCTTCGTCCCTTGGGACCCCGCCAAGCCCACCCAATGCCCATCCGAAGTTGCCCAGCTCGCCCAAAACCTCGGAATCCCTTTCGATACCGCTGCTTGCCCGCACCCAACTGCCACGGATGCGGAATCGCTGCCGCCGCTACACTGTAGAGGCTAACCGGCTGGCGACATGGTATTCTGGCCCTAGCCCGTTGGCGATCCGGAGGCTGTTATGGTGGACGCGTCGCAGCCGGAGTTTCGGCCCCCCGACGGTGGGGAGCGGCCGGAAACCCTGGTCACGGCCCTTTACCAGGAACTTCGCCGGCTGGCCGCCGGATGTCTGCGCCGCGAGCGGCCCAACCATACGCTGCAGCCGACGGCGCTGGTCAACGAGGCCTATCTCCGGCTCGCCGCGCAAAACCAACCGCAAGGGAACGACCGGGTGCAATTCCTGGCGGTGGCCTCCCACCTGATGCGCGAGGTGCTCATCGACTACGCGCGCACCCGCAACCGCGCCAAAAGGGGCGGCGGCCTGGCGCCGATCCAAGTCGAAGACCTGGACCAATTGGCGGCCGCCGGTGAAGTGGACCTGCTGGCCCTGGATGAAGCCCTCGACGGGCTGGAGCGTATCGACTCGCAGCAAAGGCGGATCGTCGAACTGCGCTACTTCGGCGGGCTGAGCATCGAGGAAACGGCCCAGGTGTTGGGGGTCTCGCCGGCCACGGTCAAACGCGATTGGCGAATGGCGAAAGCCTGGCTGCACCGCGAGCTGAGCCCCGCAAGCGCATGAGTCCCGAGCGGTACCGCCAGATCAAGCCGATACTTCAGGCCGCCCTCGAACTCGATCCAGCCGGCCGGGCCGCATTCCTCGAAAACGCCTGCGCGGACGACGCGGAGCTGAAGGCCGAGGTCCAGTCTCTGCTCGATCACGACGTCGGCTCGGCGGACTTTCTGGAAGAACCGGCCGTGGCAGCCGCGCAGGCTGCGAGCCGCTTGAAACCCGGGAGCCGCCTCGGGCCGTACGAGATCGTGGAACATATCGGCGCCGGCGGTATGGGGGAAGTATACCGGGCGCGCGATTCCCGGCTCGGGCGGGAGGTCGCGGTCAAATTGCTACCCTCGGCATTCGCGCACGACCCGGACAGGCTCTCGCGATTCGAGCGCGAGGCCCGCGCGGCCGGCTCGCTGAACCACCCTAACATCCTCACGATCCACGATTTCGGGCGCCAGAGCGGGGCGCCTTATCTCGTATCGGAGCTGCTCAGCGGAGAAACGCTGCGCGAACGCTTGGAGAGATCCGATATCGCCCCCAAGGCGGCGGTGGCGTGCGCGGCCCAAATCGCGCGGGGCTTGGGCGCGGCTCACGCCGGAGGGATCGTTCACCGCGACCTGAAGCCCGAGAACATCTTCATGGTTCGAGGCGGGGCGGCCAAAATCCTGGACTTCGGCCTGGCCAAGTTGCCGGGTTTGGCGCCGCACGGGGGCGGTTCCGCGCCGGCGCGCGCCACCGAGCCGGGAATGGTCCTGGGATCGTATGGGTACATGTCGCCGGAGCAAGTGCGGGGCGAGCCCGCCGGCCACCGTTCCGACATCTTCAGCCTGGGCGTGATGCTGTACGAGATGCTGGCGGGGAGACGGCCGTTTGCCGGGGAGACGTGGATCGACGAGACCAACGCGATCTTGCGCCAGGAAGCGCCGGAGCTGCCGGGCGGTCTGCCGGGCGTCGAGAATCCGGCGGCCTTGGCGGGCATCGTTAGGAGGTGCCTGGCGAAGCGGCCGGAGGACCGGTTCCAATCGGCGCTGGACTTGGCGCTCACGCTCGAAGCGCTGCTGGAGCGCGACCCGAGGCCGGCGCGCAAACGGGTGCGCCACGCCCTCGTGGGAATCGCCGCGGCATTGGCGCTCGCCGCGGCCGCATTTCTGGCCGCCTACGCGTTCCGCGGCCGTCCGCGGCCTCTCCAAGCGTTGACCTTCAGCCGCGGCATCGTCTCGGCCGCGCGATTTACCGCGGATGGGAACGTCGTGTATTCGGCGGCGTGGGACGGCGGCGACTTTCAGTTGTATTCGACGCGCCCCGCGAGCGCTGTGTCCAACGCACTGGGGCGCGCGCGGGAAATGCTGCTGGCCGTCTCCCTCCACGGCGAATTGGCGCTGTGCAGGCCGGCGAGCCGGACCCAACATGGGGTCGTCGGAACGCTGGTCCGGGCGCCGCTTTCGGGCGGCGGCGAAAGCGACCTCGCCGAGAACGTGTCGTCGGCCGACTGGTCGCCGGACGGCTC
The DNA here is from genome assembly GCA_903882645.1 of uncultured Acidobacteriia bacterium. Lineage (GTDB taxonomy): Bacteria > Acidobacteriota > Terriglobia > Bryobacterales > Bryobacteraceae > BOG-224. Next base: position 1,425 of record CAIRXZ010000347.1, on the reverse strand, counting down.
CCAACTGGCCGTGGCGCGGGTGGAAAATGAACGCTCGCGGATCGAATATCCGGCCGGGCGCATGCTGTACCAGTCGCCTCCCGGCGGCTATTTGGAAGCAGTGAGGGTGTCGCCGCGCGGCGAGACGATCGCATTCCTGGAACACCCGCTGCCGGACGACTCGGCAGGCTGGGTGGCCGTGGTGGATCTGTCCGGCAACCACCGGCAGCTTTCGTCGCGCTTCAATTCCATGCGCGGCCTGGCGTGGTCGCCCAACGGCGAAGAGGTGTGGTTCGCCGCCGCGGAGCGCGGGACCAACCTGGCGGTTCGGGCGGTCGACCGGTCGGGGAAGCAGCGCGAAATCGCCGGTTACCAGGACTACACCAGCCTGGGGGATATCTCCCGCGACGGACGCGTCCTGCTTTCGTCCCACAGGCTCCTGGAATCGATGGTTCACGTGCCGGGGCCGCCGGCGGGCCAAAAGGACCTGTACTGGCTCGACCAATCGCAGGTCAGGGACATCTCCCGGGACGGCAGGAAGATCCTGTTCTCCGAGAGCGGCGATGCAACCGGCGCCGATTACGACGCCTGCCTCCGCGCCATCGACGGCTCGCCGGCGGCAGTCCGGTTGGGAGTTGGGCTGCCGCTGTCGCTCTCACCCGACGGTCAGTGGGCGATCGCCAATCCGGCGGGATCCCCCGCGCAGCTCACCCTTCTGCCGGCCGGGCCGGGAAACTCCAAATCACTCACCTCCGACAAGATCAACCATATCGGCGCCGCGTGGCTCCCGGATGGAAAGAGCTTCGTTTTCGCCGGCGTGGCGCCGGGAGAGAATCTGCGCTACTACGTGCAGCCGCTCGGGGGCGGCGCGCGGGCGATTACCGGCGCCGGGATCTTCTATGAGCGGCGCAGTCCCATCGTGGTGTCGCCCGACGGCCGCTTTGTAGCGGCCGTGGACCAGGAGAAGCGCGTGGCGATCTATCCGACGGCGGCCGGACAGCCCCGCATCGTGCCCATTCCGGAACCTGGCTTCACGCCCCTGCAATGGTGCCCCGATAACCAGCTTGTCCTGTACCGTTACGACGAGCAGCCGCCGCAACTGTGGAAGGCGGATTTAAGAACTGGAAAGCTGGCGCCCTGGAAGGACCTGAATCCGCCGAACCTGGTGGGTTTGCTCGATCTCACGCCCATCCGGGTCAGTCCGGACTGCCAATCCTACACGTATTCGCCGTTGAACGTGCTCTCCAAAGTTTACCTCACCACCGGCCTGCGGTAGCTCCCAGTGGGGCAGGCCTCCCGGCCTGCCTCTGGAGTTTCTACATTTTCCCCGCGGTTTGTTTTGATTCGATTGCCCCCAGCGGAGATCCGCGGTCCCCAAAGTGAGTCTGTCTATATTGAGTTCTATTGACAGACCGGCCCCAGTATGGCATCCTGTTCTTAGCCCAT